>NZ_JAXDPY010000720.1:0-8218 GCF_034668105.1 Paraburkholderia sp. | reverse complement strand
GGTCAATCAGCGGTTCGACCCATTCACTGCGCGCCGCGATGTAGCCGCAGCGCACGGCCGCGGACAAGGTCTTCGAAAAGCTGCCGATCGACACCACGCGCGCGAGACCGTCGAACGCCGCGAGTCGCGGCGCCGGCTCGTCTTCGAAGTCGGCGAAGATATCGTCCTCGACGATCAGCAGATCGTGCTCGCCCGCCAGTTTCAGCAGCCGGTGCGCAATGGCCGGCGCGAGCGTGGCGCCGGTCGGATTGTGAACCGCGGAATTGGTCACGTAGAGCCGCGGGCGATGCTCGATCAGCGCCCGCTCGAATGCCGCCAGATCGGGCCCGGACGGGGTATAAGGCACCCCCACGATGCGGGCGCGATGCGCGCGCAGCAGCGCCTGAAAGTTGAAATAGCATGGATCGTCGATCAGGACCGTGTCGCCGGGTTCGAGCAGAAAACGGCAGACCAGATCGAGCGCATGCGTGCCGCCGTCAGTCAGTACGATCTGCTCGGGTGGCGCCTCCACACCGTGTTGCGCGAGCCGCCACGCGAGTTGCTGACGCAGCGCGGGCAGACCCAGCGGACTCGCGTATTCGGCCAGCGGCGCCTGGCGGTCGCGCGCCACGGCGCGCAGCGCGCGGCGCACGCCGTCTTCCGGCAGCCACGCCGGCGGCATCCAGCCGCAGCCCGGCCGAACACCTTCGCGCCCGCCTCCAGCGACTGCCGCGTGAGCCACAGCGGATCGACCTCGCGATCGAGGCGCGGTCCGAGATCGGCAAGCGCGAGCGGCGGCGCATGGCCCGAGACAAAAAAACCGGAGCCGCGCCGTGCCACGATCACGCCTTCCGCGACCAGCCGGTCGTATCCTTCCACTACCGTCGACTTCGACACGCCGAGCGTCTCGGTCATCATGCGGATCGACGGCACGCGCGCGCCCGGCATCAGCGAACGGCTCGCTATGCGCTCGCGCAAGCTGTCCATCACCGTGCCGACCCGCGTGCCGGTATGGGCGCCCGCGGCAGCCCGGTTGTTATCGCTTTCCGCCATCTGTACTGCTCCTTGTTCGGTACAGTTTGGGTGAATTGTACTGATCCGTAGCTTACCCTTGGCAGCCCGAAAGCGGATGCTAGGTGTTCCATTTCAATGTGCATGGACTCTTTCGATGGACAAGACAACGAACGGCTGGGTGAGCGGCATGGTGGGCGTGTTGATATTCAGCGGCTCGCTGCCCGCCACGCGCATCGCCGTACAAGGCCTCGATCCGGTGTTTCTCACGGTCGCCCGCGCGACCATCGCAGGCACGCTGGGACTGCTGCTACTGCTCGTGTTTCGCGAGGCGCGGCCCGCGCGGCGCGATCTCATCCCGCTCGTCGTGGTCGCGCTCGGCGTAGTGGTCGGCTTTCCGCTGTTGACCGCCCTTGCGCTGCGCCACGTGAACGCCGCGCATGCCGTGGTGTTCGTCGGCCTCCTGCCGCTCTCCACCGCGATCTTCGGCGTGCTGCGCGGCGGCGAGCGCCCGCAGCCGGCGTTCTGGCTGTTCTCGGCGCTCGGCAGCGGCGCGGTGGTCGCCTTCGCGTTGCGCCATGGCCTCGATGCGTCGCCGATCGGCGATGCGCTGATGCTGGCGGCGATCATCGTCTGCGGCCTGGGCTATGCCGAAGGCGCGCGGCTGTCGCGTCACCTCGGTGGCTGGCAGGTGATTTCGTGGGCGCTGGTGCTGTCGCTGCCGCTGATGCTGCCGCTTGCCTGGTGGACGCGGCCCGCCTCGTTTGAAGGCGTGAGCCACGCGGCGCTGTGGGGGCTCGCGTATGTGTCGCTCTTCAGCATGCTGATCGGCTTCGTGTTCTGGTATCGCGGACTGGCGCTCGGCGGCATCGCGGGGGTCGGGCAGTTGCAGTTGCTGCAACCGTTCTTCGGCCTATTGCTGGCCGGCTTGCTGTTGCACGAGGAGGTGCCCCCCGCGATGATTCTCGTGACGGTCGTGGTGGTCGGGTGCGTGGCGGGTGCGCGGCGCTTCTCGCGAACGAAACCGGCGGCGGCGCAGGCAAGACCCGCCGCGTAGCGGCCATTGTTCAGCTAAATCCTATCGAACAAACTTGTCGATAATTTTTTTAAGCTGGCGCTGAGTTTATTGGTTTTGTTAGATACGTGTCATTGTTTGGCCAAATGACAAGCTACTAACCAGATCAGCGCCCGATGCCGACTGCTTTCGCCCGAACCGTCGAAGCCCGCTTCGCCGAACTCACGCCCACCGCCAAGCGGATTGCCAGCTATCTGCTCGCCAATCTCGACCGGCTGGGCCTCGAAACCGCGGATCAGATCGCACAGCAGGCGGGCACCAGCGGCATCTCGGTGGGCCGGTTCCTGCGCAGCGTCGGCTATCGGAATCTCGACGATCTTAAACGCGAACTGCGCGGCACGCAGGAGCGCCCGTGGATGATCACGGACCGGCTCGACGCATTCCGCCGCGTGGCGAGCGAGCAAGGCGATGCAGCCCAGGCCGGCGCACCCACTCCCAATCCCGCCCTCGCCCGTTCGCTCGAACTCGAAATCGGGGCGATCCAGCACGTCTATCAACTCGCGCAAGCGCCGATGTTCGCGCACGTGGCCGAACGCATTTCGAACGCGGACGCCGTCTATATCCTCGGCATTCAGTCGACCCGCGGGATCAGCAACGCGTTCTATAGCTACCTCGAATACATCCGCCCGCGGGTGTTCTATTCCGACGGCATGTCGGGTTCGTACGTCGATTCGCTGAACTCCGAGTTCGCGTCGCCGTATCTGATCGTCACCGACACGCGCGCTTACTCGATGATCGCGCGCCGCTATTGCGAGGCCGCCACGCGCCGCGGCCTGCCCTTCGCGCTCGTCACCGATATCTATTGCCCGTGGGCGAGAGACTTTGCGGGCGACCTTCTGCAGGTCAAGACCGACGTCGGCCAGTTCTGGGACTCGCTCGCCCCGCTCACCTGCCTCTTCAACCTGCTGATCAGCGCGATCGTCGAGCGGCTCGGACCGACGCTCGACGAGCGCGTGGCCCGCAATCGCGAGCTGCAAGGCGAACTCAACCAGTTCGATCTTTGAACCTCACTTCACTGCCATGAACGACCACCGACTCATCGAAATTACGCCGGCCACGCACGGCGTCGACATCGACCTCGTGTACGCCACGCCGCGCAATCTCACCGGCAAGCCGATCTACAAGGCGGCGCACTGCCTGCTGCTGGAACCCGCCGAAGCGGCGCTGCGCCAGGCCGTGCAACTCGCGCGCAATATCGGCACGACGCTGCGTATTTTCGACGCCTACCGTCCGCCGCAAGCGCAGCAGGTGCTGTGGGATTTCCTGCCCGATCCGACCTATGTCGCCGACCTCAGCCGCGGCTCGAACCATAGCCGCGGCACCGCGCTCGACTTGACGCTCGTCGCTGCGAACGGCGAGGAGCTCGACATGGGCACGGGCTTCGACGCCATGACGATCGAGTCCGAGCACTTCCATCCCGGCTTGCCCGAGCACGTGCAACGCAATCGCACGCTGCTGCTCGGCGTGATGCATGGCGCCGGCTTCACGCACATCAAGAGCGAATGGTGGCACTACGAGCTGCCGGGCTCGCGCGCGTTGCCGCTGATCGACAACAGCGGGAGCGGTCCGCTGCGCCTGATGTAAGCCGTTCGCCTTTGCAGTGCCCCTCTTCCCTGGCTGTTCACATTCCTCACGGAGCGAGTATGAAACTGGTTTTGCGCAATGCGTTGGCGGTGGCCGCCGTCGCGTCCGCCCTGGCGCTGTCGGTGGCGGGCGGTCCCGCTCAGGCGGCCACGCCGAAAGACATGTTCGTCATGGCCACGCTGCTCGATGAATTCACCACGCTCGATCCAGGCGAAGTCTACGAGCTCGTGCCGGAAGAATATGTGGCGAATACCTACGACCGCCTCGTGCGTGTCGACTTGCGCGACCCGTCGAAATTCAACGGCGACGTCGCGCAATCGTGGACGGTCAGCCCCGACGGCCTCACCTTCACGTTCAAGATCCGGCCGGGCCTCAAGTTCCATTCGGGCAATCCTTTGACGGCCGACGACGTCGCCTGGTCGATCCAGCGCACCGTGCTGCTCGACAAAGGACCGGCAGCGGTGCTGCAGGGCATTGGTCTGGCGAAAGACAACGTGCTGCAGCGCGTGAAGAAAGTCGACGACACGACCGTGAGCGTCACGACCGATCAGAAATACGCACCGACCTTCGTGCTCAATGTGCTGGGTTCCTGGCCGGCTTCGGTGCTCGACCAGAAGCTGCTGATGTCGCATCAGAAGGGCAACGACTTCGGCAACGACTGGCTGCGCACCAACGAGGCCGGGTCCGGCGCCTACAAGCTCGTCAAGTGGACCGCCAACGACAGCATCGTGCTGCAACGCTTCGACGGCTATCGCTTGCCGCTCGCGATGAAACGCATCGTGTTGCGCCATGTGCCGGAAGCGTCGAGCCAGCGTCTTCTGCTGGAAAATGGCGACGTCGACGTCGCGCGCGATCTGAGCCCCGACGACCTCGCCACGCTCGGCAAAAGCGGCAAAGCCCGCGTGACGCCGGTGCCGCAAGCCACGCTGATGTACCTCGGCCTGAACGTGAAGAACCCGAACCTCGCCAAACCCGAGGTGCAGGAAGCGATGAAATGGCTGATCGACTACAACGGCATTCAGGATCACGTCGTTCGATCCACCTACAAGGTGCACGAGACCTTCCTGCCGGAAGGCTTCCTTGGCGCGCTGAATGTGAACCCCTATCAGCAGAACGTCGCCAAAGCCAAAGCCCTGCTCGCGAAAGCCGGACTCGCCAACGGCTTCACGGTGAAGATGGACGTGCGCAACGACTATCCGTACAACGAAATCGCGCAGGCGATCCAGGCCAATCTCGCGCAGGCCAACATCAAGGTCGAGATCATTCCGGGCGACAACAAACAGACGCTCGCCAAATATCGCGCCCGTCAGCACGATATCTATATCGGCGAATGGTCCGCGGACTATATCGACCCGCACAGCAACGCGCAGGGCTTCACGTGGAATCCGGACAATAGCGACGCGTCGAGCTACAAGATGCTCGCCTGGCGCAATGCGTGGGACATTCCCGAGCTGACGAAGGAAACCAACGCGGCGCTTGCCGAATCGTCGACCGCCAAACGCGCGCAGATGTATCAGGCCATGCAGAAGGAAGTCCTGGCGAAGTCGCCGTTCGTCATCATGTTCGAGAAGGTCGCGCAGGTGGCGTATCGTCCGGGCGTGAGCGGTCTCGAGGTCGGCCCGATCAACGACCTCGTGTCGTATCGTGATCTGAAGAAGCAGTAAGCGCCAGAGCCTGAAGCGCGGTATTTTTGCGGGGATGGATTGCCGCGTCGTGGCCGCGCTTCAGGCAAGGAACCTAACCATGTCGACTCCCATCACCCCCCTCACCACGCTGGAGCGCGTACGCGCGTTCTCCGCCGGTCACGGCAGCGTACGTGGAACCCTGCTTCTGCTGCGCTGGGTGCTGACGCTGCTGATCACATTTATCGGCCTGCTGGCGGTGACCTTCGTCATCGGCCGCAAGGTGCCGATCGATCCGGTGCTGGCCGTGCTCGGCGATCGCGCTTCCGCGCAGGCTTATGCCGCGATGCGCATCGAACTCGGCCTCGACAAGCCGCTCGTAGTGCAATTTCTGATCTATGTACGCGATGTGTTGCACGGCAACCTCGGCATGTCGCTGCTGAGCGCGAATCCGGTGATCGACGATATCAAGCGCGTGTTCCCCGCCACGCTCGAGCTGGCCACGCTATCCACGATTCTCGGCGTGCTGGTGGGTGTGCCGCTCGGCGTGATCGCCGCGGTCCGCCATAACCGCTGGATCGATCATGTCGCGCGCTTCGTCGGCTTGATAGGCAGTTCGGTGCCGGTCTTCTGGCTCGGCCTGATGGGTTTGCTGCTGTTTTACGCGAAGCTGCATTGGGTGTCCGGTCCGGGCCGCATCGATCCGGTGTTCGACGGGATGGTCGACACCCGCACAGGCAGCCTGCTGATCGACTCGCTGATCGCCGGCGAATGGGACGTGTTTCTCAACGCGCTCTCGCATATCGCGTTGCCCGCGGCGATTCTCGGCTACTACTCGGTGGCTTATCTGAGCCGGATGACACGCTCATTCATGCTCGACCAGTTGAGCCAGGAATACATCACCACGGCACGCGCCAAAGGCTTGCCGGAGCGCCGCGTGATCTGGCGGCATGCGTTCGGCAATATCGCCGTGCCGCTTCTTACCGTAATCGCGCTCGCCTACAGCTATCTGCTCGAGGGCTCGGTGCTCACGGAAATCGTCTTCGCGTGGCCCGGTATCGGTTCTTACCTCACCGGCGCGTTGCTCAATGCCGATATGAACGCGGTGCTCGGCAGCACCCTCGTGATCGGCATCACCTTCATCGCCCTCAACCTGCTGACCGACGCGCTGTACCGCGTGTTCGATCCGCGCGCCCGCTGATGCTCCGGAGATCGACGCCGTGCTCCCTTCCACCCACGATTCACCGCAGGATCGGCCGATGAACGCCCCGCCCCGACACTGGAAAGACTGGCTCCTGAGCGACACGCCCGGCTCGCGCAAACAGGCCGCGCTCGGGCTCGCTTACCGGCGCTGGCGGCGCTTCACCGGCAATCCGCTATCGGTGTTCGGCTTCGCGATTCTGGCGCTGCTGATCGTCGTCGCGGCGATCGGGCCGTGGTTCGCGCCGCACGATCCGTTGCAACAGGTGCTGGCGGACCGCTTGCTGCCGCCCGGCTCCGCGTCGCACTGGCTCGGCACCGATCAGCTCGGGCGCGACATTCTCTCGCGGCTGATTTACGGCTCGCGCCTGACGTTGTCGATCGCGATCCTGGTCGTCGTGATCGTCGTGCCGGTCGGTTTGCTGGTGGGCACCACGGCCGGCTTCTTCGGCGGCTGGATCGATAACGTGCTGATGCGCATCACCGATATCGCGCTGGCCTTTCCCAAGATCGTGCTGGCGCTCGCCTTCGCCGCCGCGCTCGGCCCGGGCGTCATCAATGCGGTGATCGCCATTTCGATTACCGCATGGCCGGCTTATGCACGACTCGCGCGCGCCGAAACGCTGCGCATCGTGCAGGCCGACTTCATGCACGTGGCGCGTCTGCAAGGGGCGTCGCGCCTGCGTTTGCTGCTGCGTTATGTGATGCCGCTGTGTTCGTCGTCCGTGATCGTGCGGGCCACGCTCGACATGGCCGGCATCATTCTGACGGTGGCCGGGCTCGGCTTTCTCGGCCTCGGCGCGCAACCGCCCAGTCCGGAATGGGGCTTCATGGTGGCGTCGGGCCGCAATGTCCTGCTCGACGCCTGGTGGGTCGCGACCATTCCCGGCTTGGCGATTCTGCTCGTGAGCCTGTCGTTCAATCTGCTCGGCGACGGTCTGCGCGACGTCTTCGATCCCCGTCATGGAGGCTGAAAAAATGGCAGTAATTTCCAGCCACCCGCTGTGCGAAATCGACGACCTGCATGTGGCTTTTCGCGGTCACGACGGCAAACTGAGCGATGCCGTGCGCGGTCTCTCTCTGACTGTCAACAAGGGCGAACGGCTTGGCATTGTCGGCGAATCGGGTTCGGGCAAATCGCTGACCGGCCGCGCGCTGCTCGGCCTGTTGCCGCCCGCCGCGCATTGCACGGCGAAGGCGCTCCGGTTCGAGGGTCAGGATCTGCTCGCGATGCCGCCTCGCAAACGCCGCCGTCTTTGCGGGCAGCAAATGGGCATGATCCTGCAGGACCCGAAGTATTCGCTCAATCCGGTGATGACCGTCGCGCAGCAGATGCGCGAAGCATTCGCGTTGCACGATCCGAAGCTGGGCCGCAAGGCGATGCGCGAGAAGATCGTCGACGCCCTCGCCGCGGTGCATATCCGCAATCCGGAGCGGGTTGCCGACGCCTGGCCGCACGAGCTATCCGGCGGCATGGGACAACGCGTGATGATCGCGATGATGGTGTCGTCGGGCCCGCGCCTGCTGGTCGCCGACGAACCGACAAGCGCGCTCGACGTGCTGGTCTCGGTGCAGGTGCTCGCCATCCTCGACGAAATGATCGCGAAGCACGACACCGGCCTGATCCTGATCAGTCACGACCTGCCGCTCGTCATGTCGTTCTGCGACCGCGTCGTCGTGATGTATGCGGGACGTGTGGTCGAAACCTGCGCGGCGCGCGATCTGCTTCATGCGCAACATCCCTATA
>NZ_JAXDPY010000719.1:0-9571 GCF_034668105.1 Paraburkholderia sp. | reverse complement strand
TTCGCAATCGTGCCGCCCGGCGCGATGATCTCCTCGCACAATTCGAAGGTGGCGGGTATGCCCACCGCTTCGATGGCAGTATCGACGCCACGCCCGGACGTGAGCGTCATGATCGCATTCACTGCGTTGCCGTCCGCGCTGTTGATCACCGCGGTTGCTCCGAATCGCTTCGCGGTCTCCAGCCGGTTGTCGTCCAGATCGACCATGATGATCTCGGCAGGCGAATAGAAGCGCGCCGTGAGCAACGCCGCGAGTCCGATCGGCCCGCTACCGACGATGGCTACCGTACTGCCCGGTTCAACCTTGCCATTGAGCACGCCGCATTCGAATCCCGTCGGCAGGATATCGCTCAGCATCACGAGCGCTTCTTCGTCGGCGTCGTCGGGAATGCGGTAAAGACTGGTATCCGCATGCGGGATCCGGACGAATTCGGCCTGTGTGCCGTCGATCTTGTTGCCGAGAATCCAGCCGCCGCTCACGCAATGGGAGTACATCTGTTTGCGGCAATACTCGCATTTGCCGCAAGCACTAATGCATGAGATGAGAACGCGCTCACCCGGCTTGAACGTGGTCACGCCCGGCCCTACCTCGTCGATGACGCCCGTACCTTCATGCCCGAGCACCCGGCCCGGCTGGCAGGTCGCGACGTCACCCTTGAGAATGTGCAGGTCTGTTCCGCAGATCGTCGTCTTGCTGATCCTGACGATGGCGTCGGTGGCCGCATCGATGACCGGTTTGGGACGGTCTTCAACCGCTTTCTTGCCTGGGCCGAGATAGACCAGTGCCTTCATTTTCGGTAACTCCGGTTGCATGCGCGAGGTGCTGACTCTCGCCTCTTGCGGATTCAGCATCGGTCCGAGCGGTCAGAGCGCGACGGCGTGCCGGCTGAAGACTCGTGGCTCGCCAATCGGCATGACTATCCGGCCGTGCACCTCGTTGATCACATCGGCTGCGGACAGATAGAACGCGAGCGCCGCCGTGACAAGTCCCATGTAACCACCGGCCATTCGCAAGAGAGCCGAACCCGTCCACTCGCCACCCGCCAGCAAGCCGAATGTGATCCACAGCGCCAGAAAGATAGCCTGCAGCGCGCGGGGCGAACGAAACGTGGCCAGCCACATATAAAACGTAAACACGCCCCACAGAAACAGATACCAGCCAACGAAAGCGGCCGGCACTTTATCGTGCAGAAACAGCACGAAGAGCGCGAATGACCACCAGAAAGCCCCGTAGCTTAAAAAGGCCGTCGCGCCGAAGGTGTTGCCGCGCGGCAACTCCATCACGCCGGCAATCGCCTGCGCCGTCCCGCCGTAGGCAAGCGCGCAGGCGAGCACGAGACCCATCGACTCGCCCGAGAACCAGCCGGCGTTGATCATGCTCAGCAGCCACGTCGTCAGTGCAAAGCCGGCGAGACCCAGTGGCGCGGGGTTCGCGAGTGGTGTTTGGTTGGGTGCGCTGGCCATGGCCTGCTCCTGAAGATAAAATTCAATCCGGCGATCCCGCGGCCTGCGCGACGAATCACCCGAGTTGATCGAGAATCGCCGGATTTTCCAGCGTAGATATGTCCTGGGTGATTTCTTCGCCGGCCGCAAGCGAACGCAGCAGACGGCGCATGATCTTCCCTGAACGGGTTTTCGGCAGATTCTCGCCGAAGCGGATTTCCTTGGGCTTTGCAATCGGCCCGATCTCCTTGCCGACCCAGTTGCGCAGCTCATTCGAGATTCTGATCGCCACGTCACCGGTTGGCCGCTCGCCCTTCAACACCACGAACGCGACGACGACTTCGCCGGTAGTCTCGTCAGCGCGCCCGACAACAGCGGCCTCCGCAACCAGCGGATTGGCGACCAATGCCGATTCGATCTCCATGGTGCCGAGCCGGTGGCCCGATACGTTGAGCACGTCGTCGATCCGACCGGTAATCGTGAAGTAGCCCGTGTCTTCGTCACGCACCGCCCCGTCACCCGCGAGATACAGCTTGCCGCCGAGTTCTTCGGGAAAGTAGCTCTTCGTGTAGCGGTCCGGATCGCCCCATACGTTGCGCAGCATCGAAGGCCATGGACGTTTGACGACGAGGATGCCGCCCTGCCCGTTCGGCACATCGCGCCCGGTCTCATCGACCACCGCGGCCATGATGCCCGGCAACGGCAGCGTGCATGAGCCCGGCACGAGCGGCGTGGCGCCCGGCATCGGCGCGATCATGTGACCACCCGTTTCGGTTTGCCACCAGGTGTCGATAACGGGGCAATGGCCGTGACCGACGTGCTCATAGAACCATGTCCACGCAGCCGGGTTGATCGGCTCGCCGACCGTGCCGAGCAGACGCAGCGTCGACAGGTCGAAGCGGTCCGGATGAACCTTCGGGTCGGAATCGGCCAGCTTGATCAGCGAGCGGATGGCGGTCGGTGCGGTGTAGAACACGGTCACCCGGTGTTTCGCGATCATCTCCCAGAAGCGGCCGGCGTTCGGCCACGTCGGCACGCCCTCGAACACGACCTGGGTTGCGCCGATTGCCATCGGACCATACGCAATATAGCTATGACCGGTGATCCAGCCAATGTCGGCGGTGCACCAGAACACGTCGCTACGCTTTGCGTCGAAAGTCCACTTCATGGTCTGCGCGGCCCACATCAGGAAGCCCCCCGTACTGTGCTGCACGCCCTTCGGCACGCCGGTCGAACCGGACGTATAAAGGATGAAGAGCGGATGCTCCGCGCCCACCCATTCCGGCTCGCAAACGTCTGCTTCGGCTTGCGTGAGATCATGCATCCACAGGTCGCGCCCTTCGTGCCACGCGACCTTGCCGCCCGTGCGCCGATAGACGATCACGCTCTTCACCGCGTCGCAGCCGCCCATCGCGAGGGCTTCATCTGCAATGTTCTTCAGAGGCAACGCCTTGCCGCCGCGCATCTGCTCATCGCAGGTGACGAGCGCAATCGCCCCCACATTGACAATCCGTTCATTGAGCGACTTCGACGAAAAGCCGCCGAACACGACTGAATGCGTCGCGCCGATCCGGGCGCAGGCCTGCATGGCCACGATGCCTTCGATCGACATCGGCATATAGATCACCACGCGGTCGCCTTTTTTCACACCGCGGGTTCGCAGCGCGTTGGCAAAGCGGCTCACCCGTTCGAGCAACGCGCGATAGGTGACATGCGTGACAGTACCATCGTCGGCTTCGAAAATCACGGCGACATGATCCCCGTTACCCGCTTCGACATGGCGGTCGAGACAGTTGTACGAGGCATTCAGGGTCCCGTCTTTAAACCATTCATAGAACGGCGCGCGGGATTCATCAAGAATCGAGGAAAACGGCGTTTTCCATTGCAGCGTTTCGCGTGCGAGACGGGCCCAGAATCCGGTGTAATCGCGCTCCGCCTCGGCAACCAGCGCGCGATAGGCATCCATGCCGGATATCTCGGCGTAAGCCGCGACACTGGGGTGTGGGAGGAATGCCTGTGGCTCCTCCAGAGTCGAATCGGTAGTTGACATCATGTGTTCCTCGCACGCTTTTGCGCGTGCTTGAAAAATGCTTTCCGGCAAGCCGTTGCGCCGCCGTGGCGCAATGACCGGGCATGGCAATAGAAATCGGTGAGGGAGATCGTGACACGAGAGATTGCTTCGTTTCCGGTGGCTGCGCGACGCCAGGACCTTGCAATGACGGTGCACGCGCAGTGACCAGAAGTCGGTACGGTGGCGTACCAGTCTGGGAAATCCGCTTCGCTACGGAGATCGCCGGCCAGGCCGCGATCGATCTAAACCCACGTGTCGATGCGACTTTGTTCCGCACAAAATGCGCAAATGCTTCATTCTGCAGCCCGAAATATACCGACAAAGTGCGCAGGCCGAACTCGGCGGATTGCTCGACAGTAGTGGTGTTCATTGAATGCTCCGATTGACCCGGCACGTGCGTCCAAGGGATTTCGGAGGCGAGTGTCTCGCTAAAAGACCTACAGGTCGGAGCGACCTGGCATTATCAATGCTGCGTCGCACCAACGACCGCCGTATACCTTTCCTGCTGGAGGTACAGTGATTCCGGGAAAGCAGATCCTGTATTAACGAAATGACATGCAGTCGTCGTTCGATCATGGAGCTTCACGCAGCGGGCGACTGCGATGTCTTGTCGCCCGATGTCCTGCTGGACATGAGCAGGTTCTTGAGCGCTTCCATCTGCTCCTTCTGGATGGTCAGCAATTCGGTCCATTGCTGGTCACGCAGGATATCCACCTTATCATGCAGCAACATGATCTCGAGTTCGGCCTTCAGATTGATCTCATAGTCGTGCTCGGCAGAAATCCGGTCCTTGTATGACTGTCGGTTCTGGGCCATCAGGATGATGGGAGCCTGGATGGCCGCGAGCATCGAGAGAAACAGGTTGAGCAGAATGTAGGGGTATGGGTCAAAAGTCTTGCTGTACTTCGCCAGAATCAGCGAATTCAAGCCAACCCAGACAATCATGATCGCGATAAAACACGTGATGAATATCCACGAGCCGCCGAAGGCGGCCACGGCATCAGCCGCGCGCTGGCCTCGTGTCATCGCGGCATCCAGTTCTTTCGCGGAATCTCTTGCTACGTGCTTTCGTTCCGCAATGAGACGCGCAACGTTCTTCGCGCGTTCGTCCAGCGCTTCATAGGGTACGCCAAAGAATTTTTCGGCAAGCTCGGCGGGCTTTTGCATTTTGCACTCGAGGTAGTCTTGTCTTTCGAAGAGGGTTCTCTGCTACGGCCAGATCGCTCAAAGCGTTTCGTGACAGCGAGCTGAAATCAGCGCACCCTGCCCAAAATGGGCGAGCTTTACGGCGCCCACCGATACAACCGGAGTAGTGTGATGGCAAAAGGTCAGTTGCGCAGCAATGGCGAAACAAAGAAGCCAAAGCAGCCGAAAAAGCCGTCTCCTGTATTGCTGCCGTCTAGCCCGGTCTCCCAGAGGGTACGGCCGAATTCTGTGGAAACACAAAAAAAGCGTTGAGAATAAACTCGTCCAGGTAACCCGTCGGCGTCGTATCGGTGCCTGATAGGTCGCGGCTTCGGCGATCGTCGCTTGCCGCAACGCAGGGGTAGCTCTTCCTGCGCGTGACGTCGGACCACGCCCGACCGATTTTCCTTACGCCGACGGACCGACAGCGATCTCTCTTCCAGAAAGCATGGCGTTGGCTTCGGCACGTGACAAGATTCAGGCCTTGATGGGCTCTATCGAGCCGACCGTGCCCGAGCGCTTCATTGGCGAGCGGCCGCACCTATAACGCATTCCGGTGTTGCGTATGCGTCCGGAACTATGACAACTTCGAGAAGAGGGCCACTATATCTCTGTTAAGCAGACGGAGGGGCCGAAGATGCGACTGATCGAACCGGATGAACACCAGGACTTCCTTTCGGCCGTGCAAGGCAGGGGGCTGGCAGAAGATGACTTCGAAGTCCAGGAAATGGATACGACCGACCCCAAAGGCGACGAGAACTTCGGTCTACAGGGCTGTGTCACGGTAACCAGACTATCGACAAACATTACGAGGGAATACCCCATCGGCTACGAAACCGATTGGACGCAGCATTTCAGGCAAGATCTCGAAGCCGGTGTCTTCGATAAGCCGGAATGAGATCCCGCATGTGATTGGCCCGCTGGCAAGGATTGATGGGCCGGCCCGGTGCGGATGCCAGGCCGGAGGCAGGCATACACACGCCCTGCGCATGCGTCTGAAGTACAGCTCCCTCTGCCGCGGTGCCGCATGAGTTTCCTGCCACGGGTTTTACGTGGGATGGGCGCTGCCGCTGGTCCGCGTCCCGCTTAGAATAAGATGCATGCAGAGTGCCCGCGGTGGCCCCGCTGTGCCCGCGGTACCCCTGCGTATCCGGCTCGTCACCGCTGCCGGCACCAGGAATCCGCCAAAGGGGGACAACATGACGCGATTCGTCGCTCTGTTTCTGATCGCCGCTACCGCGCTCCTCGCGGGCTGCAACACCGTTGCGGGCGCCGGCGAGGACATATCGAAAGGCGGCCACGCCATCCATAACTCGGCCGAGCAAGCCAAATAGGCGATGCTGGCGCCAGGCGCAAGCTGTTCGACAGCGCGCTTTTGCACCGTCGGGCGCCCCAGCACGCACGGGGCGGGCGTTATGGGGCGTTCAACATCCACGAGTTGTTACGCTTTCAGCAAGCTCGTGGACGTGATCCGGCGCGGTGTCGCCGGTATCGCCTGCCCGGTTTTCCCGGTTTTTTCGGGCAGTTGCGAAGCCTCGCTGCGGCTGGCCCCGGAGGACAGACTTGTGCTGACCCAAAGCAGTAGCTGAAGTGACCAAGCGGACAGGTGCGACGAGATCATGAGCGCACTGTGTCCGGCGGCAATTTACGCCTGGCGGAACAGGTCGCCTGCGACGAAGGACCAGTACCTCGACGCAATCTACGGTGCGCATGGCAGAGGCAGCCGTGCGATGGTGCGGCACGATGTCAGACGGTTCGCACGCGTCGCTGGCATCGTCTATTTGGCTTCCTCGGCCGAGTTATGGATGGCCTGGCCGACTTTCCATATGTCCTCGCCGGCTCCAGCTACAGTGTTGCAGCCTACGAGGAACGCGTTACCGACGATCAGAAGCAAAGCAGTTGTGTCATATTGCGCCCGTTGAGAAGTTCCGGGTGTCGGCAGCGGTGCTGACACCAGATCTGCATGGGTATCCTGCGCTGGTCGGGGCTATCGAAGGCAAACGTGCATAGATTTCATTCGAAGCGAGACGTGGGCCAGCCGGATAGAGGATGAACGATCGCGAACTGCAACGATATGCCGCATGCAGGACACGCGCACGCTCAGTCCGTCGGGGAAATGTCCAATGGCGGCACAGCCATGTTCCGGTTCATCCTCGTATTCGGAAGCGCCAGCGCAGACCAGTGGTACTTCGCCCGTTCCTTCGAATCAACGTGGTGCCGTTATCCTGCATAGCCGATCGGAAGGGTATGAAAAAGTATCCGTGCAAGGCGTCGGTGCGCGTTCTCGCGGGCCATTACTTGCCCGACCTGCGCGCCGGGCTGTCTGTCGCTGGCCTGCTCGTTCCTGAGGCGATCGCGTATTCAACCATTGCGAACCTACCACCTCAGACGGGCGTTATAGCGCTGCTCGCGGGACTCGTCGCCTACGGCCTGCTCGGCAACAGCCGCTTTGCGATTGTGTCCGCCACGTCCTCGTCGGCGGCCGTCCTTGCAGCCGTAGCAGTGGGAATGGCCGGTGACAGCCTGCCGATGCGCACGCTGCTAGCCGCCGGGCTCGTATTGATTACCGGGTTGATCTTCGTGAGCGCGTCGCTCGCACGCCTGGGCAGCGCTTCTGAGTTCATCGCCAAACCCGTGCTGCGAGGCTACGCGTTAGGTCTGGCAATTGTGATCATTACAAGACAGATCCCGAGTTTTCTCGGCGTGAGTCTCAAGCACACCGATTCTGCCGGCTTCCTGATCGAGCTTGCCCGTAGCTACCCGCAGTGGAACGTCTGGCAGTTAGCGACCGGGCTCGTCGCGCTGGCCCTACTATTCGCATTCGGTCGCACGCGCCAAGTGCCGGGCGCGTTCGTCGTCATCTCGCTAGGCATCGTCGCCAGTCGCTGGTTCGGCCTTCACGCCCATGGAGCGTCGGTGGTCGGCACAATCGACCTGTCGGGCCAAATGCCTTCCCTGCCCAGCCTTGATCACCACCAATGGGCACAACTTGGCGAATTCGCCTTTGCGCTGGCGCTGATCCTTTACGCCGAATCGTATAGCTCGATCCGCACATTAGCACTCAAGCATGGAGACTTGACGGCGCCGAACCGTGAGTTGCTCGCGCTCGGGGCTGCAAATATGCTGTCAGGGCTCTTTCATGGCCTGCCTGTAGGCGCGGGCTATTCGGCAAGTGCCACTAACGAAGCGGCTGGTGCGCAGTCGCGCTGCGCAGGTTGGGTCGCTGCCGTAGTGGTGGCCATCATCATGCTCCCGTTGCTTCCACTGGTGGCGCTCACGCCCACCGCGGTTCTCGCGGCCGTCGTTTGCCATGCGCTTAGTCACGCGTTGAACCCATCAGTATTCACACCGTATTTGCGCTTGCATCGCGACCGTTTCCTCGTCGCCGCCGCGGTGCTAGCGGTGCTCGTACTAGGCGCGCTCTACGGGTTGCTCGCTGCGATTGGACTTAGCCTGCTGATGCTTTTGCGAGGGCTCTCTGTTCCGAACGTGAGCACGCTCGGCCGCCTTGGCGAAGGACACGATTTCCTTGTTCTCGCAGCGCATTCTGATTCACGACCAGTGCGGGGCGTGATCGTCTTGCGTCCGGAGGCCCCGCTCTTTTTTGGTAACGTCGAAGTCATGTTGCAGCATGTGAGGACGTTGGTCGTCAACGCGGGCGACAGCACACAATCGATTGTTCTCAGTCTGGAGGAGTCCACCGATCTGGATAGCACCAGCGTGGAGGCATTGATGGAATTCGAACGCTTTGCTGCAGCACGCGGCAAGAGGTTGTTCTTCGCGCGCCTGAAGGAGCCCGCGCTGGCGTTGCTGACCGTGGCAGGCATGCCTGGTCTCACCCCGCCGTACGTTCATTACAGCGTCGACGATGCGGTCGCCGCTGCGCTAGCTCAGTCGAGTTGACGCATGAATGCTTGTCAGGTGAGACCCCGCATGTCCGCAAGCTGTCGTACGCATTGGCATCAGCTTGGCGTACACTCAACTGGCAGGTACCTGTTTCACGCTTACCAGCCGCATCCTCTGAGGTCTGAGATCCGCTGCTATCCGCGTTGCGCGGGCACATCCTTTCCAGTCAGCCCTACGAGGAGCCACGTCATGGTAGTCAGAGATGTGATGAAAGAGCCGGTCTGCGTCCAGGCAGAAGAAACCCTCGACGCCGCCGCAGCCCGCAGGCTGAAGAAGAACAATATCGGTGCCCTCCCGGTGTGCCAGAACAACAGGGTAATCGGGATGATCACCGACCGTGATATTACGATGCGCGGCGTCGCGGATGCCCGCGATGTCACTCAGATGACGGTGCGCGAGGCAATGTCGGCCGAGATTCTCTCTTGCTTCGGGGATGATCCGGTCGACGAGGCCGCCAAGGTTATGCGCCAGAATCATGTGCAGCGTCTGGCGGTCCTTGATCGTGGCGACCAACACTTGATCGGCATCATTTCGCTGAGCGCTTTGAGCGGCGCTGCCTCCGAACGGCGGCCTTTTGAAGTGATCTTCCACAAAACGTTCACTGATCACCGCGGCCACCCGCATCACAGTGAGTTGATGCGTATTGCGGTAGCGCAGGGCACTAAGGAAGAGAAATGGGCCGCGAGTCTTGGAGAGAGTTTGTTGTGCGCACAGCAGAACTTAATCGAATGATTAATGACGAGAATGCTCAAGCATTTCAATCGATCAAGGATGGTTTCGAGCAGCGTTACGCGAATGAAGTGCAGCAGTCTCACATCAGAAATCAGGAGCAGGCCGAGGCGCTTAACAACTTTGCCAATTACATGCAGCGCCAACAGGCTATCAATAACGCAAACCGACCAGTTACCACCAATTGCTCAGGCGGGCGGAATGGCGGAATGGTCACATGCACTACGTTTTGAACGCG
>NZ_JAXDPY010000718.1:0-8538 GCF_034668105.1 Paraburkholderia sp. | reverse complement strand
CAAACAGAAGCACCGACTGAGCAACTGCCGCTCAGACATCCCCGAACCGCAAACCCTCCTCCATCGCCTGCCGCGCCTGCACCAGCGAAGTCCGCGCCGCCCGCGCATCGACGGCGACCTGAAGCAGCGCCCCGAGCTGCGACGGTTGCCGCAGCAATTCCCGCAAAATCGGCCCCAGCGCCGTGCTGCCATCGTCACGCAAGCCGGCGGTGGCAGCGGAAGGCAGCGTCCGCCAGGCCGGATCGACAATCGCGCGGCACACCGCGAACGGCAGACCATGCGCGGCGGCCGTCGCACCGGCAATATGCGATTCCATATCGACCGCCAAAGCGCCGGTTGAGCGATGCAACGCGCGCTTGTCGTCAGCGCTGATCAAAGGCGTGGTCACGGCAGCCATCAGGCCGCGCCGCAAACGCGCCGTCAGCGGCCCGGTGGCAAGCGCAGCGGCAAGCCTGTCAGCCCATGACCGATCGGTCTCGAGCCGCCCAAACGGCCCCTCAACGGCCTCAGCGACGATCAACGTGCCCGGCTCCAGGTCAGGCGCCAACCCACCGGCCGTTCCGAAACTCACGATCCCCGAGCAACCACGCGCGACCGCCGCGCTCAACGCCCGCTCCAGCAGATCGGCGCGCGCCGCGTAGACCACTTCAACACCCTTGCCGCGCGCGATGCGCGCTTCGAACGCCATCCCCGTCACCACGATCACCGGCAAGGTGCCGCGGCCGGCATGAGCTGACGGTGTTGTCGAAAACGCCATCCGTTACATCCCGACCGCGACGCGCGTCAGCCCGTTGCGTTTCAGATGACGGAAGCGCGCCAGCGCCCACAGCGGGAAGAACTTGCGATAACCGTGGTAACGCAGATAAAACACGCGTGGGAAACCGGTCGCCGTGAAGCGCGTTTCGTCCCACAGGCCGTGCTCGCGCTGTTCGCGCTGCAAATACTCGACGCCGCGCGCGACCGCCTCGTGATCGACCTCGCCCGCCGCCATTAGGCCCATCAGCGCCCATGCGGTTTGCGAAGCCGTGCTCGGCGCACGCTCGTAGCCGCGGTAATCGAGCTTGTAGCTCTCGCCGCCCTCACCCCAGCCGCCGTCCTGATTCTGGATCGACAGGAGCCACTGCGCGGCGCGCTTCATGCGCGGGTCGTCGTGCGGCAGGCCGGCGGCGTTCAGCGAACACAGCGCTGTCCACGTGCCGTAGATGTAGTTCAGGCCCCAGCGGCCGTACCAGCTGCCGTCCGATTCCTGTTCCTTCAGCATGTAGTCGAACGCGCGTTGCGCCGGCTCGCTGCCGCGCGGCAATTCGCCGAGTTGCGCAAGCATCGACAGGCAACGGCCCGACACGTCCGCGGTCGGCGGATCGAGCAACGCGCCGTGATCGGAAAACGGAATGTTGTTAAGGTAGTACTGCGTGTTTTCCGGTTCGAACGCGCCCCAGCCGCCGTCGCTGCTTTGCATGCCGACCACCCATTCGCGCGCCCGCGCAATGGCTTCGCGATCGACATCCGATTGCGTCAGCGCCGCCGAGCGTTGCATCGCCATCACGACCACGGCCGTATCGTCGACGTCCGGATAGTGCGCGTTGTTGTACTGGAACGCCCAGCCGCCGGGACGCACGTTCGGGCGGCGTGAGATCCAGTCGCCGCGCACGTCGAGAATCTGCAGCGGACGCAGCCACGCGAGCCCGCGTTCGGCCGCTTGCTCAGCGTGCGCTTCGCCGGTCTCGAGCAGCGCGTGCGCCACGAGCGAGGTATCCCATACCGGCGACAAACACGGTTGGCAATAAGCTTCGTCATCCTTGATGACGAGCAGCTTTTCGATCGACTGCCGCGCAATCGCGCGGTTCGGATGATCGGCCGGATAGCCGAGCACGTCGTACATCATCACCGAGTTGGCCATGGCCGGAAAAATCGCGCCGAGGCCGTCTTCGCCATTCAGCCGTTCGTCGACGAAGCGCACCGCCTCGCGCACCGAACGCTCGCGCGTCGCCTTCGGGAACAGGCCGTCGACCATGCGCAGCATCACGTCCACGCCGCGGAAGAAACGGAACCAGCCGAGATGCTGATGCGGCGCCCGATCACGCATGCCGGTATTGACCGGCGCGGCGCGGAACAGCTCGTCGATACGCACGCGGCGAGGATTGCGCGCCACCGGCCGCTTTGCGTTCAGCACCAGCAACGGCACGATCACCGTGCGCGCCCAATACGACACCTTCGACAGATGGAACGGAAACCATTGGGGCAACAGCATGATCTCCACGGGCATCATCGGCACGGCGCGCCATGACACCACGCCGAACAGCGCGAGCAGAATCCGCGTGAACACGTTCACCGTTTCCGCGCCGCCGTCCGCCAGAATGGCTTCGCGCGCGCGGACCATGTGCTCGGCATCCTGCGAGTCGCCGATCATTTTCAGCGCGAAGTACGCCTTCACGCTGGCGCTGACGTCCATCGCGCCGTCGGTGAAGAGCGGCCAGCCGCCGCCGGGCAACTGGATGCGGCGCAGATAGCGGGCGATCTTCTGCTCCAGCTCCACGTTCGGCGTTTCGCCGAGATAGTGGACCAGCAGAACGTATTCCGCGGGAATCGTCGCGTCGGCTTCGAGTTCGTAGACCCAGTGGCCGTCCGGCTGCTGCGCGGCGAGGATCGCGTCGGTGGCGCGCGTGATCGCGGCATCGAGCGGCTCAGCGGAAGCTTGCGGCGCGGCGACGGACGCAGCCTTCGACGCATTCAGCGCGGCATCGGCGAATTCAGGCGGGACGGCGTCCAGCGGCTGGGCTTGAGATAAATCGTTCATCGGCGTTCCATCGGTTGATTCAGCAGCGTATCCGCGGCCTTCTGGCCGGAGCGGATCGCGCCTTCGATCGTCGCGGGCAGGCCGGTAGCCGTCCAGTCGCCCGCGAGCATCAAATTGTTCCAGCGAGTACGCGTGCCGGGACGCAGCGTTTCCTGATTCGGCAACGCGGCAAACGTCGCGCGCTTTTCCATCACGACCTGCCAGGCCGGCATCGGCTCGACCGGCAAATTGACGGCCTGGGCCACTTCGGCCCAGATGGTTGTCGCAAGCGCTTCATGCGGTGTGTCGAGCAGGCGTTCGGCGGCGTTGATCGTGACCGACACGCGGCCTTCGAAGGCGAACAGCCAATCGGCCGTCGCGTGGAGCAGCCCGGTGACCGGCGCCATCCCGAACGGCGGCTCGATCGCGAAATGCACGTTGGCGATCGCCGCGAAGCGACTCGGCGAGCGCAAACCGGGCACGAGCGTCTGTGCGACGTCCGGCGGTACCGCGAGCACCACGGCCTGGTTGGCATCGATCGCGATGCTTTCGTCCGCGAAATTCAGCGCCGAGACACGGCCGGTGTCGGCAAATACGAGGTCCGTCAGGCGCGAACCCAGCCGGATGGACGCGCCGCCATGCTGCAAGAGCCGCAGCGCCGGATCGACAAAGGCGCTGCTCAGGCCGTTGCGCGGCACCAGGGGCCGGCACGCCAGACCGCCGGCGACAAGCGCCTCCCTGACCATGGCGCCCGTGAGTTCCGCCGACGCTTCACGCGGCTCGATATTGAGCATCGCAAGAAACAGCGGCCGCAGCAGGCGGTCCCATAGCGGGCCATTGCAGCGCATGGTCTGCGCCACACTGCGCCCGGGCTTGGCGAACAGCAGCGGCACGAGCGCCAGATAGTCGGTCGGGCCCGTGTTCGGCACGCGCGCGTTCGGATCGAAGATCCACCAAGGCAGGCGGCCCGGCGACAGGCGCACGGTCCAGCGCGCCCGCGTTGCCAGATCCACGAACGGATACTCGGGCTGGGCCGGGCCGATCAGCTCGTCGGCGGCGCCGATCGCCCGCAAATAGTTAAGCGTGGCGAGATTGCCGGACAGCACCCTGTGATTGCCGCTGTCGATGGTCACGCCGAGCTTCGAGTCGTAATAAGAACGGCAACGGCCACCGGCCTGCGCGGCCGCCTCATGCAACACGACTTGTGCTCCGCGCCGCTGCAATTGCACTGCGGCGGCGAGGCCGGCGAGACCGGCGCCGATCACATGGACGAGCTTTTGCATCAGCTCAGAAGAGCGCGTAACGCGCGACGATCCACAGCATGCGCAGCTTCGGCTTGCTGACCTTCGTACGCGGAATGTCGAAACCGCGGTCGAGCGTGCGTTCGAGCAGCACGCGATACACGCCCGACATGATGCGCGGCGCCCGCACGTGGTTGCGCGGTTCGCGGTCCATGATCGCGTCGGAGGCGGCGAAATGCTGCCTGGCGCGCTCGGCAAGCGTCGCGCAGACGCGCGGCAAAGACGGATCGTCGGCGATCTGCGTCGGACTTGTTACCGCGATGCCTTCGCGCGCCAGCAGCTCGTGCGGCAGGTAGCAGCGATTGATGCCGGCGTCTTCGTCGATATCGCGCAGGATGTTGGTCAGTTGCAGCGCGCGGCCCAGATGGTGCGCGAGCAAACGGCCCGGCTCCTCCTGCATCCCGAATATCCTCACCGACAGGCGGCCCGCCGCACTTGCGACACGGTCGCAATACAGGTCGAGCGTGGCCTCGTCGGGCGCACAGATGTCGGCGGCGGCGTCCATCGCCATGCCGTCGATCATCGCGTGGAAGTCTTCGCGTTGCAGATGGAACGTATGAATGTGCCGCGTCAGCGCGCGCAAGGAAGCGCGCGGTGCGCCGGCGTAGCACGCGTCGATGTCGGCACGCCAGCGCTCGAGCGCGGCGGCACGTTCGGCCCGTGGCAGGTCGTCGCTGTCGGCGATATCGTCGACAGCGCGGCAGAAAGCGTAGACCTGATACATCGCATCGCGCTGCGCGGCCGGCAGGATCCGCATGGCGAGATAAAACGAGCTGCCGGACGTGGCGGCAGCGGCGTCGATTTCTGTATCGTCCACGACAAGATTGGAAACAGCCAAGACGATCTCCGCTGGAGGCGCCCGCTGAAAGGCGTTCAAGAAGTTTTAATGCCTACCCGCAGGGCACGCGGCACGCGCGCGCGGACACGCGCGAAACACCCGGCAGGGATGCCGGAAACGACGAAAAGTATAACAATCTTTGTGAGATGCCGCTGTTGGGGGGTCGAATCGGGGGCCGGAAGGCTCAGATAAACGCCACCGAGCGGTTGCGTCCCTGCCGCTTGGCGCTATACAGCGCCGCGTCGGCTTCATTGATCAGCACGTCGTACGCCGGCATGCCCACGCGTGCCGCCGCACCACCCACGCTCGCGGTCACCGGCACGCTCGTGCCCTGCACTTCGACAGGCGTATCGGCGATCGTGCAGCGTATCTTTTCCGCGACCCGCATCGCGTCTTCGAGCGGCGTACATGGCAGCAGCAACGCAAACTCCTCGCCACCGAAACGCCCGAAGGTGTCCTGCGCCCGCACCACGCCGGCGACCCGCTGCGCCATCACGCGCAACACCGTGTCGCCGACGCCGTGGCCGAACTGGTCGTTGATTTTCTTGAAGTGATCGAGGTCGAACAGCAGCACGGACAACTCGCCGCCGTAACGCTGCCAGCGCGTGTACTCATCACGCAAACGCGCTTCGAAGAAACGGCGATTGGCGATGCCCGTCAGACCATCACGGTCCGCATATTCCTGCAACTTGGCAACTGCCTCTTCACGTTCTCGCTGCACGATACTCACATGCGTCACGTCGGAGATGGTCACACACACGGCCACCACTTCACGATCGCGCATGAGCGGCATGAACGTGCAGTCCTGCTGCATGAAATCGACGCCGCCGGTGATCGGCCGGTCATGATCGAATTTGAAGAGGTACGGGCGCTGCTCCCACGAACTGAATGCGAAACTGCCGAGCTGAAACACGCTTTCAATCTTGCGCGACAGCCACACGCGCGGCACTTCCGGAAAGTGCGTGAAGAGCGATTTGCCCACCACCTGGTCCGGCGACAAGCCGCTGTGATCCTGCATGAAACGGTTCCACATAAGCACGTTCATATCGCGATCGAGCACGAAGATACCGAAACCGACACGTTCGATAACCAGATCGCTCAACGACTTCACGGGCACCTCCACAGACATATTCACAGGCACATTCATAGGCTGGACAACAGTTCGTCAAGCGCCGCGCTCACGTGACGAATCGACTCTTCGGCCATCAGCATCACGAGGTGCGCGCGGAAGCTCTGATCCTCGAGCGCGAAATTGACTTCCACCAGCAACGCGACTTCCCATTGCAGCACGCCGGGCTGGAACACTTCGTCGAGTGTCAGCGCCTGGCCGAGCAGGCCCGGCGCGGAGAAGACCGGCGTGCGGCCGAGCTGGTCGAGAATGCACGAGACACACGCACCCGTCAGCACGTTCGCGACGTCGAACACGAGTTCTTTCTGGCTCACCGCCTCGTAGGTCGAGCGCGAGTACGGATCGCTAACCAGTGAACACAACTGATCGACGCTGTCGCTGCGGCAGATCACCAGCGCTTCGCCCTTGATGTCGGAACGAAAGCCCTGACGCACCGCGCTCACGGTGTCCTCGATCCCGGTCATCTGGCGTAGCGCCGCAGCCGCTTCGCTCACTGCCACCACCTTCACGCGCGGCACCGACAATTCGATGAATGCGTCGAGCAGGCCCGCGAGACGCGTCGCGGCCTGGCCCATCGCCAGATTGGCGACCTCTTGCAGCGCGTCGCGCTGGTCTTCGGTGAGGACTGGCTCAGACATACAACCCGTACTCCTTGAGGATGGGTAGTAGCGCCTGGGGCCTCACGGGTTTGGCGATGAAGGCGGCGGCGCCGAGCGCGCGCACGCGCGACTGGGCCATCGGCTGAACATCGGCGGAGACGACGATGACGAAGGTGTTGAGGTCCTCATGCTGCAAGGCTTCCAGCACCTGGTAGCCGGTCATGTCCGGCATGGTCAGATCGAGGAACATCACCGACGCCTTGCCTTGGCGATACAGACCGAGCGCTTCGCGCCCGTTCGCGGCGTAGGAGACGTCGACATCCCAGTCCGGCGGCAATGCCTTGGTGAGCACCTTGCGGGCAAGCAATGAATCGTCGGCGATCACAATAGGCAAAGGCATAGGCGGGTCGATAAGCGGAATAAGCTCTGGCGCGTTAACGGTGGGGGCGGCGATTTCTTGAATGCGCGCTCTGTCGGCCCGCGGCAACGCGAGCTGAGGCTTGCGAGAATGGAGCTTGCAAACGAGCGGGGAGTGCCCGCAGCGAGGCACTTTTGATGGAACCGCTTTTGACAGCACTCATAGGCACGCATGGATGCGTGCGAGCACGGTGCACGATGGCTATGACCAGCATGTTCGAAGCCTACCCCGTAGATGAATCCGCGCGGCCTCATGGATCGGGCTTGGTCCCCTTGCCGCGCGCGTTTTCCACGCGAGCGCCCTCCGTTACGCGTTGTGCGCGTCGTCAGGCTGCCCTCGCGGCAGATGTATCCGAACATCGCGGATACATTTTTTGTGATGACATCGATTCTCGAAGTAAAACGGCGGAAAGGCAACTCGCCGAAATCCCCCTAACTAAAAATAGTTTCCTATTAAACGTTATTTTCGAACATTTTTTGATAGATTTAGAGGATGTTCTTTTGGATTTACACTTTTGTGTACGTTTGCGCTTCCTGATTCGTCACTGATTAGACGGCAGACAAATCAGGAGGCGATCATGTGTCACGGCAACGCGTACCGCCGCGGCATGTCTATGCTTTTGATATGAGGCCGATATCAGGCCAACTCCCGACTTTTTCGTCCCGAACCATCCTCGCTCTCGACCATGACCCCAGACCGGTTCGACCCGCCCGAAGCGAGCCACCTTCCCGCTAGCCGTCAGGACGGGGCGCTGTTTCCCGCCGTGCCGGAACAGAATTTCCACGTCCGGCGCATCACGCTGATCGCCCTGCTGATCGTGGCCATCGTGCTGCCGTGCGTGTACGTCGCGGCGATGGCGTTCAGCGACCTGCACACGCGCATGGCCGACGCGACCGACGTCACCCTGCGCACCGTGCGCGTGGCGGAAGAACACGCGCTGAAAGTGTTCGACATGAACGAGACGCTGGACGCGCGCATTGTCGACCTGACCCAAGGTTTGGACGACAACGGCATTCGCGCAAAAGAAGGCGAGATTCACGAGAAGCTGCGCACCATGGGCGGCGGCTATCCACAGGTCGCGGCCGTGTCGATTTTCGGCCTGCAAGGCGATCTGCTCGCCACCAGCCGTTTCTATCCCGTGCCGGTGTTGTCGATTGCCGATCGCGAGGATTTCGTCGGCATTCGCGACGGCAAGGGCCTCGAACATGTCTCGAAGGTGATGACGGGACACGTGGTGGGCGAGCAGGTGTTCAACACGGGGGTGGAGCGGCACGCCGCCGACGGCTCGTTTGCCGGCGTCGTCTCCGTTGCGCTGCGGCCTGGTTATTTCGACGCGTTCTACCGGGAACTGCTCGGCGGCAGCGACAGCACGCCGATGATCATGAGCCTGCTGCGCACCGACGGCTCGGTCCTCGCGCACTATCCGCGCCGCCCGCGCGAGCCGGCGGCGGTGGCGCCAGGTTCGCCGGTGGCGGAG
>NZ_JAXDPY010000717.1:0-2893 GCF_034668105.1 Paraburkholderia sp. | reverse complement strand
TGCGCGTGATCGGCAGTCCCGACCCGTACGGCAAACACACCGACGGCATGGGCGGAGCTACGTCGAGCACCAGTAAGGTCGTGCTCGTCGGGAAGTCATCGCGCGATGACTGCGATGTCGACTATCTGTTCGGCGCAGTGTCGATCGAAGCGCCTGTCATCGACTGGTCCGGCAACTGCGGAAACCTTACGTCGGCGGTCGGTCCGTTCGCCATCGCACAGGGGCTCGTGAACGCCCCGCGCGACGGCGTCGCCACGGTACGGATCTGGCAAGCCAATATCGGCGCCAAGATCGTCGCGCACGTGCCGATGAAGGACGGTGCGGTCGTGGAGGAAGGCGACTTCGAGCTGGACGGCGTGACGTTCCCGGCAGCGGAAATCCGCATCGAATTTCTCGATCCGGGCGGTGATGCGCAAGGCGATGCACCGGACACCATGTTTCCCACCGGCAACGTGACGGACAGCGTCGACGTGCCAGGCTATGGCGCGTATCGGCTCACGCTGATTAACGCGGGTAATCCGGCGATTTTCGTGAACGCGGAAGACCTTGGGCTGCGCGGCAACGAGATGCAGGACGACATCAACAACAATGCCGGGTTGCTCGCGAAATGCGAGGCGATCCGCGCGCATGCGGCCGTAAAGATGGGCCTCGGGCAATCGCCGGAAGAGGTCACACAGAAGCGGCCGCATACGCCGAAGCTCGCGTTCGTATCGCTGCCGCACGCATATACCGCATCAAGCGGTAAGCACGTCGAGCCGTCGATGGTGGACATCAACGCCCGCATCCTGTCGATGGGCAAGCTGCATCATGCAATGACCGGCACCGGTGCGGTCGCGATCGCCGTTGCGGCCGCTATTCCCGGCACCGTCGTCAACACGCTTCTCGGCAATCGGCGTGAACCGCGGATCCGCTTCGGTCACCCGTCCGGCGTGATGGTGGTCGGCGCCGAAACGGATCAACGCGGCGACAAATGGATCGTGACAAAGGCGGTGATGAGCCGCAGCGCCCGCCGGTTGATGGAGGGCGCCGTGTTCATTCCATCCGGCCTGCTTCCGGACTGACGATGACCTTGCATCGTTTCTGCCGCGCCCGTTGCACGACACCCGTTCATTCGACCCACGTTGTCACTTTATGAGACTGGACCCATCGATCATTGCTGCTTTCGCGCCGTCCGGTACGTTGCGCGTCGCGATTAACCTGGGCAACCCGATTCTGGCGCGTATTGGCGATGACCCTGCGCGGCCGTCCGGCATCTCTGTCGATATCGCGACGGAACTCGCACGGCGTCTTTCGGTGCCGATCGGACTCGTCGTCATGGACGCCGCCGCGAAGTCAGTCGAGGCGGTCGAAAACGGTCATGCAGATGTGGGTTTCTTCGCGGTTGACCCGGTGCGCGCGGCGGAAATCGCATTCACAGAGCCCTATCTGCTGATCGAGGGATGTTATCTGGTGGACCGCGCTTCGACCGTCACGACCAACGAACAGGTGGACTCGCCGCACAATCGCGTAGCGGTCGGCGCGGGCAGTGCGTACGACCTGTTTTTGACACGAGAGTTGAAGCATGCGCAGATCGTACGGGCGCGGACCTCGCCTGCTGTCGTTGAGACCTTCCTGACGCAACGCCTCGAAGTGGCGGCAGGCGTGAGACAGCAGCTGGAAGCGGACGCGCGGCGCTACGACGACCTCCGGGTACTAGTGGAACCGTTCATGGTGATCCGGCAGGCGGCAGGCATTGCGCGTGTGCGAGGTCCTGCCGCTTCGCGGCACCTCGATCTGTTCATTGACGAGCTGAAAACGTCTGGCCGGATTGACGCGCTGATTGCGCGACATGGCATAGCGGGCGTTTCGGTGGCGCCGGCGAAGGCGCACGGGGGCAGCACGTGCTGAGGAGCGCCCGGGCGTGACTGCCGAGCGCCGCTATTCCCGCCGAATGACCGACGCGGCGCTGCATGATGTTTACGAAAGATGATGCCGTTGCTCGCGTTCCTCGCAGGCAGCGTTGGCTGAACTCGGTCAGTTCATGCCGCGCACGGTGCAGCAGTTGTGACCGGTGAGTCTCGTCATGCATAACACTGCGATCGCGTTCGGGAGCGTTGAAGTGTAGCGCGGCGCAGTGCTTGAGAACGCTTCTGTATCGATATGGACTACTACTAAAACAAGATGGGCCGCTTCTAGAAAAAGATGAACCACTACCAAAAAAATACAACTCCTACGTTAGAGACGACGATGAAAAAGACGATTTTGCTTTTCGCATTTACACTTGGCCCAGCGGCAGTCCACGCGCAGAGTTCGGTTACGCTGTACGGCACCCTCGATACTGGGCTTGTTCTGCAAAGCGGTAGCCCGAAAGGGTGGGGCGTGGGCATGGCAAGCGGCATTCAGGACACGGACCGTTGGGGCCTGATCGGTACGGAGGACCTCGGCAATGGCTGGAAAACGATTTTCAAGCTGGAAGAAGGCTACCTGTTGAACAATGGGCAGGCCTCCGTGGCGGGCGATGCGTTTAATCGCGGCGCGTATGTTGGTCTTTCGAGCCCATACGGAACGCTGAAGGCCGGGCGCGATTACACGCTCACATACAACACACTCGGGCAGTTCACACCGTTCGGCAACGCGTTCAGTGGGCCCACGGTACTCTTCGCTGGCGAGAAGGGCGGCACGTGGGCGTCCAACCAGTTGATCTATAGCACCCCGCAGCTAGGCGGATTCAACGGCGTACTCTCTTACGGCTTCGGGAACGTGCCGGGCAGTCTGTCTGATTCGCAGCAGTTCGGTTTTACGCTCGGCTATAACGTTAAAAATCTGAGACTCGAATATTCGCATTACCAACTCAACAACACGACGGCGACCAATACTTCACGAGAAGATCTGCTGATCGCGCGCTATGATTTCG
>NZ_JAXDPY010000716.1:0-15681 GCF_034668105.1 Paraburkholderia sp. | reverse complement strand
TTCGTTCGAAAAGGCGTCGATGTCGCCCGAATCGTGCGACTGAACGTGCTCGTGCTTCTGAGGCACGCGGCTAATCCGGGCCCGCGCATGGTAAGCGCCGTCTTCTGCGTGGCGGGCCCGGCAATCGATGTGGAAGTGCTTGTAGTCGAACTGCATGACCTGTCCTCCCTATAAACGCGCTGCACGCATCGTTCATTTATAGCATCGCTTATGCCCGATCGAGTCCGGGTTCGTCCGACCGCACAAAAACAAAAGCCGGCGCCGCGGAGTAAGCCACTCCACAGCGCCGGCTGGAAAGACTGCAACCTTAAACCGCGACCACACTCCTGCGCGGCGACAAAACCGAAACAGCAAAACTAACCACAATATTCGCGGCCAACGCGATCAAGCCGATATAAAGCGGCCACGTGGCACCGCCGATATGCAGCGCAAATACCGGCTTGAGCCCTTGCGAAATAGCCAGTGCCGTGCCGATCACGATCCCGACCAGCCAACCGAGGAACAGGCCCGGCGTATTCAGACGGCGCGTGTACAAGGAAAACACAATGGCCGGGAAAATCTGCAAAATCCAGACCCCACCCAGCAATTGCAAATCAATTGCATACTGCGTCGGCAAGAACACGATAAACAACAGCGCACCGAACTTCACGACGAGCGAAGCCATCTTCGCGGTCGATGCTTCCGCCTCGGGCGTCATATTCGGCGAGACCAGAGGACGCCACAAATTCCGCGTAAACAGATTGGCCGCGCCAATCGACATGATCGCCGCGGGCACCAATGCGCTAATCGCAATTGCCGCGGCCGCAAAGCCGACGAACCATGACGGGAACAACGTATTGAAGAGTGCCGGCACCATGTCGGAGGCGGACTTCACATGCACGCCGGCCGCAATCGCCATATAGCCGAGCAACGCGATCAACCCCAGCAACAACGTGTACGCCGGCAGGAAGATCGCATTCTTGCGCACTGTGTTCGCCGACGAGGACGACAACACCGCCGTCATCGTGTGCGGATACATGAACGCCGCGAGTGCCGAACCCAAAGCAAGCGATGCATACGCGGTGAACTGCGTCGGCTTCAGAATGATGCCGGTCGCGCCGCCCTTGGCCTTGAAATACGTATCGGCCGCATCGAACACATGCGCATAGCCGCCGAGCTTCGCGGGAATCAGCCAGACCGCCGCGATCACGACGATATAGATCATGATGTCCTTGACGAACGCGATCATCGCCGGCGCCCGCAAGCCGCTTGCATACGTGTACAGCGCAAGAATCACGAAGGCGACGATCAGCGGCATTTCGCCGGTCACGCCGAGGCCCTTGATCACCACCTGCATACCCACCAGTTGCAGCGCGATATACGGCATGGTGGCGACAATGCCGGTGATCGCGACCGCGGCGGGAAACCACTTGCCGCCATATTCACCCTGCACGTAGTCCGCCCCCGTGATGTGGTTCTTCGCGTGAGCGATCTTCCACAGCTTCGGCATCACCGCGAACACGAACGGATAGACAATGATTGTGTACGGCAGCGCAAAGAAGCCATATGCGCCCACCGAATACACCAGTGCGGGCACCGCGATCACGGTGTAGGCGGTATAGAAGTCGCCGCCCACGAGGAACCACGAAATCACCGTGCCGAACTGGCGGCCACCAAGGCCCCATTCGTGCAATTGCGTCAGGTCGCCCCGCTTCCAGCGCGCGGCAAAAAAACCAATCACGGTGACGAGAACGAAGAAAGCGATAAAGACGGTCATCGCGACCGGGTTCACGGGATTCAGATCGCTCATTTGACACCTCGGTACACGACGTAAATCAGCAGCGAGGTCAGCGGAACCCACAAGAACTGATACCAGTAGAAGAACGGAAAGCCGGCGAACGAGGGGCGCGTGTCGTTATAGAACGGCAGCCAGAGCAACGCGATATACGGGATCAGCAAGATAAGCCAGAGCCATGAACGGCCGGCGGATTGGGAGGTCTCCACAATCTTCTCCTAAGTCTATTATTGAAATCGCGCGCCATGACTTGTGGCCGGGCACGCGCAAAAACCGATTACCTGATATTAGGCGGCAAAACCAGCGTGTGCTCATTGCGCCGCGGCAGAACGCGGCTGTTGAAAAAGGCCTGACGAATGGAACATTCATACGAATGAGCACCCACCTCACCGCAAGTCAGACCCGCATCGTGCGGATGCCCCGCGCGCGCCTGCAGGCGCGGTACGTCGCGGGGATGTAGTATTCGCCTTCGTGAGCGTCCTTACAAGCGCGCAACTACGTAAGCCGGCTACGTAATACCACGTAGTCTGTCGGCCGTTCTTCAACGATGAAACTCAAAGCAAAGATTGTCCTGCTGGCGATCGTGCCCTTTCTGGCGGCCATCGCCAGCATTGAAACCGGTGTACGCGAGGAAGCCACCGCGCTCGCCGAGACGCAGCACGCGACCACCCAGGCCGCGTACATGGCCAGCAAGGAAATTGAACTGAAGCATTACGTCGAGCTCGCCACCACGGCGATCGCGCCGCTCTACGACGCCGGCGGCGACAACGCGCGCGACGATGCGATGCTGCGCACCCGCGCGCTCGACGTCCTGCAGAAAATGGATTTCGGCAAGGACGGCTACTTCTTCGTCTACGACATGCACGGACGTTCGCTGATGCACCCGCGCGAGCCCGATCTGGTCGGACGTGACCTGTGGGATCTGCGCGATCCGCAAGGCACGTTGACGATCCAGCAACTGCTCGCCGCGGCTTCGCGCGGCGGCGGTTATGTGCGTTACGTGTGGCACCGTCCGTCGACGGGCAAGCTCGCGTCGAAATTGGGCTATGTGGTGCCGCTCGAACGCTGGGGCTGGATGATCGGCACCGGCATCTATCTCGACGATGTCGACGCCACGCTCGCGCACATCGATCAGGGCGCGGCGGCCAACATCGATCGGACGATGCGGTGGATCGATACCATCGCGCTCGCCGGGCTCGCCGTGATCGCGTTGTGCGCGCTCGTGCTCAACGTCACCGAATATCGCAGCGCCGACGCGAAACTGAAGCGGCTCGCGCAACAGGTGGTCGACTCGCAGGAAAACGAACGGGCACGACTGTCGCGTGAATTGCACGACGGCATCAGCCAGATGATGGTCTCCGTGAAGCTGCTGCTCGAATCCGCATTGGCGCGTTTCGAACGCAGTGAAGTGCGGGTGCCCGCAGCGGAAGCGGCGCTTTCCACCAGCCTTACCCGCCTCGGCGATACGTTACGCGAGGTGCGTCGTATATCTCACGCGCTGCGTCCGTCGATGCTCGATGACCTCGGTGTGGCGGCGGCCCTGGAACAGCTCACGCGCGAGTTGAGCGACGAGTCCGGAATCGAGATCGGTTTCACGCAAATCGTCCACACGAACGCCCCGGTTTTACCCGAGGCGGTCAACACGGTCCTGTTCCGTATCGCCCAGGAGGCGCTGACGAACATCGTGCGCCACGCACACGCATCGCGCGCGGCACTGGCGCTGGAAACATCGAACGATGCCGTGACGTTGACGATCTCGGACAATGGGCGCGGTTTCGACGTAGCGCACGCGTTCGTCGGCCGGCGCTCCGGTGTGGGTCTGCGCAATATGCGCGAGCGGCTGGAAGCACTGGGCGGCAAGCTGTCGCTCAGCTCGCAACCTGGACACACGCACGTGAGCGCACGCGTGCCGCTGGAAACGCATGAACCTCAATTGGCCGCCTTGCAGGAACGCTGACCATGAATGACGCCTCAACCGCCACCGCACGTCTGGTTCTCATCGACGATCATCCGTTGGTTCGCGACGGTTTGCGCGCTCGTCTCGAAGCGGTGCGCAACATCGAAATCGTCGGCGAAGCGGGCAATGCGCAGGAAGCACTCGCGCTCGCGACCAGTCAGGAACCGCATCTGGTGCTGATGGACGTCGGCATGAACGGGATGAACGGGATTGCTCTGGCCGGCATGTTTCATGAGCGCTTCCCGGCGATACGCGTGCTGATGCTCTCCATGCACGACAACCTCGAGTACGTGACGCAGGCGGTACGCGCCGGCGCCAGTGGCTACGTGCTCAAGGATTCACCCGCCACCGAAATCATTCAGGCGATCGGCGCGGTGCTCGAAGGCAGGACGTTTTTCAGCGCGGGACTCGGTGCGCGTTTGATTCAGGCCTCGGCCATGCAGTCGCCGATTGAACGGCTCACGCCACGCGAACGCGATATTCTCGATGCGCTGGCGGAAGGTCTGTCGAGTAAGCAGATCGCTCAACGCAATGAGCTTTCGGTGCGCACGGTGGAAACGCACCGGCTGAATCTTAAACGCAAACTCGATATCGAAGGTCAGGCTGAGTTGATCAAGTTTGCTGTCGAGAACCGGCGTCAGAGCCGCTGAGGTAACTGCATCCGCTGCATGATCTCCACCAGCTAATCGAGAATCAACGCCGTCTATCCCACGCTCAAAATCCCGGAGCCGAGACGATGAACCGCCCGATCCGCCTCAAGCTCGCAAGCCTGCTGTTGAGCGTGGCCTCGCTGCACGCCCACGCCGACGCGCGGCGCCTCAATCGCGGCCAAGACCCGTTCTTTCAGATATCCAAAGCGATCGGCGACTGCCCGGTGCCTTTAGGCCCACTCGAGACCGAACAGGAATGGCTCGACGACAGTCATTACCGGATTGAGCGCGGCAATAGCTGCTGGGTGGAGGGACGTTGCCGCCTGTCGAACGCGTATCTGTACGACACGGAGATCGCCGATGCCGTGCAACGGCGTCTCACGAACATCAATTACGTCACGCACTGGCGCGAGCAGTCGACACTATGGCTCACACTGCAACGCCGTTTCATTTACGTGCAAGGCTGCGTCGCGCCCGGCTTCGATAAACAGGCGTTCCTCACTGAACTCGCGAAAACCGCGGATGTGGATCGCGTGATCGATGACACTACAACCAATCCGCACGCCGCATCGCTGCCCTATAAAACGCTTGCAGATCCGGATAAATCCGAAGTCGACCCGGGCAACTAGCCGCACACAAAACCGCGCGATCAAAGCATCGGCATCACAGTTGCGTATCCAGCAGCGGCACGAACTTCTCGATCAGCTTTTCGGTCAACGGCCGCCGCAGCCACGCATCGAGCGTGATCTGCTGTGAACGCTTGATATCGTCCGCGAAGGTGGCGGTTTGCTGCTTCGCGAAGTCGCGGTTGTAGATGTTCAGGTTTGCTTCGTCATTGAGCTTGAACGAGCGGCTATCGAAATTGGTGGAACCGACCGAGACCAGATATTCGTCCACCACCAGCAACTTGCAGTGAAACATGGTCGGCTGATACTCGAAAATCTCGACACCGGCTCGCAACAGATCACCCCAACAGGCGCGTGACGCTTCGCGCACGGTATGGGTATCGATGCGCTTTCCGGGCGTGATGATCTGTACTTTCACGCCGCGCTTTGCTGCCTCGACAATCGCATTGATCGTCAGCTTGTCCGGCACGAAGTAGGCACTCGCCAGATGAATGGAGTGAGTGGCCGCGGTAATCGCCATCAGATACATCAATTGCATGTCGTCGCTGCCGCCCGAAGGCGAGCTGCTGAACATATGCGCAAGACCATCGCCGACAGCCGCGACTTCCGGAAAGTAATCGGCCCCATGCAGAACATTGCCAGTCGCTTTGACCCAGTTGTCCATGAATACGGCCTGCATATGGCCCACCACGGGCCCGGCTACCCGGAAATGGGTATCACGCCAATGCTTTTCGTCTTGCGCGCGGCCGGTCCACTCCGGCGCAATGCCCACGCCGCCGGTAAAACCGATACGTCCATCGATCACCAGCAGCTTGCGGTGAGTGCGATCGTTCATCCGGCCCAGACCGGTCCAGTGCGGCTTGTGATACTGGATCACTTCTGCGCCCGCATCGCGCAGAATGTTCAGATAGCGCTTGTCCATTTTCGACGAGCCGACCCAATCGAGCAGTACGTGCACGGCGACGCCTTCCCGTGCCTTATCCGCCAATGCCTGGGCGATCTGCTCGCCAATTTCGCCGGACCAGTAGATGAACGTTTCAAACGTGATGGTTTTGCGCGCGGACCGAATACCTTCGAGCATCGACGGAAAAATATGCTCGCCGTTCAGCAGCATCTCGAAGCGGTTCCCCGAGATGACGGGCGGCCCGAGCAGCAAACCCATGGAACGGAGAAATTGTGGATCGTGGCTCGCGTAGAGCCGGTCGATCTTGTGTTCGATCTTCTTCTCACCACTCGACAGATTGGCAATCACCAGAACGATGATGAGTGTGACAAAGGCGGTAATTGCAATCGTCAGCATGCGTGGCCTCGATGCTAATCGGCAAGACGCGCAAAGGTCGGCGCCCCGCGGTTTGCGGTTTGGAGAAAGCGCCCGGACCTTAAGCCCGGGCTCTACAACCCAAAGCAGGACGCATTGCGCGTGCCCGTTGCCTCACAACACTAACGGACCAGTGCGAATGCTTCCCGGCTGGCGATCTCTCCCGCGCCATACACACCGACCACCGTATAGTCCGACGCCACGCATTCAAACGTAGAGTCCTGAAATGTGATCACAAAGTGGCGTTGTGCGGACCCGTGCGAAGCCACGGCCGAAATTTCTGCGGCCAATGAAGAATTCATGACTTCGTGAACCGAGTACCCACTGAGCCCTTGCGACGCGAGGGGATGAATCTCGAGATCGAGATCGCCGGGCGGCCCCAATCGATGAAACACGGCGTCGGGAAATAGCACCGTGCAAAATGGATCGTCGTCGGAATCGAATGGTCCGAACCGTTCGAAGTCGGATTCAGCAATCGGATAAGCCAGAATGACACGGCGATCGCTGGCGACAATAAACGGCTCGGCAGCGTCGGCCGCCGGACGAGGAACGGAGTCCAGCAGGACGACGTGGTCTTCCTGCTGGGATGAATCGAGCGTACCAGTCATCTACTTCGCGACTCCGTTACGCTCACGCTCCGGCTTGCACCGTCGGGGTTTGCGGCGCTGCGGCCGCGCTCGTCGCGCCGGCTTTGCGTTGACTACCCGCCTTGCGGCCCGGGGCTTTCTTTGCCGCAGCGGTCTTCTTCACAGCCGCCTTCTTTGCCGCGGCTTTCTTTACTGCAGGCTTCGCCGCGCTTTTCTTTGCCGCGGCCTTTTTAGTTGCCGTTTTCGACGCTACTGCCCTTTTCGCCTTCACTACTTTCGTGGCGGCGAGGTTCTGAGTGGCGGCGGCGCTATCGATCAGGAATTTGCTGCGGTCTTTGACCGTTGCAAGCCATGCCGGCGCCGGACCGCGTCCGCTCCAGGTGGCGCCGGTTTTGGGATTGAGGTACTTGGCCGGCTGCGCGCCTTTAGGCTGACCTTTACTCGCGGCTTTAGCGTGAGTGACTGCCGACTTTGCCGTTGCCTTCAGTTCGCTCGCGCCGTCGATCAGGAATTGAGTCCGGTCTTTTACCGCGGCAATCCAGGCCGGTGCACGGCCATGGCCTGTCCAGGTTGCACCGGTCTTATGGTCGCGGTACTTCGGCGGCGTCTTGCCTGCGCCAGCGGCTTTTGCCTTGCCGCCTGCCGCATGGCCATTCAGGCCCAGCGCAGCGCGTCTCGCCTTTGCCTTTGCTTCGATATCCGCGGTAGTCAGGCCGTGCTTGAGCATCAGGTCGCGAATCTGGTCGACCGCGACTTGTGCTTTCCTGGCAATCAGGACGTCGGCTTGTGCCTGGAGCTTCTTAAGCTTTGCTTGGATTTGCTCTAACGTTGGCATTTGATTGCTCCTTGTGTGGTAATCGATCGAACTATGCCATGAATAGCGCGAGAAAGGCAGATCTATAGGGCTATAACAACATCAGAATTACGTGAAAACGCATTCAGTGGAGTACGAATCTTTCGAGTCCACTACCGATAACCCTATTCTTTAGTCTTTCCTTTTGCTGACCGGTCGCTTAAATGGGAGTAAAGACGACGACCTGGCGGTCGGCGATATACCTCACACTGCGCATGAACCGGTACTGTTGATCATCTGCGGTTATCCGGTTGAGTCCCAACTGCGTCAATGCCAGCATCTCGTCGGCCTGAAAAGCGGCGACTACGCCATGATCCGTCAAATCCTCCAGCGTGCCGGACGGATTGCCGACATAAACACTGCGCACCTGCGTGCCAATCCGCATCAGAACCACGCTTTCTCCTTCGTCGAGCGCCAGTTCGAGATAGCCGGCAAGCGTTCGTAATGAATCCGGCGTGCAAGCCTGGGCCTGATAGATCGCAGCGTTCGATGGCGTCATTTCTGTTTCCCCGTCACCCACGTCAAGAAAGGCCCGCCGCTGTGCAATGCGGCAATTGCCGCTTCTACTATAGGCGCGCATCCGCGGATTCAAAGGGCGGCCGTTCACTTTTTAGCTCGTAATCCGGCGTAACCAATCCCGCAGCGCTGTTTCACCTGTCTGCGAACTGTCCTTTTACACTCCAGGCTGTACTGGGTAGCCGGGCAGTGGCACCCCAGTCGCATTCGGATGGTTTTGAAAACTCAATAGCAAGGTACTTTCAGATGAAAGCTGGTTTTATCAAGGCCGCCCTCGCGGCGGTTGTACTGACTTCGGTCACGGTGGGCACGGCGAACGCGGCCGGCTGTATGAAAGGCGCGGTGGTGGGCGCGGTTGCCGGCCATTATGCCGGGCACCACGCGGTGGTGGGCGCGGTGGGCGGGTGCCTCGTGGGACGACACATGGCTAGGAAGCAGGCGCAAGAACGGGCCGCGCAACGTCAGCCCGTGAAGGTGGAATAGCCCGGCCGATTCACGCGATCCGCAGTCCGCAAGCCGGCAGAATCTCCTGCGTAGTCACGAAACGGTGCTGCTTGACGGCATCGTGAAAGCGCCGGTAATCACTTTTCTCAAACGCTTCGCCCCAGCTCGGGCGGTCGCCGGAATCGTCGTCGGACTGCAAACCGGTGGCTTTGTATTTCCAGGAACCGAGCCCTTTGGGCACATAGTCCGGAACCGACTCTGACAGACCGGGAATGGCATCGGTTTTCACCGCTGCGCAAATGGTCTGCAAACGCTTGTTGTCGTCCAGGTTCCGGTTGGTGTCGAGAAGCCTCGTGAGCGCGGCGTTGACATCTGCCGGCAGACCGGGCTGGTATTCAAAGTCTTCCCGCCCCGCGACATAGCCGCGCACCGCGCGGCACGTCATCTCGGCCGCCTGCATGAACTCCGGCAGATTGTGCCGTTTGACGGACACGTTTCTGCCGTCGACGTAATGCCATTTCGCCCACGGCTGATCGGGATAATGCAAAGCAGCGCCGTGCCCCACGGGCAATGCAAGCGTCAATAGATCTCCTTCAATGCGTTCGACCAGATGCCGTGTCGCGCGGGTAAGGCGGACCAGCCAGCCTTCTCGCGTGCAATCTTCCGCCTCCAGCATATGAACACGGTTCATCGGACTTTCGATACCGGAGAACCCCTGATGTGCCCATGTGTCGACGTAAGTGTGAAGCGCCACGCCCAGCCGGTGCAATGCCGTGTCGGTGCCGCGCTGCCGGATTGCCCGGCGAACCACCTCGCGAGCAACGGTGCTGTCCGGCCGGCATACCGCCTTCTCGTCGAGCGTCTCCCCAACGCCCGCGGGAAGAAAATGAAATGGCGTCCACACCAACCGGTTCTGGTCGTTTTCGGTATTGGTATAGTCGAATAGCTTGTGCGCGGTCGCGAAGCGCTCAAAAGTCTCGCCGCCCTGAAAACGCAGTATGCCGGAAGTGGTCGCATCGTCGACGTACTGGCAGGCATGCGCCACCGTAACCGCATCGCCGGCTGTCATCCCGCCGACGCGGGCGACGATGTAGACCACACCGTAGTGAAAGTCGATGTTCATGACAGGCGCTCGCGCAACGAATGACGGCCGGCTCTTCTGGAATGCGCCGGCGGCTAATGCTGCGCCGGCGCCCCTGTAGAAGTAAACGACTGATAGCACGGGACTTTGAAAAAGACACCGCCGGCAATCATGGCGCGCGTGAGTGACGCTGCCGCCGGCCCTATCAGATGACGAATCCGCCAGATCGACGCCGATTGCGAATAGCGCGGACCCGGCATTAATGGGGTTTTCACTCTCGCGGATGTATCGAGGCTATTCGCGCTGGCCGGGTAAAGCCAGAACTTCTCTTCTTCTAGATCTTCTGGAATGACCCGTCACTCGAAATAGATGCAGTAGCCCAGAAAAAGAAAAACCCCGCCTGGGTTATCCGGAGCGGGGTTCAGTCTCATGAGTCTGGGGCTGTATTATTTGACGATACCAACCAGTTCGACTTCAAACGTCAGGTCGCTATTGGGCGGAATCACGCCGACGCCGCGATCGCCATAGGCCGTGGCCGCCGGGCAGGTCAGCCTGGCTTTACCGCCAACTTTCATTTTCTGCACACCCTGCGTCCAGCAGGGAATCACGCGATTGAGCGGAAAGGTTGCCGGACCGCCATGCTTCGCCGAGCTATCGAACTCGGTGCCGTTGGCTAGCGTGCCGCGATAGTTGACCTTCACGACGTCGTCAGCGGCCGGTTGAGCGCCCGTGCCCTGCGTAAGATGTTCAACGATTACGCCGGAAGGCAGCTTTTCAGTGGTGGACGCGGCGATCGCCGTCGAGGACAAAACAGCTGCGGCAACCAAAGCAACGACAGATTTCAAAGCGAATTTCAAAGCGGATCTCCTGGTGGGTAGTGCGTGTCATTGTAGCGGATGCCAACTTGCCGGGGCCGCCGCTCGCCGATGCGGACTATCGCGGAGGCAATGGCACTGGGCGGCGCAGCGGGTGGCACAAGGAATGCTACCTGCTTGGGGAACGTCACGAATGGACGACCCTCTTGTCCCGGCAGCAGCGCCCGTACGCCCAATACCTATATGACACGACACAGTTTCCCTTATCGGCGGCTACGATGACCCCTGAAAACCTGGAACCGGAACTTGTCGTTGAAGATGTCGCTGAACGCTCCTGGATGAAGCGGTTAGGGCCCGGCCTGATCACCGGCGCCGCGGACGACGATCCGAGCGGCATCGCCACCTATTCGCAGGCCGGCGCGCAGTTTGGTTTCGGATTGTTGTGGACATTGTTGATCACTTACCCGCTGATGGTGTCGATACAGCTCGTCAGTGCGCGCATGGGACGGGTGACCGGCAGAGGACTTGCCACCAATCTGCGCCATCACTACCCGGCTCCGCTTTTGTATCTCGCGGTCCTGGTTCTACTCGCGGCCAATACCATCAATATCGCGGCCGATCTCGCGGCAATGGGCGCCGCCGCCAAACTGGTAATTGGCGGCCCGGTTCAACTCTACGTGGCGTTGCTCGGCACAGTGTCGCTGCTGATGCAGGTATTCATTCCATACGAACGCTATGCGAGCGTTCTGAAATGGCTGACGCTTACGTTATTCGCCTACGTCGCCATTATCTTCGTGATTCCGATCGACTGGAAAGGCGTCGGACTGAGTATCGTGAAACCGCCGATTCAATTCTCCGGCGGCTATCTGACCACCGTGGTTGCAGTACTCGGGACGACGATCAGCCCATATCTGTTCTTCTGGCAGGCGTCGCAGGAAGTCGAGGAGATCCGCTCGAAACCGGCAGAGCAGGCGCTATTGCGCGCGCCGATGCAAGCGTCCGCCCAACTGAAACGAATCAATACAGATACGTGGGTCGGCATGGCGATGTCGAACGGTGTGGCGTTTTTCATCATGCTCGCCGCGGCCGCCACGCTGCACGCGCACCACATCGAGGTAAAAACCACTGCCGATGCCGCCACTGCGCTCAAGCCGATTGCCGGCAACCTGGCGTTTGCGCTGTTCAGTCTCGGCATCATCGGCACGGGTCTGCTGGCTTTGCCGGTGCTCGCCGGTTCGGCCGCCTATGCGGCAGCGGGTGCGATGAAATGGCGCAATAGCCTGGCGTTGCAGGTGAATCTGGCGAAGCAGTTCTATGGCGTGATCGCCGTCGCGATTGTCGGCGGCATTGCGCTCACGTTCATGCGGCTCGATCCGATCAAAGCGCTGTATTGGAGCGCGGTGATCAACGGCGTCGCGGCCGTGCCGATCATGGTGCTGGTGATGGTGATGGCGGCCAGTCCCAAGGTCATGGGCCAGTTCGCCGTGACCGGCTGGTTGCGCTGGCTCGGCTGGCTCGCCACCTTCGCAATGGGGTTGGCGGCCGTCGGCATGTTCTGGCCGACGTGATGGCGCGGCCGCGGCGGATTCCGAAGAGCCGCGAGCAGCAAGCGCGGCTCGACGCACGCGAACCGGCTTTCCAACCGCTTCCATTTGCGGTCGCTGAAGCCGCCGCTCGCCGCCCATTCGCTGAGAAGCTCGACGCATGGTTCGAAGCGCGGCGCTGGCAGCCATTCGACTTTCAGCGCGAGGTGTGGCGAGAGATCGGCGCCGGCGCGAGCGGTTTGTTGCACGCCACCACGGGTGCCGGTAAAACGTGGGCGGTCTGGTTCGGCGCCCTCGCCGCTTTCGCTGCCGCACCGGCCTGCGCATCGAAGCGCACGCCGCGCACGCAGCCCGAACCGCTCACCGTCTTGTGGGTCACGCCGATGCGCGCGCTCGCCGCGGACACCGCGCGCGCCTTGCAGAGTTCGGCGGCCGAGCTCGCCGTGCCATGGAGCATCGGGCTGCGTACCGGCGACACCTCGTCAGCGGAACGCGCGCGGCAAAACCGGCGCATGCCGTCGGCACTCGTCACCACGCCGGAGAGCCTGTCGTTGATTCTCACGCGGCCCGATGCGCGTGAGGTCCTCTCGCAGGTTCGGCTGGTGATCGTGGACGAATGGCATGAGTTGCTCGGCAACAAACGCGGCACGCAAACGCAACTCGCACTTGCGCGGCTCGCGCATTGGCGGCCCGAATTGCAGGTGTGGGGATTGTCGGCGACACTCGGCAATCTGCCCTTCGCCGCCGAAGTCCTGCTCGCGCCCGTAAAGACGCCGCGCATCAGTGTGCACGGTGTGCTGCCCAAGGCGCTGATCGTCGATACCGTGATTCCCGAGACGATCGAACGATTTCCGTGGGGCGGCCATGTCGGCATGCGCCAGGTCGGTGCCGTGGCCGATGCGATTGGCAAGGCACAGACTTCGCTGGTTTTCACCAACACCCGCTCGCAATGCGAGGTCTGGTATCAGGCGCTACTCGACGCGCGGCCCGAATGGGCCGGCCTGATCGCGCTACATCACGGTTCACTCGACCAGGACGTGCGCGAATGGGTGGAACGTGGTCTGAAGAGCGGCATGCTGAATGCGGTTGTGTGTACATCGAGCCTCGATCTCGGGGTCGATTTTCTTCCCGTGGAACGCGTGTTTCAGATCGGTTCGCCGAAGGGCGTCGCACGTCTGATGCAACGGGCGGGACGCTCCGGGCACGCGCCGGGCCGTCCATCGCGCGTGACGATCGTGCCGACGCATGCGCTCGAACTCGTCGAAGCCGCCGCCGCGCGCGAAGCCGTCGAAAAACGTCAGATAGAAGGCCGCGAAACGCCGGAGAAACCGTTCGACGTGCTCGTGCAGCATCTCGTCACCGTGGCGATCGGCGGCGGTTTCGATGCCCAGGAACTGTATGGCGAAATTCGCGGCACCTATGCGTACCGGCAACTGACGCAAGAGGAATTCGACTGGGCGCTCGGTTTCGTCGAAGGCGGTGGCACGGCTTTGCGCGCGTACCCCGACTACCATCGCGTGGTGCGCGAAAGCGATGGACTGTACCGCGTGCCGCGCGAGGATCTGATACGCCGGCACCGCAACAACATCGGGACGATCGTCGCGAACGGCACCTTGCACGTTGCTTATCTGTCGGGCGGCCGAGTCGGTGCGATCGAGGAATCGTTTATTTCACGATTAAAGCCGGGCGAGATATTTACTTTCGGCGGACGTGCACTCGAATTGATTCGTGTGCAGGATATGACCGCGTGGGTGCGGCGCGCCATGTCTTCACGCGGGGCCATGCCGCAATGGGCGGGCAGCCGCATGCCGCTTTCTTCCGAACTCGCCGATGCAACACTGACGATGCTCGCGCGCGCCGCCGACGGCATCTACGACGAACCGGAAATGCGCGCTGTGCGGCCGTTGCTCGAATTGCAGCAGAAGTGGTCGGCCTTACCCGAGCCGGGCGTATTGGTGGTGGAACTGGTGAAATCGCGAGAAGGACACCACTTCTTTTGTTATCCGTTCGCGGGGCGTACAGCGCATATCGGTTTGGGGGCCTTGCTCGCATGGCGGGTGGCCCGTGACAAGCCCGGCACCTTTTCTATTTCCATGAACGATTACGGATTCGAGTTGTTGTCCGCGCAACCATTCGACTGGGCGGCGGCATTGGAGAGCGGGCTATTGTCGCTCGATGAACTCGAACATGACATTCTTGCGAGCCTCAACTCATCCGAGCTCTCGATGCGGCGCTTTCGCGAGATCGCGCGCGTGTCGGGCCTGGTATTTCAAGGACATCCCGGACAGCAGAAAAGCGCGCGGCAGTTGCAGGCTTCGAGTGGCCTCTTCTACGAGATTTTCCGCAATCACGATCGGGGCAATCTGCTGCTCGATCAGGCCGACACCGAAGTCTTGCTGCAGGAACTCGATGCGCAGCGTATTCGTATCGCGCTCGAACGCATGAACGCAAGTCGCGTGGTCGTCACCCGGCCAAAGAAGCCGACGCCGTTCGCTTTTCCGCTGATTGTCGGGCGCTTGCGCGAGAAGGTCAGCACGGAGAAGCTCGCGGATCGCGTCGAGCGGATGCTGGCCGAACTCGAGAAGGCGGCGCGGACATGAGGCCCGCTTCGCTGCCGGTTGAAATCGCCGGGCATCCTGTCGTGCTGTCGAGTTTGCGGGCGATGTTCGATCCGGCGCTGCGCTGCCTGTTTGTCGCCGATGCACATTTCGGCAAGGACGCCGTGTTTCGCGCCCGCGGGATTCCGGTGCCGGTCGGTTCGACGGCCGACAATCTCATGCGCCTCGATATCCTGATCGCCGCGTTCGAGCCGGCCATGCTGGTGTTTCTGGGCGATTTATTGCACGCCCGCGAGGCGCATGCGAAGGAGACGCTCGACGCGTTGCATCTCTGGCGCGCGCGGCATGCGGGACTGCGGGTAGTGCTGGTCGAGGGGAATCATGACCGGCATGCGGGTGCGATGCCGGCTTCGCTGGCTGTCGAGTACGTGCAGGAGCCGTGGCGCATCGGGCCGTGGGCGCTGTGTCATTACCCGCAACGGGTGCAGGGCGCGTATGTGCTCGCAGGGCATGTTCATCCCGTCTATCGAATTACGACGCGCAATGATTCAGTACGTGTGCCGTGTTTCCGATTTGGGACTGCGTGTGGGGTGCTGCCGGCGTTCGGCAGTTTTACCGGGGGCGCGCGCGAGGATGGCAGGGTTGTTGGGGAGAGGGTTTTTCTCGTCGTGCAAGAGAAGTTGATCGAGGTTGCACGGTGAGAGTGGGGGAGCGAGCGGACGGTGATCTGTCCGCTCGTGCCGTTTCGGGTTAGGCATATCTCTGCGCAGGCGACCGGGTTGTCGGCCGCCGTGCGCTGAGGGGGTTAGCTGCTGGTGTTAGCTGCTGGTCTTAGCTGCTGGTGTTAGCTGGTTTAGTGGCCATGGCCACCGCCGTAGCCGCCACCATGACCGCCACCGCCGAAGCCACCGCCAAAACCGCCTCCGTGACCAAAGCCACCGCCGTGGCCGCCATTGCC
>NZ_JAXDPY010000715.1:0-13426 GCF_034668105.1 Paraburkholderia sp. | reverse complement strand
CTTCGGCCGGACGATGGAGGCCGCGGAAGCGGCGAGACAGGCCTTGCGGTCCACCGCTTCGCGCAGGCGGATCGCCGCACTCTCGCCGGAAGGCGAGATCAGCAGCGCGCCGCCATAGACGCGCTTGCAGTGACCCTGCTCGGCCAGTTCGCGCAAGTGGCGGCGCACCGTGTGTTCGGACGTCTGGAATTCAGCCGCGAGTTCGGACGCGAGGACGCGGCCCTGTGCCCGCAGCCGTTCCAGAATCAGCCGCTCCCGTTCCTCGGGCAGAAGGCCTTCCATTGCATCCTGTCGCGTTCGTTGCATGACTTCACCTCGCCGGATTGCAAAACAAAACGATCATAACCGAGCAAAATGTAGCGTAAACGAGCTGACAGCGCAAGGATTTGGCTGAACAGCGCAAATTAAAGCTTGCGGCGCAGCTTGTCCGCATCACGTTGTTCTCCGCTCGTGCCGGACCGGACCGCCTCACAGTCACTCGGTGGCCGCAGGGGGCATCACTGCGCCATCGTGCCCGCGCTTTTCACCATGCAAGCGGTGGTGACTCTCTCGCCGTTGCTGAACGAGAACGTCAGCGGAATCGTCGTGCCGATCTTGAGCGGCTGCTTCGGGTGCTCCAGCATCACGTGATAGTTGCCCGGTGCAAACACGAGCGAGCCGTGCGCGGGCACCGCCACCTGGTCGACCATCGCCATCGATGAGGTGCTGCCCTGGCTTTGCGTTTGATGCAGCATGGCCATGCCGAACGCGTCGGTGCCCACGCCAACGAGATTGACCGGTTGGTCGCCGCTATTGCTTGCCTTGAAATAGCCGCCCGACGGTAGATCGCCCGGCAACGCGCGAATCCAGCAGTCCGAAACGCTCGCGGTTGCCGCGGCACCCGCGAAGGCCTGCATCGAGGAACCGCACAGCAAGGCGGCGAGTAGAAGGTTGCGTGATGTCGTCATGATGTGTTCCTTGGTTTTGACAGAGGGAATGAACCTTCAGGCAGCTCGCCGCGCGGCGCGACCGACAATCGTGCGATCGGCGAGCCATACCGCGAGCAGCGTGGCGCCCATCAATGGGAAGACGAGGCCGAGCAGAACGAGACCGGTTTTCCAGCCGCGCATCGGCGGCGCGGCGCGCTCGCGCGACGGTGCGCCGAGCGAGCGCCGCGGGCGCCGCTTCCACCACATCACGCAGCCGGTTACGGCCATGGCCGCCAGACCGAGTGAAATCGCGGCGCACAGAATCTGATTGGCGAGGCCGAAATAGCGGCCCATATGTAACGACGTACCGTACGACACGGCCTTCGACACCGCGCCGTAGTCGCCGTAACGGATATCTTTCAGCACCGCGCCGCTGTATTGGTCGATGTACAGCGTGCGCTCGTTTTTCGGGTCGGCCGGAAAGTACGAGACGGTGTAGACGCCGGTGGCGGAGGCCGGCAGCACGATGTCGTAACCGTTCGGGACACCGAGCGATGCGACCAGGCTGACGATGCGTCCGAGTGGCAACGCTTGTGCCGCCTGTGTATCGGCGGATGCCGGCACCCGCGTATTGCCGACGGCCCATGGCGTGAGCGGCAACGGCAGGTCGTCCATCACCATGCCGGGCATCGAGTTCATGCTCGCTGCGTGCGCGCTGTGTTCAGCGTGTTGATCGCGGGTTGCGTGCGCTTGACGTTCGTCGTGCGATGCGCCGACGCCCGGCGCCGATTCCGTCCCGGCGCTTGTGTCCAGCGTGCCCGCATGTTCACCCGTGCGCATGCCCGGCAGCGTGGAGCGCAACGGCAAGCCACCACCCCACGAGCCCGGCGGCGCACCAAGATTGGCGGCGCTCGCGAGCGCCTTGAACTGCTTACCCCATGAACCCGACCACGGCAGACCGCTCAGCACGAACGCGAGCGCGCCGAGCGCGAGCCAGACGCCCATCACGGCGTGAAGGTTCTTCCACAGCGCGCGTCCTTGTAGCGAGAAACGCGGCACGAGCGCCGCGCGTGCCGGGGTTTGCCCGCGCGGCCACCAGAGTGCGACGCCGGTGCCGATCATCACCAGGGTCCAGCATGCAGCCAACTCCATCAGCAACTCGCCGGGTTTGCCGAGCAGCAGCTTGCGGTGAAGCATGCGGTCCACCTGCATGAAGCGGCGCTCGACGCTCAGCGTGCCTAAGACTTCACCGCTGTACGGGTTCAGATAGACGCTCTGCTTTTCGCCGTTGGCGAGACGAAAGATGAACTCGGTGCTGCGATCCGGGGCGTTCGCGATGGGGACGGTCACCGCGCGTGCATTGGCGGGCATCGCCGCGCGGGCTTTCGCGAGCAGTGCATCTTCGGTCAGTCTGGCGGAGGCTTGCGGTTCGACGATCAGGCGATGCGGATAAAGCAGCGGCTCGATTTGCGGCTGGAAGCAATACAGCGTGCCGGTGATCGCAAGCACGACCAGAAACGGCATCACAAAGAGCGCTGCATAAAAGTGCCAGCGCCAGAGCGTTCGGTAGCCGGCGCTCGCCGTGGCTGTTGCCGTGGTCGTGCGTTGAGCGGTAGTGGACATTCAATGCTCCTGAAGCAATGAGTAGGTCGATCGGTTTGCAAACCGCGGCTTCACATGCGCAGCTTCGCTTCGACATAGAACGTGCGGCCCGGATACGGGTGGTAGACGAAGTAACGCGCATCGAACAGGTTGTCCACGCCAATGCCGACTTCACTCAGCTTTGTCGGTTTGAACGTGAACTTCGCGTCCGCGACCGTGTATGAACTGGTGCCGCCGAATACATCGGGATTCGTGTCGCTATTGGTGAGCGTGTTGTATTCGCGGCCGGAGTAGCGCGCGGCGAGCGTAACCGCCGCGCGTTCGTCGATGTGATACGTCGCGGCGAGGTTGGCGCGCCACAGCGGAATCCGATAGAAGTACTTGCCGACAGTCGCCGGGTTCTGCGCGTTCGCGATGATTTTCGACTGCGTGTAGGCCACGCTTGCCAGCAGATCCAGGCCGCGCACGAACACATCCTGTCCCGAGTAGCTCGTTTCGACGCCACGCGAGCGCACCTTGCCGATGTTCTGGAAGTTCGTCACGTTCGGAATCACGGTCGTGTCGGTCTGAGAGAAGATCGTGTTCTTCACGTCGTCCTGAAACAGCGAGAAGCGGAACACGCCGTTCCAGTGCGCCCATTCGGCGGTGAGCTCTTTCGACAGATCGTCTTCGGGCTTCAGGTTCGGATTGTTGTTGATGATCGACGAGCCGTTGATTTGCCCCTGGAACATCTCCCCGACGGTCGGAAAGCGATACGCGCGGCCAATGGAGGCGCGCAAGCTCAGATCGTCGGTGACATCGAACGACAATGAGGCTTTCGGCGAGAAGTGTTGCTGGTTCGCGTCGCTGTACGGAATGGCTGTACCGGGCAGCGACTGCGAACCACCATAGGCTTGCCAGTCTTCATAACGTACGCCGTAGACCAATTTCCAGCGCGGCAGGAAACGCCATGCATCCTGCGCGTACAGCGCCTGGGTCTGGGTCTTGCCGGCGAACGCATTGGCAAACGAGGTGGCCGCGCCGTCACGCCAGTTCAGCGTGTTGTAACTCTCGTTGTCGAGGAAGTAGTTGTCGTAGTGATAGCCGAAGCTCAGCGCGTGGTTCATCCATCCCGCCTGCGGCGTCATGGGGGTGTACGTGGTGCGCAGGTCGAGCGTTTTCCAGCCGGCGCCGTCGCCGAAAATCACCGTGCCGGGACCGTTGCCCGGCGCGCCAGAATTCGCGGTGCGCGCCACGCTATTGCCGACGTCGTAGTACGAAGCGATGGCTTCGCCGTTCCAGCCGGTGGCGTTGCGGGTCTTCAGCGTGAGCCCGTAAAGCCAGTTTTCACTGTGACCGAGACTCGGGGCGAGGGCGGCCGCCGGAATCGTGTACTCGTAGCCGCCGATCGCGACCTTGCCGCTGTACACGGGATTGCCGTTCGCGTCGCGCAGAAAGCTCGACGTCTCGCTGTTGTAGGTCTGGTGCCAGTAGCCGAGTGTGAACGCAGCCTGCAGTGTCGGCGTGAAGTCGTACTGCATCTTCAGCTTGAACTGGTCCTGCACCGTATGTTCGATTCCTTCGCCGTTCACGCCGAGCACCGCGGTCGGCGTATTGGTCTGGTTGTTGTAGAAGTACGCGCCGGTAACCGGCGTGTCACCGGCTTTCGCCGGCGTGCCGGACTTGGCGAGCGTGGCGAATTGCAGCGGCTGGCTCGTGTTCTCCAGGTGGTTCACGCCAAGAAAATACGAGAACTTCCCGAGCCGGTCGCCGATCGACGCGCTCGCTTCGCTGCCGTTGAAATTCTGATTCACACCGAACAGGCTGAAGTGCTGGGTGAAGGCCTTGAGGTCGGCGTCGGCTTCGAATTTCGTCGGCATGCGCGTGCTGATGAGGACCGTGGCGCCCAGGGAATTGCCTGGATAGAGCGCGGAAAACGGTCCGTAGATCACGTCGACCTGCTGGATTTCGTCGGGGAACACCATCGACCAGCGCGGTGGAAACGAGTAGCTGTTGCCGAGCAGATTGCTGAGCAGCAGACCGTCCGCATAGACGAGGCCGCGGGCGCTCTGCGTGTTGCTGGTGCCGCGCACGGCGATGATCGAATTCAGATCGCCGATAAAGCGCTTGCGCACGGCGAGATTCGGCATGTACTTCAACACGTCCTCGGTGTTGACCACGTTCCAGTTGTCGAACTGCTCGCGCGTCACGGTTTCGACCGAGGCCGGCAGGTTAGGGTCGACGGGGTGTGGACTGCTCCCGCCATTGGCATTGGCGATGACGCTGACAGCGGGCAGCGTGGCATCGGCGGGCGCGGTCTCCGCGTGGGCCGGGGCAGCGATGAACGCCGGCGCGAATGCCGGAACCAGCGCGGGCCAATACGCCTGAAAATTCGACAGCGAAGGCCGACCGGTGGCAAAGCGCCGGGCGCGACGGTGGTCGCGACGGCGGGCGCAAAAGGACAGCCTTCGCAGGGCGAAGTTGAACATGAACGTTTCCTCGATGCATTGAACAGGCGATCGCGCGCCCCTCAACGGGTGCGACGAGACGCGCGATCAGGAACAACAGCGATCAGGAAACGGCGGGTGGGTCTCTTGGGCGTCCGGACGGGAACGCGCCAAGCGGTGTGAAGCGGGTGGAGAGGGCGGGCGGCGCGGTGCCGGCCAGCGCGAGTGCGGGCGGCAGTTCGATCGCCGCGACGCCTGGCATGGCGACGTGATGCTGGAGCAGGTGGCAGTAGCCGCATGCGCCGAAGGCGTCGTCGTGGCTGAGATGGACCGGCGCGGGGCTGGCCTGGGTGGACTGGCTGACCAGGCTCTGGCTGGCCGGTTGCAGCGCCGAACAGAGCGCCGCGAAAGGCTCGTGCGCGCGGTTCGATACCAGCATCTGACTCACGACCGGCGCGAACACGACAAGCCACATGGCGATCAGGCCAAGCCATGCGGTCAGGTGGTTGCGGGAGCGTGGAGTCATGGTGGTGAGCGTAAAGACGCCGGCGATTCTAGCATTGCCTCGCGTTTATTTCTCGTGTGATTCCGTTTATAGCGTTGGATGAGCTCCCGTGACTCGCCACGCGAACCCGACGCGAGCCGAATACCTTTGGATTCCTCACTTGACCCATTAAGCCCGCTTTCGAGTCGCGTCAGGCCGCCATTGCATGGCGAAAAAACCGCTAATTGGGATTACAAAAAGCTTCACCGCGCCAGCGGAAATAACGAGTCCGACTCGTTAAGGGTATACATCGATTAGTAGGCAAAGTGCCGTGATATAGCATTTTCGGAGGGTCGTCATGTGTACGCGCGTGCACGCGGGTTTCATGGGGTAGCGATACCCGCCTCCGGGGGCTTTGCCGGTCTGCGCCGTCACGCACAGTGAAGTGTCTAACAACTGAGAGACGGAGACTGAGATGGCGCACAAAGGGGAAGACCAGGACGAAGTGCAGGGCATGCGCCGCGGCTTGCTGCAAGGCGCCGGCCTCGCGGCGGCGCTGGCGCTGATGGGCGGTGTGATCACGCCGGCCCAGGCGGCGGAAGCGGGTTCGTTTCCGGCGCACAAGCGCTGGAAGATCGTATTCGTCAACCATGTCACGACGAATCCGTTTTTCGTTCCCACGCAATACGGCATTCAGGACGCCACCGCTTTACTGGGCATGGACTATCAATGGACCGGCTCGGCCAATGCCGACATCGCCGAAATGGTGAATGCCGTGAATGCCGCGATTGCCGGCAAGGCGGACGCCATCGCGGTACCGATCGTCGACCCCAAGGCGTTCGACAAACCGATCCAGGCCGCGCTCGACGCCGGCATTCCCGTGTTTGCCTATAACGCCGATGCGCCGTCGGGATCGACCAATCCGCGCCTCGCCTATATCGGCCAGGATCTGTACCTGTCCGGCTACCAGATGGGCGAACGCATCGTGAGCCTCGTCGACAGCGGGCTCGTCGCGCTCTTTATCGCCACGCCCGGCCAGCTCAACATCCAGCCGCGGCTCGACGGTGCGGTGGCGGCAATCAAGAAGTCGGGCAAGAAGATCGACGTGCAAACCATCGCGACCGGCGCGACCGTCAACGAAGAACTATCGAAGATCAAATCGTTCTTTCTCGGCCACCAGGATCTCAAGGGCATGTTCGCGGTCGACGCGGGCAGCACCCAGGGCGTGGCGACGGTGATGAAGGAGTCCAACCTGCCCTCCAAAGGCGTGCATGGCGGCGGTTTCGATCTGTTGCCGCGCACGGTCGATCTGATCCATGAAGGTTTTCTCGATTTCACGATCGACCAGCAGCCTTATGTTCAGGGCTTCTATACCGTGCTCGAAGCGTTCATCTTTCTCGCCTCCGGCGGCCTCGTTGGACCGGGCAATATCAACACGGGCCTGAAGTTCGTCACCAAGGACTCGGTCGATCCGTATCTGACCACGTCGACGCGCTATGAAGGCAAGAGCACGAAGGCGCAGATCGTGCCGCGCACGGGTGCGATCAAAGGGTGACGTCTTCCGTGACGGACAGCCAGAAAGCCGCGCAACGCCCGAGGCGCTGGTCAGGCGTGCTCGGGCGTTCCAGCGAGATTCGCATCTTTGCGGTCGCGCTGATCCTCTGCATTTACTTCGAGACGGTCAATCGCGACTTTCTGCTGACCAGCGCGAGTCTGCAGAATCTCTCGCAGTTCATCGCGCCCGTGGCGATCATCGCGTTCGGCGAAATCATGCTGATGATCGGCGGCGAGATCGATCTGTCCGCCGGAATGGTCTTCGCATTTGCGCCCTTCATCATGCATTTCGCCATCGAGGCAGGCTTGCCCGCATGGCTTGCGATGTTGACCGGCGTGATCGCGGCGGGCCTCGTCGGGCTGATCAATGGCGCGGTGACGGTGTATCTGCGCATCCCATCTTTCGTGACGACACTGGGTACCTTGTTCTTCGTCAACGGCCTGACGCTGACGATTTCACGCGGCACCCCGGTTTCGCCGCCGGAGGATTCGGTGTTTGCGGCGTTCATGGGCGGCTGGGGCTACAGCGAGATCATCTGGACGCTCGTCATTGCTGCCGTGATGCACGTATTGCTTCGCCACACCCGCTGGGGCTTGCATACGATCGCGTCGGGCGCGAATCCGCTTGGCGCCAGCGAAGCGGGCATCCAGGTCAGGCGCCTGAAACTCGGTAACTTCATTCTTGCCGCGTTCCTTGCCGGCCTGACCGGGATTCTGGAAGGCTTCCGGATCACCTCGATCGATCCACAAGCGGGCGGCAACCAGATCATGTTTCTTGCGGTCGCCGCCGCGGTGATCGGCGGCACACCGCTGGCGGGCGGGTCCGGCACGATCATTGGCGGCTTGATCGGTGCGGCGGTGCTCGGCATTCTCAACGACGGCTTCACGCTGATCGGCATCAACGCCTTCACCTTCAACATGATTCTCGGCGCGGCGATTCTCGGGGCCATGATCTTCAACATCCACGTGGTGCGTCTCGCGCGCAAGGGAGAGTTGTGATGGCCGAGGTGGGGGAGGCGCTGCGCGGCGAAGATATCGTCAAGCGTTTCGGCGCGGTGACCGCGCTCGACGGCGTGTCGTTGACGCTCAGGCAGGGCGAGATTCTCGGCGTGCTGGGCGACAATGGCGCGGGCAAGTCCACGCTGATCAAGATTCTCACCGGGTTCCATCAGCAGACCAGCGGCACGCTTTTTGTAGGCGGTGAGGAAACGCTGCTTCGCTCCGTCGATCACGCCCGCTCGCTCGGCATTGAATGCGTCTACCAGGATCTGGCGCTGGCCAATTCGCTGAGCATTTATCACAACATGTTCCTGAACCGCGAGATCATCCATCGGGGGCCGTTCCGGTTGTTGAACAATCGCGCGATGCGGACGCGCGCCGCGGAGTGTCTTGAGGAAATCGGCGTGCATGTGCCTTCTGTGGACCTGCCGGTCGAACAGCTTTCCGGCGGGCAGCGGCAGGCGATCGCGGTCGCTCGCGCGGTCAATTCGAACGCGCGGATACTCCTGCTCGACGAACCGCTCGCTGCGATGGGCGCCCGTGAGGCTGGGCTGATCATCGACCTGATCCTTCGGCTCAAGGAGAAAGGAGGATTGTCTATCGTGATGATCATGCACAACTACGCCCAGACGCTCGACATCGCGGATCGTGTGATGCTGATGCAGCGTGGACGGGTGACATATCAGCGCGAGGCCGCCAGCACGTCGGTCGAGGAATTGATGGATATCGTGCGACGCGAATATCGGGCAATGCGGACTGCACCGCGCTGAGCGGCGGTAAAAATCCTATTACATGCGAGGTAATTGGCGAGCCGCACGCTCGCGCCTACTCTTCGGTCATCGCGCAACTCATCCCGAGCGGCGCTGACGATCGAGGACACCTCATGACGACGTTTCACCTTCATACGATTGAATCCGCGCCTGAACAATCCAGGCCGGTGCTTCGGCAACTGCAGCAAACCTTCGGCCTGATTCCCAACATTGCGGGCGCCATGGCCGGATCGCCCGTGTTGATCGACGCCTTCATCGGCCTGTTCCAGAAAGTTCATGCCGGCACTTTCACCGAAGCACAGATACAGACGCTGCTGCTGACAAACGCCGTGACGAACGCATGCTCCTGGGCGGTCGCGTTTCACACAGCGCTGGCCTTAAAAGAAGGCCTTTCACCCGCCGACGTCGACGCGATTCGCAACGGCCGCGCGCCTGAGGATCGCAAGCATGCAGCGCTCTCCACCCTGACGAAAACAGCGATCGAAAAACGCGGGCACCTGGATGACAAGGAGGTCGGCCAGTTTCTCGAAGCCGGGTTCCGTCACGACCAGGTGCTCGAGATGCTCGCGGTGCTGGCCGCCTCGACGATCACGAACTACGCCGGCAACATCACCCGGCCTCCGGTGGAAGCGCCGTTCCAGGCGCATGTGTGGAACGCGTAGCGGTCCGCTGAAACGGGCCTCGCGGCAGCAAGGAGTATGCTGAGCGGCCCGGTTCGATCGACCGGTCGGCGCCGGGTGTCCACGACTTTGCGGGCCACCGGCTACCCGAGCTTATCCATCTGTATTCACCATGCGGACAGGAGACCGATGAATCCTGCGAATCCCGGAAGAAAGACGCCGCCGAATGAACTCGGCGCGTTGTTGCGTCACTGGCGAGACATGCGCGGCGTCAGCCAGTTGGACTTGTCGTTCAACGCGGGTGTCTCGCAGCGGCACATCAGTTTTATCGAAAGCGGACGCAGCGTGCCGAGCCGCCAGATGCTGATGGATATCGCCCAGACGCTCGACATTCCTCTGCGCGAACGCAACACGCTGCTGCTGGCAGCGGGGTACGCGCCGATGTATGCCGACAGCGCGTGGAACGCACAGGAAATGCAGAGCGTCACGAAAGCACTCGGGCGCATGTTGCGTCAGCACGAACCGTTTCCCGCGCTCGTCATGGACCGCTACTGGAACGTGCTGATGACCAACGAATCCGCGCCACGCTTTTTCAACTGCTTCATCGATATGGCGGCGCGCAAGGGGCCGCGCAACATGCTGCATCTGATTTTCGATCCGCACGGGATGCGGCCGTTTGTTGCCGATTGGGAAACGGTGGCGAATAGCCTGATTCAGCGTGTTTACCGGGAGTCGGTTGGCCGCGTGGTCGACGAGCGGACGCGCGAGTTGCTCGACGCGCTGCGTGCTTATCCGGATGTGCGAGCTGACTTGCAATCCGCCGGTCGCACCTCGGAGGGAGCCGCGTCCGCTACGGCGGCCATGCCGGTGATACCCGTCGGCTTCGTCAAGGACGGGCAGGTCCTGAACTACTTTTCAATGGTCGCCACCGTGGGCACGCCGCAATCGGTCGCCGCGCAGGAACTGCGGATCGAATGCATGTTCCCCGCGGACGATGAGACCGAAGCACTGCATCTACAGATGATCGGGCAGGCGGCTGAGCGGTCCGATTCCGGGCGTCACCACGCGTGAATCGAGACCCGGCGCGGCGCTCGCGCGCCGTGCTTCGAGCGTCACCAGCGCGCCTGAAACACGGCCTTCAACTCGTCGATTGCCGCATCGTCCAGGGGCGCCGGCCGTGGCGCCGACATCAACCACAGACGCGCCGTCTCTTCCAGTTCTTCGAGCACATACGAAGCGTGCGAGACCGAGCGCTCCCATGCCACAGGCCCAAGCCGTTCGAGCAGCACGGCGCGCACTTGCGCCGCCAGCGCGGCGATCTGCTCGGCTACCTGAGGATCGCCAGGGCGCCGGTAGCCGATCAGCGGGACGTGGCCCACTTTCATCACGTAGTAAGGCGTGAGCGGCGGCAGCACGTCGGTGTCGCGCCAGACCCCGGCTAGCGTCAACGCCACCAGGTGCGTGGAGTGGGTGTGAACGATGCCTCGCGTGGCGGTATTGTTGGCGTAGATGCCTCGGTGCAGTGCGAGCGTCTTCGAGGGTTGGCCGCCGGACACGGGCTGGCCGCTCAGATCCACCTTGGCGATGCCGGCCGGATCGAGCCGGCCGAGACACGCGTCGGTGGGCGTGATCAGCCAGCCGTCGTCGAGGCGAGCGCTGATGTTGCCCGCGCTGCCAACCGTATAGCCACGCTCGTACAGACTTGCGCCGACCACACAGATTTCTTCTCGCAGACGTGTCTCCGTACTGCTCGCATTGAGCATCGTGCCGGTCATTGGCGGCCTCCGTTCAGTCGCGCGAGGGCTTTGTCGAAGAAGTCGACCGCGCCGAAATTGCCCGACTTCAGGGCGAGGGCGAGCGGCGCTTCGTCCGGATGAGATGGAACGCTCGCCGTGGCCGGCACGCCCGGGTCGATTTGCGCGCCGATGCGCAGCATCCGCACGTCGAGCGCCTGGACCACCGCGCCCGACGTCTCGCCGCCCGCCACCACGAATTTGCGCACGCCCGCTTCGCGCAAGCGCCTTGCGATTGCCGCCAGCGCGTCTTCCACGAGCTGCCCGGCACGCGCGACACCCAGCTCGCGTTGCACGGTCTTCACCTGGTCCGGCGTGGTCGTCGCGTAGATCAGCACGGGTTGGGAATCGCCGGATGTTGCGGGGTTCAGCGCGAAAGCCACCGCCTGATCGACTACCGGCTCCCCGCGTGCGAGCGCGAGCGGATCGATTCTGAAACCGGGGCGCGTGGCCAGCCATGCGGCCACCTGAGCGTTGGTGGCCTTCGAGGCACTGCCGGCCAGCACGACCGACGGGCCCGCGACGGCCGGTAGCGCATCGGCCGCGTGGCTCGCGCGCAATGAACCGGACGCCCGGAAGTTGGCCGGCAAACCCAACGCGACACCGGAGCCGCCGGTAATCAACGCAAGCTCGGCACACGCCGCGCCGAGCGTATGGAGATCGGCGTCGCTCACTGCATCCGCGATCGCGATCCGGGTGCCGTCGGCGCGCATCTGTTCGATGGCGTTGCGCACCGCCTGCGCGCCTTGCGCAATTGTGTCGTAGCGCAACAGGCCGACCTTCGAACGGGTCTGGCGCTGCAACACCCGCACGAGGTTCGCGTCGGTCATCGGCGTAAGCGGATGATTTTCCATGCCCGACTCGCTCAACAGCGCGTCGCCGACGAACAGGTGGCCGCGATACACGGTGCGGTGATTCTCGGGAAACGCGGGGCAGGCGATTGTGAAGTTGTGTGAAGCGGGGGCCGCGTTCGGCGCGGCGCTCAGCATATCGAGCAATGCGTCGGTCACCGGGCCGATATTGCCGGCCTCGGTGGAGTCGAAGGTCGAACAGTATTTGAAGAAGAATTGCCGGCACCCTTGCGCGCGCAACCATGCCAGCGCGGCGAGCGATTGCGCCACGGCGTCGGCGGCGGCGACCGTGCGGGATTTGAGCGCGACGACCAGCGCATCGGCCTCGATGAGCGTGTCGGCAGCCGGCACGCCGATGGTCTGGACGGTTCGCATGCCGCCGCGAACCAGCATGTTCGCGAGATCCGTCGCGCCGGTGAAGTCGTCGGCGATGCAGCCCAGCAACGGGCGAGAGGTCGAAGTCATGGATATCTCCTTTGCCTCGATTGTAGCCATCAATCCTGCTGCGTGTGAATCGGTGTTAAATAATTTGACTCAGATGGTAAATCTCGTTAAGGTGGCCGCTGCCGGGGAGTGGCAGCTTCGATGCTCCCTGTCTGCCTATTCAGCGCCGGGCGAAGCGCCGCGATACGGTCGCGGCGCGCACCGGCGCGCAGTCATTGCAGGGGACTTGAAATGAACTACGAGTTGCTGTTTCGCGCCGGCGCCCACGCCGCCATGCGTGCCGGAAACGGCGCCTCGGCCCCGGGAACGCCGGAGGTTCGCTACGCGCTGACCGGCGCGAAAGGCGGCTTCGCTCGCACGCTGCTCGCGCAAACGCGTCTGATGCCGCGGCTCGCGCCGACGCTGCTGTGCGATCTGGACATCGCGGGCCTGCGCGCGCTGTGCGAGGAACTCGGTTACCCGGCGGCGGATCTGGTCGAATGCATCACGCCGGACGAGGTCGCCGCGCTGCCGCGGAACGCCATCGGGCTGATCGCGGACGTCGCGTTGCTCGACCCGGCGCGCTACAACATTCTCGTGGAAGCGACCGGCAATCCGTCGATCGGCTATCGCTGCGCACGCCGCGCGTTGCAGCACAAACGTCACGTGGCGATGGTCAGCAAGGAAGTGGACGCGGTGGCCGGCATCTCGCTCGCGCAACTCGCGGCGCGAGCAGGCGTGGTCTACACGACCGCCGACGGCGACCAGCCGTCGAACCTGATCGGTTGGGTGAGCTGGGCGCGCACGCTGGGTCTCGAGGTCGTCGCGGCCGGCAAATCGAGCGAATACGATCTGATTTTCGATCCCGCTACCAACAGCGTGACGCAACTGGACGAAACCTTTGCCGCACCGGAACTCGCCGGGCTGATGAAACTCGGCGACGACGTGCGCGCCACGCTCGCCGCACGCCGCGCGGCATTGAACGGCCGCAAGACC
>NZ_JAXDPY010000714.1:0-6613 GCF_034668105.1 Paraburkholderia sp. | reverse complement strand
CGCCTCTGCGAATACCCCTGCGAACGCCCCCAAAGGCGGCGCCCCGTTGCGCTCGACGGTCACGACCGGCGATGGCATCGAACTACCGTTGTATCGGTGGCCCGCTACCACTCAACTGCGCGCCACGGTCGCGCTGCTGCACGGGCTCGCCGAGCACGCTGGGCGTTACACGGCGCTGGCGGACCGGCTGAACCCGGCGGGCATTGAAGTCGTCGCGGTCGATTTGCGCGGACATGGGCATGCGCCGGGCAAACGGGTGTGGGTCAAACGCTTCGACGACTATCTGCTCGACGCCCAGGCGTTGCTCGACGAAGCCGCGACCAGCTGCGCCCCGCTGTTCCTGATGGGCCACAGCATGGGCGGCGCGGTCGCGGCGCTGTATGCGATCGAGCGGCTCGAGGCGAGCGGGCGCCGGCTGAGCGGTCTGATCCTGTCAAGCCCTGCACTCGCGCCGGGCCGCGATGTGCCGCGCTGGATGCTCAAGGTGAGCCAACTGATCAGCCGCATCTGGCCGACCTTCCCGGCGATGAAAATCGACGCGGCCTTGCTCTCGCGTCTGCAGCCCGTGGTGAACGCAAACCGCAACGATCCGCTGGTTCATCACGGCGCGATTCCGGCGCGTACCGGTGCGGAGTTGTTGCTGGCGATGGCACGCATCGAGCGCGGCCGTGCGGGACTCCGTGTGCCGCTGCTGGTGTATCACGGCACCGCCGACAAGCTCACCGAACCCGAAGGCAGCCGCGATTTCGGCGCGCATGCGGGTTCGCCGGACAAGACGCTCACCCTGCACGAAGGCAGCTATCACGAGACGATGAACGATCTCGACCGGGATCGGGTGATCGGCGCGCTGATCGACTGGATCGAGAAACGGCTGCCCAAGGCCTGAACGCTGGAAGGCGGTTTTCGACCGAGCGAATCGGGTTGAGTGGGTCGACGCGCGGACGCCCTCGAATTCCGGCACCGGACGCCATCTGGAAAGTCAGGCATCCGGACGAGTGCGTGTGCGACTGCTAGCCCGGACGACAACCGCCCGGCCCGGTTAGCGCTTCCAGTCGGGCGGACGTTTGTCGATAAAGGCCTGCACGCCTTCGAGCGCCGAGTCGTCCATCATGTTGCAGGCCATGGTCTGGCCGGCCAGCTGATACGCCGCTTCGATGCCCATTTCCAGCTGCCGATAGAACAGGCCCTTGCCGGCGCTCACCGCTTCGACGGGTTTCGCGCAGATGCTTTTCGCGAGCCGCGCGACCTCGGCGTCGAGCGCGTCGGCCGGCACCACGCGATTCACGAGGCCCTGGTGTTTCGCTTGCACGGCGTCGATGAAATCGCCAGTGAGCAGCATTTCGAGCGCCGCCTTACGCGACAGATTGCGCGACAGCGGCACCGAAGGCGTCGCGCAGAAAAGGCCCAGGTTGACGCCCGAGACGGCAAAGCGCGCGGTGTCAGCGGCGACGGCCAGATCGCACATCGCGACCAGCTGGCAGCCGGCGGCCGTGGCGATGCCATGCACCCGCGCGATCACCGGTTGCGGCAAGCGCTGGATCGTCAGCATCAGTTTCGTGCAGCGCGCGAACAACGCCTGGTAGTAAGCCAGCGACGGCGCCGCGCGCATCTCCTTCAGATCGTGTCCCGCGCAAAACGCGCGGCCCGCGCCGGCGATCACCACCACCCGCGCATCGGATTGCTCCAGCGCCGTGAGCGTTGCCTGCAACTCTTCCAGCAGGGCTTCGGAGAGTGCGTTGAAGGCATCAGGCCGGTTCATCGTCAAGCGGACGACGCCCGGCACGCCATAGGCGTCGTGTTCGGTTTCGACCAGCGAAGCACTGCGCACCTCGGCATTCATGGCTCGTTCCTCGTTGAGTTGATGCAGTTCGCGACGTTCGCGCAGTTCCTGTAGCTTGCAGTGGCTTGCGGTGGCTATGGCGCGGCAGTCAGATTCCGGCCAGCGAGCGCACGTGCGCGACCACGCTGCGCCCGAGCGCCGACAGGTTGTAGCCGCCTTCGAGACAGCTGACGATCCGCCCATGCGCATAGCGCTTCGCGATCTCGCGCACCTGGTCGGTGATCCATGCGTAGTCGTCTTCGACGAGACCCATGTTGCCGAGATCGTCCTCGCGATGCGCATCGAAGCCGGCCGAAATGAAGATCATCTCAGGCTTGAAATCGTGCAGGCGCGGCAGCCACAACATGTCGACCGCCTCGCGCACCGCCATGCCTTTCGAGCGCGCCGGCATCGGCACGTTGCACATGTTCGGCGCCTGGTTGTCGGCGCCGGTGAACGGATAGAACGGATGCTGGAAGATGCTGCACATGAGCACACGCGAGTCGCCCGAAAAGGCCGCTTCGGTGCCGTTCCCGTGATGGACGTCGAAGTCGATGATCGCCACGCGCTGCAGGCCGTGCACTTCCAGCGCATGACGGGCGGCGATCGCGACGTTGTTGAAAAAGCAGAAGCCCATGGCCCGCGCCGGCTCCGCATGGTGGCCCGGCGGGCGCACGCTGCAGAACGCATTGTCGTAGCGGCCTTCAATCACTGCGTCGGTCGCGGCCACCGCGGCGCCGGCCGCGCGCAACGCGGCCTGCAGACTGTACGGGTTCATCGACGTGTCGGGATCGATTTCGGCGAGCCCCTCAGCGGGCGAACGGCTGCGGATGTAATCGACGTGGGCTTGCGTATGCACCCGCAGCAGTTGGGCGTCATCGGCGAGCGGCGCCGACTCGCGCTCGATCACCGAGTCGATGCGGCTCGCGATCAATTGATCTTCGATTGCGTGCAGGCGCGCTGGGCATTCGGGATGCCATTGCCCCATATCGTGCAGCAAACAATCGGCGTGGGAATAAAAGGCTGTTGCCATGATCCTCTTCGCGCGGCGCGGCACCTTCGAGGCGCGCGCGGCGTGTCTCCGTCCAAGGGCGCGCTCACTGGGCGCGCCAACATTTGCCAAGTTACCACACGAAGCGACTGTGACGCGCTGGGCACAGTTTTGCAGAAAGCGTCGGGTATACTGCCCCGAACCGTTTTCCCCCTGTCTCTTTCGCACTGCGCCCCTAGCTCACTATGACCGTCAAGCTTGCTCTGTCTGCACGAAACCGGCTACCCATGAAGACCGTGGCCACCGCACTGTCCGTCGCATCGTGCATGTTCATGGCAACCAGTCCGGCGATCGCGCAAAGCGCCGCGAAGAAGCCGCCCGTGCTGCTCGCCCAAAGCCAGCCGCAACCGGCGGTGCCGCAAGGGCAAACCTTCGAGGAAGAGATCATCCCGCAGCGCTACGCGAACAACCCGAATGTCGACGCGTTCATCAACGACATGTCCGCGCGCTACGACTTCGACGAAGCCGCATTGCATGCGTTATTCGCTCGCGTGAGCTATTCGGCCACCGCGGTCAAGCTTGTCACGCCGTCGCCCTCGCCGTCGATCAAGAACTGGCGCGTGTATCAGTCGCGCTTTCTCGACCAGGTGCGCATCAATGCCGGCGTGCGCTTCTGGCGCGCCAACCAGGACACACTGCAACGCGCCTATGAAGAGTTCGGCGTGCCGCCGGAAGTGATCGTCGGCATTATCGGCGTGGAGACGATCTACGGGCGCTTCATGGGCAACTTCCGCGTGCTCGACGCGCTGACCACGCTCAGCTTCGACTATCCGAATACCGCCAATCGCGCGGATCGCCAGGCAACCTTCCGCAAGAATCTCGAAGACTACCTGGTGTGGACGCGCGATTCGCAAATCGATCCGACCACCGTGCTCGGCTCCTACACCGGCGCGATCGGGATTCCGCAGTTTCTGCCGAGCAGCATCGTGCAATACGCGGTGAGCTACGACGGCAACAAACAGATCGATCTGCGCACGAACCAGGCGGACGCGATTGGCAGCGTGGCGAATTATCTGCGTCAGAACGGTTGGGAAAATGGCCGGCCGGTGGTGTGGAAGATCGGCACGGACGCCGGCAGCCTGGGCGTCGCGCAAGCGGCCGCCGACGGTCAGCCGGAACCGCATTGGCCGCTGAATCAATTGTTGCGCGCGGGGCTGCTGCTGAACGAGCCGGGACTCGATATCGCGTCGGAGGCCTCGACGCCGGTGACGGTGGTCGATCTGCCGTCGCCGGGGCGCGGTACGGAGTTTATGCTGGGCTTGAAGAACTTCTATGTACTGACGCGCTATAACCGCAGTTTCTTCTACGCACTAGCGGTTTACCAATTGGGCGAGCGCGTCAAAGCGCAGATGGAAGCGAGCAACGTGGCGAACGCCAGCAGCAACGCGGCGGCGCCGGACGCGGCTTCGCAATGAGCTGAGGGCGGCGCCCGGACGCTCGCTGCGTCGCGAACGGGTTGGACAAACGGGTCGCGAGTGCTTCACGCGTGGGTTGCTAGCGCTTCGCGAACGGGTTGCAAACGCTTCAAGCCCGGGTTCGCGAGCGACACAAAAAAGCGCCGGTTAAATCGGCGCTTTTTTTCGGCCAACTCAGCTAGCTTGAGGGCCACTCAATGCGCCGAAGCGCACTCAAGCCGGGAACACCCCCGTGGATAAATACCGGTCACCCCGATCGCAGACGATAAACACGATCGTCGCGTTCTCGACCTGGCGCGCGACACGCAGCGCCACCTCACAGGCCCCACCCGACGAAATGCCGGCAAAGATCCCTTCGACCGAGGCCATGCGCCGCGCCATCGCTTCCGCCGCGGCCTGGCTCACGTTTTCGACGCGATCGACGCGGCTGCGATCGAAAATCTTCGGCAGATAAGCTTCCGGCCATTTGCGGATGCCCGGAATGCGCGAACCTTCTTCCGGCTGGGCGCCGATGATCTCGATTGCCTGATTCTGTTCCTTCAGATAGCTGGACACACCCATGATCGTGCCGGTCGTGCCCATTGACGAAACGAAGTGCGTGATGCGCCCTTCGGTGTCGCGCCAGATTTCCGGGCCAGTACCTTCGACGTGCGCGGCCGGGTTGTCCGGATTCGCGAACTGATCGAGGATGATGCCCTTGCCTTCGCGCTGCATCTGTTCAGCGAGGTCGCGCGCGTATTCCATACCGCCCGTGACCGGCGTCAGCACGATCTGCGCGCCATAGGCGGCCATACTCTGACGGCGCTCCACGGAGAGATCTTCCGGCATGATCAGCACCATCTTGTAGCCGCGGATCGCCGCAGCCATCGCCAGGGCGATACCCGTGTTGCCGCTGGTCGATTCGATCAGCGTGTCGCCCGGCTTGATACGGCCGCGTGCTTCCGCTTTCTTGATCATCGACAGCGCCGGGCGGTCCTTCACCGAACCCGCGGGATTGTTGCCCTCGAGCTTTGCAAGAATCACATTGTTGCGGCTGCGGATCTCGTCGTCAGGGAGCCGGACGAGTTGTACGAGCGGCGTATTGCCAATCGTGTCTTCAATCGTTTTGTAAGCCATATCGGGTCGAGTGCTGTCAATGCGCGGAGTCTTCAATCCATCGATTCTAAACCACCGTGCGCGCGGCTGCCGTGCGGCCCTTCTGGCCGCATGGATGCAGGCGCCGACGGGCGATCGCGCATGGCGACTCGTCGCCCCCAGCCACAAAGATCGAGAAAGCCGTGCATTTGTCGGTGCAAAGAGCAGCGCACAAGCCGCGCATAGGCCGCCATTAGCCACACACAAGCCACATCGGGAAACCACGCAAAAAGCCCGCGGCTGAGAACCGCGGGAGCCAGTCATCTGCATGACAGCTGAAGGAGTGTTCTGACCACTCCGACCATGAAGGGGAACGACGATGGCGGACCGTACGCGCGAAAGTGACCGGCCTCGCGCGCACGGCCCGCGTCAGGCTATTTCTTCACCGCCACAGTAGCGTTGCTCTTTTGGGCATTGGCCGCATTGGCGCCACCGCCCGCAGCGGCCGCGCCCTTGGTCTGTGCAGACGCCGCAGCCTGCGTGTTAGCAGCCGCGCCAGCCGGACCGACAGCGAGACCCTCCGCCTGCAGGCGCTCGACGGTATGCCCGCCCATGCCTTTGACGCGCTTGCCGAGATCGGCCGGGTCCTTGAACGGACCATGCGCTGAACGCTCTTCGAGAATGGCTTTCGCTTTGGCAGGACCGATGCCCTTGATGCCACGCAGCGCGTCCTCGTTAGCCGTGTTGACGTCGACCGCCGCATACGCGTGGCCAAAAGCGGCGAGCATGGCCGCGGTAACCAGAATTTTTCGAAACATATGGAATCTCCCTCGTACAACCGGTTGGCGACCATCACCAACCGGGAGATTCCAGTTTAAAGAGGTATCCGAAAGATTTACACCTGGCCGAATAGCCAACGTACGTATCGATCCACACCTTCCTGCACGCTCAGAAACGATGCGTCATAACCGGCTGCACGCAGCTTCGTCAGGTCGGCTTGCGTGAAGCATTGATACTTGCCGCGCAATGCATCCGGGAACGGAATGTATTCGATCAGCCCGCGTTGCACCTGATCCGCGAGCGACAACGACGGCTCGTTGTTCAACGCACGCAACGAGTTGACCACCGTGCTCGCGATATCGTTGAACGGCTGCGCACGGCCGCTGCCCAGGTTGAAGATGCCCGACTTGTCCGGATTGTCGAAGAAGAACAGGTTGACCTTGACCACGTCTTCGACGGAGACGAAATCGCGCG
>NZ_JAXDPY010000713.1:0-11506 GCF_034668105.1 Paraburkholderia sp. | reverse complement strand
GGAAAATAAGCGCACGACAACGCCCCGCATGGTGCGCGTACCGCTCAGGCGATCAGTTCTTCCGGCGTCAAAAGCGCCGCGCCCCATGCATCGGCCAGCGTCCTGCAGCGGCCCAGCCGCACCGTCTCCCACTCGAAGTCGACAAATACCACCTCGTCCGCGAGGAGCGGCCGCACCGGCTGATCGCCACTGCGGCCGTCGGTCAGGATCCACAGCCAGCGCTGCTGCGCGGGCTTGCGCCGGGCGCTGCGCTCCAGCACCCGCGCGGCATGACGCACGCCGGACGCTAGCGGCGTCCCACCGCCGCCACCCACCGGCCTGAGCCACCGCTCGTTCCACCAGCGCGGCACGGCGGGACCGAAACGCAGATCGGCGCCGGCGCCGCCAAAACACACCAGCGCCGCCTCGGCACGCGCGGCGCTTGCGCGATCGAACAGCGCAATCAGCAAACCCTTGGCAAGTGCGAGACGCTGCCCGCCCAGCATGGACCCGGAACAATCGAGCACGAAGCAATGCAGTACCCCGCCTTGCGGCGCCTCGCGCATGAAGCGCAGATGCTCGGCGCGCAGCGTGTCATGACGCATCGCGGCGAGCGTCGGCAGCCATGCAATGCGCCTGCCATGTGCGCCTTGCAAACGGCTGCGCGAACCTGAGCCGGCACCTTGCCGCCATCGAAAACCGCTGCACAAGTCAGCGGCGGCACCCTTCCGATGGCTCAGCGTTTTTTTGCGTTGAGCGCAATGACGCCTTTGACCTGCGCGACGCCCGCGGGCTGAGGTGGCAAATAACCCCAGTCGCTATCGCCGGCAGCGGCGCCGGGCGCTGCATCCTGGGAAGATTGCGAAGCACTTGCATCCGCATGGTCAGATGTCTGCCGCGGCGCTTCGCGCTCACGTGCGTCACTCTCCGCACGCGTCTCGCGATCGTGGCGCCGATGCATCAGCGCCGCCTCAGCGACTCGCTCGACGTGCCCGGTCGTAACCACATCCGCCTGCTCCAGCGCCGCCAATGCGCGCGCCGCACGCAACATCACGAGATCGGCGCGCAACCCATCGACCGCCGCATCGATGCACAGGGCACTGACATGCGCATGCACGGCATCGTCGAAGTCGAGTTGCGGTAGCGCTTCACGCGCAGCACGGATCCGCTGGACATACGTTTCCTGTTGCTGCGCATATCCCGCACGAAAACCCTGCGGATCGAGATCGAACGCCAGACGTGCCTTGACGATCTGCTGACGCACCCGCGGCTCGAAACAGTTCTGCAACTCGACCATCAAACCAAAGCGGTCGATCAGTTGCGGCCGCAATTCGCCCTCTTCCGGATTCATCGTGCCGATCAGCACGAAGCTCGCGTCGTGACTATGCGAGACCCCGTCGCGCTCGACCGTATTCACGCCACTGGCAGCCGCATCGAGCAACGCATCGACGAGCGCATCGGGAAGCAGATTCACTTCATCGACATACAGCACGCCGCGATGCGCTTTCGCGAGCAAGCCAGGCGAAAAACGCACGGCGCCATCGCGCAACACGGTTTCGATATCGAGCGTGCCGATCAAGCGGTCTTCGCTCGCGCCGAGCGGCAAATTGACCAATTGCCCTTCGGGCAACAACTCGGCGAGCGCGCGCGCCGCGGTCGATTTCGCGGTACCGCGCGGCCCACTCACCAGCACGCCACCCAGACCCGGATCGATCGCGGCCAGCAACAGCGCCTGCTGCAAAGGCGTTTGTCCGATCAGCGCGGCAAAGGGAAAATCCGGTCGCTGAGTTTGAGTCGCTGCGTTCATGTTTGCCTTCCTTCGATCTGCTGTTCACTCGCGAGCAGATGCTGTTCGACCTGCGCGCGATAATCGCCAGGCGTTTGCCACAAACCGCGCTGCATCGCCTCGAGCAGACGCTCGCAGATCGAATGCATCGCGTGGGGGTTGTGCCGCTGCAAGAACTCACGCGTATCGGTGTCGTTCAGATAGGCGTCGGTGACAAGCGCGTACTGATGATCGGCGATCACGCGCGCGGTCGCGTCGTAGCCATACAGATAGTCGACCGTCGCGGCGATTTCAGCGGCGCCTTTATAGCCGTGACGCTTCACGCCATCGATCCATTTCGGATTGACCACACGAGACCGGATCACACGTGCGATTTCTTCATGCAACGTGCGCACGCGCGGTGCCGCCGGATTACTGTGGTCCGCGTGATAGACCTGCGGCTGATGTCCCGCCAGATGCCGCACCGCCGCGACCATCCCGCCTTGGAACTGATAGTAATCGTTCGAATCGAGCAGGTCGTGCTCGCGGTTGTCCTGATTCTGCAGCACCACATCCAGCGCGGCGAGACGCGTGCCGAATGCGTGGCGCGCTTCTTCGCCGGCGCTTTTCTGCGTGTAGGCATAACCGCCCCACGCCTGATAGGCGTTCGCGAGATCGGCGTCGGTGTCCCATTGCCGCGAGTCGATCATGTCCTGCAGACCCGCGCCATAAGCGCCGGGCCGCGCGCTGAATACGCGCCAGCCAGCGCGCTTGCGCGCCTCGGTGGCGTCCATGCCGCGTGCGATCAGCGCGTCGCGTTCACGCAGCACGCGCGCGCGGATCGGGTTCAGATCTTCAGGCTCGTCGAGTTCGGCCACGGCCTGCACGGCGGCATCGAACAGATGCATCACGTTGGCGAAGGCATCGCGGAAAAAGCCGGACACGCGCAAGGTGACGTCGATACGTGGCCGGTCGAATGCCTCGATCGGCATGATCTCGAAGTCGGTCACGCGGTGACTGCCCGGCGCCCACTTCGGCCGCACGCCGAGTAAGGCGAGTGCCTGGGCGATGTCGTCGCCGCCCGTGCGCATGGTCGCCGTGCCCCATACCGAGAGACCGATGGCTCGCGGGTAGTCGCCTTTCTCCTGCAAATGCCGTTCGATCAACTGCTGCGCGGATTTCAAACCGAGCGACCACGCCGCTTGAGTCGGCACCGCGCGCGTGTCGACCGAATAGAAGTTGCGGCCGGTGGGCAGCACGTCGGGACGTCCACGCGACGGCGAACCGCTCGGCCCCGGCGGCACGAAACGCCCTTCGAGACCGCGCTTCAGATGCAACATTTCCTGCGGACCGCAGGCGTCGAGCCGCGGCAGCACATCATCGCGCAGGCGTTCCATAACACGTTCGGCCTGCGGCAAGGCTCCGGCCGGAGGAAGCGCTGCGCTGTGCGATTCATCGCCGCATACCCCGCGCAACATCGCAGCCGCCAATAGCTCCAGACGCTCGCGCACATCGCCACAGTGCCGCCAGGGCGCATCGCTCACACGCTGCAATACCTCCGGACGAGGACCGTCCCAAGCAGCCGCCCAATCCACCGACAGCGGATCGAACAGATGATCCATCCGCAGATCGCGCGCCAATGCATCGATCAAACCGGCCTTGCCGCCCTGCCCATCGCCAACCGGAAAACGACCCAGCGCAAGCAACGTATCGCGCCGCTGCACACCCTCAGGCGATTGCCCGAACGTGTGCAAACCATCGCGAATCTGCGCTTCCTTCAGCTCGCACAGCCATGCATCGACGCGCGTCAGCAGCACGTCCTCGTCGTCCTGACCAGCCGGTTGCGCAAGACTCAATTCTTCATGCAGCTTATGCTCGACGATGGTCGCGAGAATCGTGCGCCTCAACAGCTTCGAACGGCGCGGATCGACCATCAGCGCTTCATAGTATTCGTCGACCAGGCGTTCGAGGTCCTGCAATGGCCCATAGCTCTCGGCGCGCGTGAGCGGCGGCATCAGATGATCGATGATGACGGCCTGCGTGCGACGCTTCGCCTGACTACCCTCGCCCGGATCGTTAACGATGAACGGATACAGATGCGGCATCGGCCCGAGAATCAGATCGGGCCAACACACATCGCTCAACGCGACGCTCTTGCCCGGCAACCACTCAAGATTGCCATGCTTGCCCACATGCACGATCGCGTCGATACAGAACTGATGACGCAGCCAGAAGTAGAAAGCCAGATACGCGTGCGGCGGCACGAGTTCGGCATCGTGATAGCTCGCATAATCGCCCTGCTGCCGCGAACGCGACGGCTGAATCCCAACGAAGACCTGCCCGCAGCGCCAGCCCGCAATCATGAAACGGCCGCGCCGCAACGTGGGATCCTGGTCCGGCGAACCCCAGCGTGCGTTCAGCGCATGGCGCGCTTCAGCGGGCAATGCATTGAAGTACACCAGATAGTCGTCGAGCGAGAGGCTTTGCAACGCGGGCCGTAAATCACGCACGACCGGATCGTTGGTCACGCCTTCGGTCAGCTTCTTCAGCAGTGCGTCGCCGTCCTCGGGCAACGCTGCCAGGCGATATCCCTCATTGCGCAATCTCGACAGAATGCCGACGACCGAAGCCGGCGTATCGAGCCCCACTCCATTGCCGATCCGCCCTTCGCTCATCGGATAGTTGGCGAGAATCAGCGCGAGCTTCTTGTCCGCGTTATCGAGTGTACGCAGACGGCACCAGCGGCGGCTCAGTTCGGCCACAAAGCCGACCCGTTCGAGGTCCGGTTGATAGCGGACCACATCGACTTCGGTGTGCGGACAACGATAGGCGAGCCCCTTGAAGCTGATCGCCCGCGTGATGATGCGGCCGTCCACTTCCGGCAGCGCGATATGCATGGCGATATCGCGCGAATTGAGGCCTTGATTGTCTTTGACCCAATCCTCGCGATTGCCGCCGCTCAGGATCACCTGCAGCACGGGCGCGTCGCCGGCGAGCGCAAGCGGCTCGGGATCGTCGATGGCCGAGGCGGCGAATGCGGTCGTATTCAAAACCAGCGCGACCTCATGTTGCGCGCACAACTGCTCGACGACGTCGCGGCTCAGCGCATCTTTCAGCGAAGTAATCGCGATTGGCAACGGATTCAGGCCTTGTGCTTCGAGCGCCTCGATCAGCGCGTCGAACACTGCGGTATTGGCCGCTTGCAGATGCGCCTTGTAGAACAGAATCGCAGCAACGGGCGCGTCCTCACGCCAGCGCGCCTGCCAGTCGGAGATCGTCGGCGTATCGCGTTCGGGATGGTAGAGCGTCGCGGCAGGTAACGCGCGCGGCGGCGCAGGTTCGCGCCCCCAGCCAAACGAGCGGTAGGCGATAAACCGCAGGAACGCCTCGGCATTCTGCGGGCCGCCCTCACGCAGATAGCGCCATAGCTGATGACACAGTTCAGCGTCGGCGGTGCTGCGCGCGAGCAGATTCGGATCTTCCTGCAAATCGCCGGAGAACATCGCGAGTGTCTGCCGGTTACGTTCGGCAAGCGCGACCACCTGTTCGATGCCGTACGGCCAATACGCCTCGCCGCCGAGATGATCGACCACCACGACACGCGCATGCCGCAGCACGTCTTCGACATAGAAATCGACTGAAGCCGGCTGGCGCAAATACGTGACGTTCGCGAGCCTTATGCTCGGAAAGCCCTCGCCCAGACGAGGCACCACGCTGGCGAGCAACGACAGCGTGGTATCGGCGGAACTGAGCACCACGATCTCGGCGGGCTGTTGATCGATACGGATCACGCCTTGCGTATCGTCGACAAAACCGCCCGGCGTGGTGCGCAGCAGATGCATGAGCGCTTACGCCTGTTGCGGCTGGGTGCTTGCCATGGCGCCCAAGGCGGTGTCGAACGCCTGCTGCAGCGCGACCTGGTCGAGGTCTTCGCCAATCAGCACGAAGCGGCTTTGCTGGCCTTCGCCCGTTTCTCCGGCCTGCCAGCGCCGGTCGAAGTAACTGTCGAAACGACGGCCCACGCCCTGGATCACCAGACGCATTGCCGCACCCGGCAATGCCGCGAATCCTTTCACGCGGTAAATCGTGTTGCTTTCGACGAGACCCTGCAACGCCGCGATCACCGCCTCACGCGACGAAACATTCGCGTGGACGACCACCGAATCGAATTCGTCATGGTGATGATCGGCGTCATCCGCTGAACCATGATGATCGTGGCGCAGGTGGATTGTTTCTTCCGAGGCCGCTTCGAGGCCCAGCAACGTATGCAGATCGAGCTGGCCCATCTGTGCGCGCACGATCTTCACTTGCGGTGGAATTTCTTCGCGGATGATCGCTTCGACCGCGGCTTGATGCGATTCGTCGAGCAGATCGGTTTTGTTCAGAATCACCAGATCAGCCGCGGACAATTGATCTTCGAACAGTTCGTGCAGCGGCGATTCGTGATCGAGATTCGGATCGGCCTTGCGTTGCGCATCCACCGCTAGCGGATTGTCGGCGAACTGGCCGCTCGCCGCAGCCGGCCCGTCAACCACGGTGACGACGGCGTCGACGGTAAAGCTGTTTTTGATCTGCGGCCAGTTGAACGCTTGAACGAGTGGCTTCGGCAACGCGAGACCGGAGGTTTCTATCAGCACGTGATCGATCTGCTCGCGGCGCTCCACCAGCTTTTCCATTACCGGGAAAAACTCTTCCTGCACGGTGCAGCACAGGCAGCCATTCGCGAGTTCATACAATTGGCCTTCGGTCTCGACGCCGTTTTCATCGCAACCGATCCCGCAACCCTTGAGGATTTCCCCGTCGATGCCGAGTTCGCCGAACTCGTTGACGATCACCGCGATGCGCTTGCCGCCCGCATGCTGAAGAATGTGCCGCAGCAGCGTGGTCTTGCCGCTGCCGAGAAAGCCCGTGACGATCGTAACGGGGATCTTGCGCATTTGAGTTTGCATCGTGAGGTCTATCCGTAGGAGTTGCACGTGCACGCCGGCGCGTCTACGCGTTTTGTCTGCAGAGGTCATGAACGCGCCACCGCATCCCCGCGGTGGACGTTCCTCGTAGTCTGGCCGGTATCCGGGCTGGCGAAAGCGCCGCTTCCCCTTCCCGGGCGAGTGGTTTCTCGCCCAGTGGTCATATGCCGACGCGGCCTTGCGCGTGGACATTGAAGCCGGCTCCGCGGCGCCAGGCAAACAACCTGGAACCGCTTTTCGCTTACCGTTGCGGGGGCAGCACAGGTTGACCCGGTCCGTTGCAGGTGGGCACCCTGTTTCCCGTTTAACTGCATGCGCGTGAGCGCGCATGCGAGCACCAAAGTGCGTGCGAGTTTAGGCGCGCAGCTCCGTGCAGTCAAGGAAACGCGGGCGCCGGCAGGGCCTTTCCGCAGTGCCGGCACGGCCTGCCGTGTGCTATCGTATGCGCGCGTTTGGTGCCCGCACATGCGTTCGCATGTGCAGTTAAACGGGAAACAGGCCGCGCTTGTTGCGCTCAACCTGTGCTGTCCCCGCAACGGTAAGCGACCTGCGGTGCTTTCGCATCGCGCATGCGTTTTTGATGCCACTGTCTGACGAATCCGGACGGGAAGGCAAAACGCATGAGGCCGTCAGCCCGGATACCGGCCAGACGCGGAGGCAGTGAATCTCACGCTGCCGGCCGCCGGAATCCGCGAGGGACGGACGTGAAGGCGCAGAAGCACGATGTGGCGCGGCCGTCGGCGTTTCCTGAGGGAAACGCGGCGAGTGGCGTTTTTCGTCGCGCGTAATCCGTAGCACCGCATGACTTCAATTTCCGCCGCTTGCGGCCTCATCGAGCCTCGACCGTTCCCGCTTGTCACGACATGGCGTGCGCCATGCACGCGGCGATGAGCCGCGCCTGGCTGATCGGCGCGGGGCCCGGCGACGTCGAACTGATGACGCTCAAGGCAACCCGTGCTCTCGCGCAAGCCGATGTGATCCTGGTCGACGATCTGGTGAATCCCGACGTGCTGCAATTCGCGCGCGCCGACGCGCTGGTGGTGTATGTCGGCAAACGTGGCGGCCATCCGTCGACGCCGCAGGCCGATATCGTCGCGCAGATGCTCGAGCACTTGCAGGCCGGGCGCAGCGTCGCGCGTTTGAAAGGCGGCGACCCGTTCGTGTTCGGCCGTGGCGGCGAGGAACAGCAGGCGTTGCAGGCGGCGGGTATCGAAGTGGACGTGATCAACGGCATCACCGCCGGGATTGCGGCGCCCGCGGCGATCGGGATTCCGGTCACGCATCGCGATCACGCGCAAGGCGTGGTGTTCGTCACCGGGCATGGCGCCGGCAGCGGCGAGCCGGACTGGGCCGCACTCGCCGCCACCCGGATGACGCTGGTGATTTACATGGGTATGCGGCGGCTGACCGAGATCGCCGGCGCGTTGCTCGCGGCCGGCATGAGCGCCGATACCGCGTGTGCGGCGATCGAGTCGGCCACGCGTCCCGAGCAACGACACGTGCTCGCACGGCTCGGCGAGTTCGCGGATGCGGTATCGCGCGCCGGGCTGGGGTCGCCGGCAATTGTGGTGATTGGTGGGGTGGCGTCGCTGGCTTTGGCGAACGCTTCTGACCCTGCGGACGCGCAATGAAAACGCTCACCGTCGGCATCGGTTGTCGCTTGCACAGTTCCGCTGAACAGATCGAAGCGGCTGTGCGTGCCGCCCTCGGCTCGCATGCGTTCGACGAAATCAGCACCATCGCTTCCGTCGACATCAAAGCTGACGAAGCCGGTTTGCTCGAATTCTGCGCACGTCATGCGTTGCCGCTGAAATTGTTCAGCCGCGAGCAGATTGCGGCGATATCCCTGGACAATCCGTCGGCGGCCGCACGCGAGCATCTCAACGTAGACGGCGTCTGCGAGCCGTGCGCGTTGCTCGCCGCAGCGGCCGGGTTTGATGCAGCCGACGCGTCCAGTACAACAGCCGGCACGCCTGGCGCGCCGCATGCATCGGTCGCATCGACTGCCCCAGTCGCACCGATTGCGCCCAATACCGTCCAGGCGCGCCTCCTCACGCGCAAAACCATCCACAACGGCGTCACCGTGGCGATAGCATCAACCACCGCCCGCCCCGCCCGCGAACAGACCAACACCGACACTCACGCACAGGACCTTCCATGAAGACCGATCCCGAATCGCATCACCGCATGACCGAGCGCCGGCGCGAAGGCCACGAGAAAAAGCAGGCCAGCGCCACCGTCGAAAAAGGTCTGCTGATCGTCAACACCGGCACCGGCAAGGGCAAGACCACGGCCGCGTTCGGCATGGCCGTGCGCGTGCTGGGGCACGGCATGCGCCTCGGCGTCGTGCAATTCATCAAGGGCGCGCTGCATACCTCGGAGCGCGACTTCCTCGGCGCGATCGCCAATTGCGACTTCGTCACGATGGGCGACGGCTACACCTGGAACACGCAGAATCGCGACGCCGACATCGCCACCGCACGCAAAGGCTGGAACGAGGCGCGTCGCATGATCGAAAGCGGCGACTATCAGATGGTGATTCTCGACGAGCTGAACACGGTGTTGAAGTACGAATACCTGCCGCTCGACGAAGTGCTGTCGGTCCTGAATGCGCGAGCGCAGATGCTGCACGTGGTGGTGACCGGCCGCCACGCGCCGGACGCGCTGATCGAAGCCGCCGACCTCGTCACCGAAATGCGCATCGTCAAACACCCGTATCGCGAGCAAGGCGTGAAAGCGCAGCGCGGCGTGGAGTTCTGAGCGATGTCCACGTCCCCCGAGCGTACGTCCTCCGGGCAGTCCCCCCAGGGAACTGCCTTCGGAGCGTCCGCCAAGGGCACTTCCGTCGGCACGTGCCCTGCCCTGTTCATCAGCGCGCCGGCGTCGGGTCAGGGCAAGACCACGATCACCGCGGGTCTCGCGCGCTATCACCGGCGACTGGGGCGACGCGTGCGCGTATTCAAGACCGGCCCCGACTTTCTCGACCCGATGATTCTGGCGCGTGCCAGCGGCGCGCCGGTCCTGTCGCTCGATCTGTGGATGGTGGGCGAGCCGGCGTGCCGGAACCTGCTCGCGCAAGCGGCGGCCGAAGCGGACCTGATCCTGATCGAAGGTGTGATGGGTCTGTTCGACGGCACGCCGAGCAGCGCCGACCTGGCCACCACGTTCGGCGTGCCGGTCCTCGCGGTGATTTCGGCGAAAGCGATGGCGCAGACCTTCGGCGCGGTCGCCTTCGGCCTCGCGCGATTCAGGCCGCAAGTGCCGTTTTACGGCGTGCTCGCCAATCGCGTGGGCTCGTCAAGGCACGCGCAAATGCTCGAAGAAGCGTTGCCGCCGGACCTGCGCTGGTGCGGCTACCTCACCGGCACCGACGAGATCGAATTGCCCGATCGCCATCTAGGCTTGCATCAGGCCGACGAGATCGACGATCTGGACACCCGCCTCGAGCGCGCCGCCGATGCGCTCGCGCAAACCGCGCTGGCTGAATTGCCGCCGCCGGTCGAATTCGGCGCACCCATGCCCGAAGCGCTGCCGCGACTTCTGGAGGGCAAGCGGATCGCCATTGCGCGCGATGCCGCGTTCTCGTTCATCTATCCGGCCAACGTCACGTTGTTAGAGACGCTCGGCGCGCACGTCGACTATTTCTCACCGCTCGCCGATGAGGCACTGCCGGAGCACGCCGACGCACTGTATCTCCCGGGCGGCTACCCCGAACTGCACGCGGCGGCGCTGGCAACCAGCACGCGCAGTGCGGCAGCAATCCGCGCGCACGCCGCAGCGGGCAAACCGCTCGTTGCCGAATGCGGCGGCATGCTCTACCTGCTCGACCAGCTCACCGACACGCACGGCACCACCACGCCGATGCTCGGCCTGTTGCCCGGCCATGCGACGATGCAACCGCGCTTTACCTCGCTCGGCATGCAACAGATCGACAGTCTGCACGGTCCGATGACTGGTCACACCTTCCATTATTCGAAGCTGACGACGCCGCTCACGCCGCTGCGTTCAGCCACCCGGCCGCATGGCGATGCCCCCGGCGAGGCCGTATTCCGCGCCGGCTCGATCGTGGCAACGTATATGCATGCTTATTGGCCCTCCAACCCGGCCTTCACGGCCGCCCTGTTCCATGGCGAAGCCTTTTAACGATTCCGAGCGCGAAGCCGTCTACCGCGCGATTTACGAACGGCGCGACATGCGCCATTTCGTGCGCGAGCCGGTCGATCCCGCCGTATTGCAACGCCTGCTCGACGCCGCGCATCACGCACCGAGCGTCGGCTTCATGCAGCCATGGCGCATCGCGCGCATCACTGACCCGGCTGTGCGCACGGCCTTGCACGCGAGCGTCGAAAGCGAACGCCTCGCGACCGCCGACGCACTCGGCAAACGTCGCGAAGAATTCATGAAGCTGAAAGTGGAAGGCATGCTGGAATGCGGCGAACTGCTGGTCATGGCGCTGATGGACGGCCGCGAGCGGCACATCTTCGGGCGCCGCACTTTGCCGGAGATGGATCTGGCTTCAGTGGCATGCGCGATCCAGAACATGTGGCTGGCCGCGCGCGCGGAGGGTTTGGGAATGGGCTGGGTGTCGCTATTCGACGTCGAGGCGGTTCGCACGCTACTGCATATGCCCGAGGGCGCACGGCCGGTGGCGATTCTGTGTCTCGGCCATGTCGATCAGTTCTACAGCGAGCCGATGCTGGAGACCGAGCGCTGGGCGAGCCGCATGCCGCTCGCCGATTGCGTGTTCGAAAACCGCTGGCCGGAAAGCGGCAAAGCGCCGGAATGACGTAGGCGC
>NZ_JAXDPY010000712.1:0-3254 GCF_034668105.1 Paraburkholderia sp. | reverse complement strand
CACCCGAAGCAGCCGCTCAAGATCGGCACGACGATTCCGCTGACGTTCTCGTTCAGCAACGGCGAGAAAGTCACCACTGCTTGCATGGTGAAAAGCGCGGGCACGATGGCGCCGTAATGCCCCTGCGGCCACCGAATGACTGTGTGAGGCGGTCCGGTCCGGCACGAGCGGAGAACAACGTGATGCGGACAAGCTGCGCCGCAAGCTTTGATTTGCGCTGTTCAGCCAATCCTTGCACTGTCAGCTCGTTTGCGCTACATTTTGCTCGGTTATGATCGTTTTGTTTTGCAATCCGGCAAGGTGAAGTCATGCAACGAACGCGACAGGATGCAATGGAAGGCCTTCTGCCCGAGGAACGCGAGCGGCTGATTCTGGAACGGCTGCGGGCACAGGGCCGCGTCCTCGCGTCCGAGCTCGCGGCTGAATTTCAGACCTCCGAACACACGGTGCGCCGCCACTTGCGCGAACTGGCCGAGCAGGGTCACTGCAAGCGCGTTTATGGCGGCGCGCTGCTGATCTCGCCTTCCGGCGAGAGTGCGGCGATCCGCCTGCGCGAAGCGGTGGACCGCAAGGCCTGTCTCGCCGCTTCCGCGGCCTCCATCGTCCGGCCGAAGCAGATTGTTCTGCTCGACACCGGTTCGACCAACGCCGCCATCGCCGCGGCGCTCCCGGACAACGCGGATCTCACCGTCGTGACGAATTCGCCGGAGGCTTGCGCCATCCTCCTGAACCGGCCGGGGTTCGACATCATCCTGATCGGCGGGCGCATCGTCCGGCACGCGGCCGGCTCGACCGGCGCCACCGCCTTGCTGCAGGTTCAGCAGATCAAGGCCGACCTGTGCTTTCTCGGCGCATGCGCGTTCGATCCGGACGAAGGCGTCGCCGCGTTCGACGCCGAAGAGGCCGAACTCAAACGGGCCATGGTCAAGGCAAGCAGCCAGGTGGCGATTGCCATGACGTCGGAAAAGCTGATGACCGCTGCGCCCTTTTTCGTGGCGCCCGCCTCCGCCGTCGACTATCTGTTCGTCGAAGCCGACGTGACGGCCGAGCGGCGCGCCCTGCTCGAGACAGTCTGCGACAACGTCATGGTGGCGCGCTCATGAAATCACTCGCCAAGCCGTTTGTTCAGCCGGTCACCAAACCGCTCCGGGAACGTGTGGCCACGCTCGGCGTGTTCCTCGCCAACGGATTCGGGATCGGCGCCTGGGCAGTCGAAGTGCCGCGCATCAAGGAAAGCCTGGCGCTCAGCGACGCCTCGTTGGGCATCGCGTTGTTCGCCTTTGCGCTGGGCGCCATCGTGGCGATGCCGCTGGCGGGACAGTTGGCGCCGCGCTTCGGCAGCGGCCGGGCTACCGCGCTGCTCGGCGCGACGTTCGTGGTGGCGCTGCCGCTTCCCGCGTTCGCACCGAATCTGGTATCGCTGTGTATCGTGCTCCTCGTGCTTGGCGCGGCGAACGGCGCGCTGGACGTCTCGATGAACGGCCACGCCAGCACGATCGAAACGCAATGGAAGTCGCCGATCATGTCGTCGTTTCACGCGGCATGGAGTGCGGGCGGCCTGCTCGGCGCGGCCACCGGCGCGATGCTCCAGAAAGGCGGTGTCGGCGTGATCGGCGCTCTCGTGCTGCCGGACGCGGTCATCGCCGTTCTCATCGCCGCCGCAGCGGTGCTTGCGTTGCGCGATCTCGGTCCGCGCGCGGCCGCGTCCTCCAGCGGCTTTGCGTTGCCGAATGGCGCGGTGATGAAACTTGCTCTGCTCGCGTTCCTTTGCATGCTGGTGGAAGGTGCGGTGGCCGACTGGAGCGCGGTGTATTTACGCGCCACCTTGAGCGAGGAAGCCAGCGTCGCCGCGGTCGGCTATTCCGCGTTTGCATTGTCGATGGCGGCTTGCCGGATCGTCGGCGATGTGTCCGTGCGCCGCTTCGGCTCGAGCAAGGTGATCGGCTTCGGCGGTCTTCTGGCGGCGGCCGGGCTCGCGCTGGTGCTGAGTGTGCCGACCGTGTTGACGGCTTGCGTGGGCTTCGCGATGGTCGGCGTCGGCCTCGCGAATATCGTCCCGGTCATTTTCAGCGCGGCGGGCCGCTCGACCGTCACGCCGGCGGTCGGCGTCTCGATGGCGGCCACCGCGGGTTATGCCGGGTTCCTGGTCGGCCCGCCGCTGATCGGACTCGGCGCGGGCTTGCTCGGCCTGCGCCTGGCGTTGTGCGTGCTCGTCGTGGCCACGTTGATCGTCTGTTTGACGGGCGGTAAGGCGGTGCGCAACGCGAGCCGCGCGTAGGACACACCCGGCTTGCGGGCGTTGCGGCCGGCTCGGCGCAGCTGGCAGCGAATGCGCTGGCGCGCGATCGTTCAGGCGCCGGCCGCAACCATTCTGGATTCCTGCTTAGAACACGCCAGGAATCACGCGGTAATGCACTCTTCCCTTGTACGTGCGATAGCTTTCGTCATCCGACAGCAGTCGTTCCTCGCGCACGATGCGCATGACCTGCAGCGCGAACTGGCAGGCGTACACGATCACATTCTGCAAGCCGAAGTTCGTCAGCAGGAAGCCGATGTCCGTGATGAAAGCGCTGCGCTCGCTTCCGCTCGCGCTACGTGGAGCGCCTTACTGGCAGCGGGTCACGCGGCGAATCAAGAGCATTCCGAATGACATTGCGTCGCGACCGGCCGGCAAAAAAAACATCACGACTCACGCGCCGCAAGGCACGATGAATGCCCGCAAAGCAGCCGATGTCCGGCTTAATTCAGCGCTGCGTAATAAGTCCGTAATCAGCTGCTTAATAAGCCGCGTAAGCCGACCGTTCTGGATTCCTGTGGCACATCGATCCGCCGTGAACGCGCGGGTGGCGAGGGAGGGGGAGTCTCCAATGAGTGTCGCAAGTTCGTGATGACTGAGCATCCGGCACCTCCATTGATCGATACATGGGCAATGGAGTCATCCTGGATAGCTCACGCGACAGTCTGGCTACGGTTGCGTTTCGCTGGCTTACCTGCGAAACCGTAAACGTTGGCGGCAATCCGCTGGTGCGGCGCGCGGCAGAGGCAATGGGCGAAGAGCGGGCGTAAAGGCCTGCAACGGTTTCCGTGCGCGCCGTAATGACGGTCTGCGCACGGGCCGCCGCCACCGGCGAATCGGGTCTGCCGCCGATCATGCATCCGTCCAGCTTTTTATGTGTGCTTACATGCTGGGCGTCAAGACCCGGACCGTCGCTTCAAGGTGTCGTCAGTTCTTCGGTAATCGCAAGAAGCGCTCG
>NZ_JAXDPY010000711.1:0-10898 GCF_034668105.1 Paraburkholderia sp. | reverse complement strand
GATCCGCGCGGCTACCGGAAAAACTGCCGTGCCGTCGCGCTAAAGGCGCGTACCTCAAAGCGCGTCACCGCTTGCGCTAGCGTCATGTGCGCGGTCTTCCCGGCCGGAGAACCCCGGGCAACGTGCTCGACGCGTCAATCGGTGCGATGTAAGGGAGCGCGGGCGGAATTCCGCGCGCAGCGGCAGAAGTGCTGACCGGTTCGCGTGGTCTGCCGGGCAAGCTCTGCGTGGTCTGCCGGGCAAGCTCTGCGTGGTCTGCCGGGCAAGGTTTCTGCTACCCTGGGTTACAGTCGGTTACAGTTCGCGCCGGCTCACCGCTCGTTTGTGCAAGCGCTGAAAGTCGCGGAAGGAACTTGTACGACCAGAACGGTGTCGGTTCAGGGTCACACCGCCGCACCGATCCGCGCGTTCCGGCACCGCTGTCCGCCCCTGGTACCCCGCTTTACACCCTATGCGCAAAATACTCCACGTCTGTTTTCTCGTTCTGCTTATCCTTGGCGCCTCGCCGGTCTTTGCCGCCGCGGTTGCCGCCGCGGCGCATCCTCCCGCCGCCTCCACGCCATCCGGCACCGCGGTCTCGCTGACGCCGGAGCAGGCCCGCCAGGCCCTCAGCGTCCTCAATGACCCCAAACGCCGCGCGCAAGTCAGCGACACGCTGCAGGCGATCGCCGCAGCGGGCGCACTCAGCGCGCCGCCCGCCTCGGCGACTGCGGCGGCTACGGCTGCGTCGACACCCACGGCGGCCAGCAGCGCCGCCGCGCTCGTTCCTGCCGCGTTCAAGTCCAATGGCCTCGCCTCGCAACTGGCCCGTCAGGGCGCGCATTGGGCCGTCCATCTGGGGGTGTCGTTGCGCGGCTCGGTCGCCGCGTTGCTCGATGTCGCTTCGGTACGCGCCTGGTGGAACTGGCAGTTCACCAACCCGCAGGCGCGTAGCGTGCTCGTTCATGTCGTGCTGTCGCTGTTGGCGGCACTGCTGCCCGCGCTCGTGCTCGAATGGCTCGCGCGTCGCCTGTTGCGCCGCGTCTATGCGTTTCTTGCCGCGCGCCGTGAACTGGGCAATGAAGACAGCGCGCCGCAAGCCGACCTGCCCGTCGACGTCCTGCCGCAGCCGGCCGATGCGCCGAATGCCGCCCCGCCACTGCCGGTTTCTCCTGTCGCTCCGGGCGCGCCCGCTTCAGCCGCGTCGCCTGCTTTAGCCGCTTCACCTGCTTCACCTGCTTCACCTGCTTCGTCCGCTTCACCCGCTTCGTCCGATGCAACGGGCCAGACGGCGAAGCCCGGTGTGTCCTCGCCCGCGGCCGCGCCGACCACCGGCAAAGCCACCGAAGCCAAAGGCAAGCAGAGCGCCGTGCATCACTGGACGCTCCTGCAGCGCCTGCCGCGCGCGCTGCTGACGCTGGTGCTGCGCCTGCTGCCGCTAGCGGTATTCATCGGCGCGGCGAGCGCGCTGATGTCGATCTTCACCGACGACGGCACGCCGCAAGACCGCGCGCTCGATTCGCTGATCGACATCTATGTGCTGTGCCGCGTGATCGTGATCGTCAGCGGCTTTTTCCTGCAGCCGAGCGCGCCGCGCCTGCGTCTGTTACGCATGAGCGATGCGTGGGCGCTTTTCGTGCAGCGCTGGATGGTGCGGATCGTCGCCGTGGTCGGCGCCGGTTCCGCGATCGCGGAGATCGCGCAGTCGCTCGGTTTGAACGACGCCGCGCACCTCGCGCTGATGAAGGTCGTCGCGCTCGCCGGCCACATCATGATTTCGATCCTGATCCTGCAATGCGCGACGCCGGTCGGCGAATTGATCCGCAGGCGTTTCGCCGCGCGCGAATCGCTGCAAATGTTCGGCAATGCGCTCGCCGACGCGTGGGCGTGGTTCACGGTGTTCATCGTGATGGCGCTGTGGTTCGTCTGGGCGCTCGACGTGCAGAACGGCTATCACACCCTGCTGCATCTCGGCGGCATAACGCTCGCGATCCTGGTCGGCGCGCGGGTCGCCTCGATCGTGATATTCGGCGCGATGGCGCGGCTCTTCCATGCTCAGGACGACGCAGCAAAGTCGCTCGTGCATGAGCATGCCTACCGCTACTACCCGCTGCTGCGGCGGGTGGTAGCGTGGATCATCGGCATTGTCACCGCGCTCGCGCTGTTGCAGGTATGGGGTGTCGACGTGGTCGACCTGTTCCGCAGCGGTTCGGTCGGCCATCGACTGGCGTCAGCGGTCATCACCATCGGCGTCGCCGCCGTGATCGCACTGGTGGTGTGGGAAGGCGTCAACGTGTCAGTCGAACGGCGGCTGGAGCGCTGGACCACCAGCGGCGACCTGGTGCGCGCCGCGCGCCTGCGCACGCTGCTGCCGATGCTGCGCAGCGCGCTCTTCAGCGTGATCGCTCTGGTGGTGGTGCTCACCGGCCTGAGCGAACTCGGCGTGAACATCGGACCGCTGCTGGCCGGCGCGAGTATTTTCGGCGTGGCGCTCGGCTTCGGCTCGCAAAAGCTGGTGCAGGATTTCATCACCGGCATGTTCCTGCTGATGGAAAACGCCATGCAGGTCGGCGACTGGGTCACGCTCGCGGGCGTGTCCGGCACGGTCGAATATCTGTCGATCCGTACCGTGCGCTTGCGCGGCGGCGACGGCTCGCTGTACACCGTGCCGTTCAGTTCGGTGACAACGGTCAACAACACCAATCGCGGACTCGGCAATGCGGCGGTAAAGGTGAACATCGTGTTCGGCGCGGATGTCGACCTGGCAATCGACACGCTGAAGGAAATCGGCGCCGCGCTGCGCGAGGACGAGAAGTTCAAGGACGGCATTCTGTCCGACTTCAGCTTCTGGGGCGTGGATGGGGTGGACGGTTCCGCGGTGACGCTGGCCGGCCAGATCCAGTGCCGCGACAGCGCGCGTTGGGGCGTGCAGCGCGAATTCAACCGGCGCATTGTCGACCAGTTCAGCGCGCGCGGCATCGAAATCGCCAACCCGCAGCGACAATTGCTGACGTGGGACCCCGACAGCGTAGCGGCCAAAGTCGATTCGAACGGCGCGCCGGATGAGGGCTTCAAGGCGTTGGCGAAAGATGCGCCTCCTGCTATGGCGAAGGACGCGCCTCCCGCAATGGCGCAGGACGAACCTTCCGCAAAGGCGAAGAGCGAACCGCCAGCAACGGCAAAGGATGAACCTCTTGCAAAGGCGAAGAACGAACCTCCCGCCAAGGCAAACGCCGAACCTCTTGCAAAGGCGAAGAGCGAACCTCCCGCCAAGGCAAACGCCGAACCTCCCGCAAAACCGGCGGCCAACAAAGCCGACGCGCCGGTGGAAGATCAACTGCCCGTCGACCCTAAACCGGCCGGTGGCCCAGGAACGCCAGCAAATCCTGGTTCAACCTCTCCGCATGAGTGAAGTACAGGCCGTGGCCGGCGCCTTCGTAGACGTTTAGCGAAGCGCCTTCGATCAGCGCCGCAGCGGTAGGCGGGTCGATTACCTGAGAGGTAAAGAGTCAGGCTTTGGGAGCGGCAACGCGTCGGCTTGTTGCTGGCGCCTGCTGCATCCGCCAGTTGCATCTGCCGGTCGCATCTGCCTGCTGCATCTGCCGTCGCGCTTACTTACTGCACCTGCCACCAGCGCGGCAGCAACCGCCGCACTTCCGGCCGCCGGTAGCGGTCGTCGATCAGATGCACCACACCCTGGTCCTGCTCGGTGCGAATCACGCGGCCCGCGGCCTGCACGACTTTCTGTAACCCCGGATACAGATACATATAGTCGTAGCCGTTGCCGAATTTCGCCTCCATGGTGCGTCGCATCTGCTCATTGACGTCGTTGATCTGCGGCAGGCCGAGCGTCGCGATAAACGCGCCGATCAACTGCTGCCCGACCAGATCGACGCCCTCCGAGAACGCGCCGCCTAGCACGGCGAAGCCCACACCCTGGTTCATGGTGCGAAAGCGCGCGAGGAACGCATCGCGCGCCGCCTCGTCCATGCCCGGTTCCTGCGCCCACACCGGCAATTGCGGATGACGCTCGCGCATCAACGCCACCACTCGCTGCAGATAGTCGAAGCTGCTCAGGAAGCCGAGATAGTTGCCCGGCTGCGCTGCGTACTGCGTTGCGATCAGATCGACGATCGGCACGAGCGAACGTTCGCGGTCACGCCAACGCGTAGAGACATGGCCGGCCACACGCACCTGCAATTGCTCGGCGCGGAACGGCCCTTCGACATCGAGCCAGCTGGTCTGCTCGGGCAGACCCAGCGTGTCGCGATAGAAATGATGCGGATTGAGCGTGCCGGAAAACATCACCGTGGTGCGCGCGGCCGCGTAGCGCCCCGCGAGGAACGGGGCCGGGATCACGTTGCGCACGCACAGCGTGGCACTCGTCTTGTCGCGCGGCGTGTAACGGTCCGCGGTGAGGGTGATGTCGAAAATCGAATGCTCGCCGAATTGCTCCGCCAGCGCGACGAAATGCATGGCGTCGAAGAAAAACCGCAGCGCTGCTTCATCGATTGAAAGCGGTGCTTCGGCGAGTTGATCCGTCACCGCGGCGATCAGATTCTGCGCGGCCGAAAGCAGTTTGCCGGGGACCTCGGCATAGACCTGATACGTGTCGGTCTGCGCGCGCCTGACGGCGCTCCACTCGCGCTGAAGCCGTTCAAGCGGCTTCTTCAATGTGGCGGGCGCGCTTTTGCGGGCGAGCCGGAATGCGGCCTGATCGAGCGACGCGCTGTACATGCGCCGGGCCCGGTCGAGCAGGTTATGCGCCTCGTCGACCAATACGCCGACGCGCCACTGATTGATCTGCGTCAGCGCGTACAGCATCGCGCTGCCGTCGTAGTAGTAGTTGTAATCGCCGACCACCACGTCGGACCAGCGCGCCAATTCCTGTGCGAGATAGTACGGGCAGAGCGCGTGCGCGAGGGCCGCTTCGCGCACCGCCGCCCGGTCGAGTCTCGGCCCCGCCAACGCCGCGCTGCGGGCCGCGTCGAGCCGGTCATAGAAGCCACGCGCGAGCGGACAGGACTCGCCGTTGCAGGCCTTGTCGGGATGCTCGCAGGCTTTGTCTCGCGCGACCAGTTCCAGCGTTCTCAACGGCAAGCGCGCGGCCGATTGGCCCGTGCCTTGATGAAGTGTTTCGATCGCGTCGAGGGCAAGCGCGCGGCCCGGCGTCTTGGCGGTGAGGAAGAATACGCGGTCGATCTGGTCCGCCGCGCACGCCTTGAGCAGCGGAAAAATCGTCGCCAGCGTCTTGCCGATGCCGGTCGGCGCCTGCGCCATCAGCGGCTTGCCGTCACGCGCCGCGCGATACACCGACACCGCCAGTTCGCGCTGACCGCTACGGAACTGGCCATGCGGAAACTGCAACGCGCCGAGCGCGGCATTACGCGCGGCCCGATGGGCCTCTTCCTGCACGGCCCAATCGAGAAAGCGCTCGCATTGTTCGACGAAGAAAATCTCCAGCTCACGCGCGCTGTGCGTTTCGCTCAGCAGCGTTTCCTTCTGACTACCGATATCGAAGTACACCAGCGCGACCGTCAAGTCGGCGAGCCCGCGGGCACGGCACAGCAGATGACCGTACACCAGCGCCTGCGCCCAATGCAGCGTGCGGTGATTGGCGGGCATTCGTTCGAGCGCGCCACGATGGGTCTTGATCTCTTCCAGCCGGTTCGCCGCCGGGTCGTAACCGTCGGCGCGGCCACGCACCGTCAAACCACGATGCGTGCCGCTCAGCGTGATCTCGGTTTCATACCCGCTGGCGCGCCGCCCGGCGACCGTGACGTGGCCGGCCATCCCTTCCAGCGAGGTGGGCGCGGGCGTGAAGCGCAGATCCAGATCGCCGCGCCTGGCGGTGAATTCGCACATCGCCCGCACGGCGACCACGTAGGTCATGCGGTGGCCTCGTTCTGAACCACGGCGCTGACTTCGGCGGCGGCAGCGCCGTGCGGCACCGCTGTCGCCTCCACTTCCGCGATTTCCGCCGCCTCGCCGGTCTCGACTTCCGCGACCGCGCCGGAGGCCGCGACGTTCTCGTCGGCCCACCGCACGTCGAGCACACGTACGGGCATACCGTGTTGCGCGCAGTAGGCGAGCCAGCGGATCTGGTTGTCCTGCAAGCGGTCGCCGGGGCCTTTCACTTCGATCAACTCATAGCGGCGTTCGCCCGGCCAGAAACGAATCAGGTCCGGCAGGCCTGAACGGTTGCCACGGATATCGCGCAGCAAGCGCTCGAACCAGAGTTTCAGATGTGCGGCGGGCAGGCAATCGAGCGCCCGTCCGACCAGTTCCGGCGTCAGCAGGCCCCAAAATACAAACGGCGATTGCAGACCCGCCTTGCTGTGCAGATGCCGCAGAATCGACTCGCGATAGGCGCCGCTGTCGAGTTGCGCGAGACACGCCGCGAATTGGCCGGCGCGACGCGCCTGAAAATCCGGTGCATGCAGATCGGCCGGACCCCGCTGAAACGGATGGAAAAACGCGCCGGGCAGCGCCGCGAACACCGGCTCCCAGCACAGCAAACCGAACAGCGAATTGATCAACGCGTTTTCGACGTAATGAACCGGCGCCGAGTCGCACGTCAGATGATCGCGGGCGATGTATTCCACGGGTTGCGGCGTCTCGGGCCTCGGCAGCACCAGCGTGCTGCGCTCGACCGGCCGGGCGGCCGGTACGCGCGCGACCCGCTCGCCACGCTTGCGCTGCAAACGAGGCAGCATGCGGGCGACGCGCTGCGCTTCCTCTTCGCTTTCCGGCGTGGCCGCGGCTTGCGAAGCGAGAGCGAAGGCTTCGGCGAGGCGCTCGCTGCGCTCCAGCACACGCAAGCGCCGATGGCGCGCGCCGGGCCACGCGCAACGCTCATAGACAGCCAGTGCGGCGGCCCAGTTCTGCCGACGCTCGCAATGCTGGCCGAGACGAAACAGCAGTTTCGCGCGACGCGTTTCGAGCCAGGCGTTCGAGGTTTCGATCGCGGCGATCGCGGCGACGAGTTCGTCGATCGCCTCGGCTTCCGGCTCGCCCGTGGGCAGCCATTCGAGCGCTTCGCGGCACGCATGCAACGCAAGGTACACGTCGACGTCCAAGCGTTGCTGGAAGGCGCGGGACGATGCGGCGAAAGCAACCTTTTCGTACTGGAACACGCCGAGATCGGCGAGCACGAACTCCGACCAGTCCTGCTGCAGATTGCCGAAGAACATCAGACGCAGACGCTCGCAAAGCGGTGCGATCGCGACGTGGAAGACGCGATCGGAGGTTTGGGTGTGCCATGTGGACAGGGAATACGTGGCGGCGCCTCGTTCTTTGCCTTCGTCTTCGCGGTGGCCTTCGCATTCGCGGTGGCCTTCGCATTCGCGGTGGCCTTCGCCTTCGCGGTGGCCTTCCTCTTCATAAAACGGTCGCAGTGCTTCCAGCAGATCGGCTTTGCGCAAGCCCTTCGCGCCGGGGATCAAGGCGATGGCGTCCGCAAAGATCAGCAGCAGCTCGGGACGCGTGGTCAGCGCGAACAGCTCGTCGAGCGTCAGAGCCGGTTCGGCGTCGACCCAGCCGAGCGCGGTCAGCGGCGCAGCCGCCTGCAAGGGGCAGCCGATTTCGTCGTAAGAAAGACGGCTGGCGCGGAACAGTGTGCCCTTGCGCATCAGCATGCGAACCAGCAATGCACGCGAGCTCTGCGGCAAAGCGGCGAAATCGCGCAGGAAGCCATGTTCGTGCGCGTCCAGCAGATCGTCGTAACGCTCGGCGAGCCACGCCAGCGCACGCTCGAAGTTCTGCAGGTAATAAAGGGCATCAGAGCGAAGGTCTGATGGAGCATCTGTCGCCACGGCGCTTTCACGGAACCTGTATGTTTATACAGTGATGATAGCAAAATCCGTGAAGGGGTTTGGCGGAAATAAGTTGGCGAAAGCAGCGTGAGGGCCACTGCCCGTCAAAGCGTCGCCAGAAGTCTCAATGCCGTCGACTTGAACACCGCGAAGGCTTCGCCGAAGGTTGGCCTCGTCGTCCCATAGACAAGCGGCAGCAGCACCTGCTCGTATTCACGTTTCGTCCGCTCTTCGGTTTCGGCCAACGCCAGGGCCGCCGCCATGGACTGCTTCGGATCTTCGACGAACGCCGTGTGATGGCGAAACTCTCCGCGATCGTTTTCGACGCAGTCCCTGAAGTGAGCCGCGGCTCGATCGACGAATGCCGTGTTCGAGCCAACCATGCAATACGTGTCGTAGATGTGACGAACCAATGCCTGGTCCACCAGCGCGGCTGCGATGGATCCTGCCGCCAGCGATTGGCGCAACGAAAGATAGAAGCGAAGAGTCATGTCGTTTCCGGCTGCGAGTCGATAGGCGTGGGTGTTGCGCCGCAGTGACGTCCCGGTGCTGCGCCGATATGCCGGTTGTTCTGTTAAGACGAACTCGGCGAGCGATTCTTGACACCAGCATCGGACGCATTCACCCAAAACCGGCCGCCATTCATCCAAAAGCTCCGCTTTCGCCCGCCTACACTGTCGTTCGCACCGGCAATCCGCCGACAAACGCGGCAATCCGTTCGCACGCGTCGATCAGGCTGGCTTCGTCGACCACGAACCCGAGCCGCACGAAACCGTTCGCCGTCTCGCCGAAGGCACTAGCGTCGAGCAGCGACACGCCTTGCGCGCGAAACAGTTGCCAGGTGAACTCGACCGTATCGAGGCCCGTGCCGCTGACGTCGACCATCATGAACATGCCCGCTTCGGGCAGCAGGCAGCGCAAGCCCGGTACACGATGCAAGCGCTCGAACACCACCTCACGGCGGCGCCGGTAAATCTCGCGCATCTCAGCGACGACCTGCGCCTTGTTCTGCAAAGCCGTCAATGCCGCCTGCTGGATGAACCCCGGCAAGCCATAGTGCATGGCCAGCGCGAGCCGCCCCATATGCTCGATCAGGATGCCAGGCCCGATCGCCCAGCCCACCCGCCACCCCGCCATGGCATGCGACTTCGACAGACTGCCGAGCGTCACGGTGCGTTCCGCCATGCCGGGCAGCGCGGCAATGCTGACGTGCTCGCGCTCGAAGGTGAGGTCCGCATAGACCTCGTCGGAGAGTACCCACAAGTCGTGCTCGCAAGCGATCCGCGCGATGCGTTCGAGATCGGCGCGCGGCATCACCACGCCAGTCGGATTGCAGGGTGTCGCGAAGAAAATGGCCTGGGTGCGTGGGGTGACGGCGGCTTCGAGCGCGTCGCAATCGAGGTGAAAAGCGCGCGCGGGATCGACCGGCACCGGCACGAGCGTGGCGCCCGCGGCGCGCACGCAGGCCTCATACGTGAGATACATGGGCTCCGGAACGATCACTTCGTCGCCCGCTTGCAGCAGGCACAACGAGGTTGCGAACACGCCGTTCTGCGCGCCCGCCGTCAGGATCACGTTGGCGGCGTTCACGGCGCGACCGGTGGCGCGCGTGTGTTCCGCGGCAATCGCCGCACGCAGCGGTTCACGTCCGGACACCGCGCTGTAATGCGTATCGCCACCGCGCAAGGCCTCGACCGCACGCTCGACAATCGGCGCGGGCGTCGCGAAGTCGGGATCGCCCACGCTCAGCACGATCACATCTTCGCCTCTCGCAAGCGCCTGTTGAGCGACGCGATGAATTTCCCACGCCGACGTACGCCTGCCTTGCAAACGCTCGACCAGATTCGAGTACTTCATGGAACACATCCCGTTTCGACTTGAGCCGCCAATGTAATGGGGCGTGCGCGAAACGTCCAGATACGAAAAAGCGCCACGCGAGCCTTGAAGCTCGTGTGGCGCTGGAGCAATGACCCTCGTGAGAGAGCCCGCAAAAACAATGCTGCGTTTAAATCTGCCGACGCAGTTCCGCCGGCGGCACCTTCATCAGGTGACGGTATTTCGCCACCGTGCGCCGCGCCACCAGCACGCCCTGATCGGCAAGCATTTTGGCGAGCGTCACATCGGACAGCGGGTCGCGCGTATTCTCCGCGGCGATCATTTCCTTGAGCAGCGCGCGCACGGCCGCGGCCGAACAGGTGCCGCCGCTTTCCGTGCCGAGTTCACGCGGGAAGAAGTGTTTGAACTCGAAAATGCCGCGCGGCGTAGCCATATATTTGTTGCCGGTCGCCCGCGAGATAGTGGACTCATGCAGGCCGAGTTCTTCGGCGACATCGCGCAACACCATCGGCTTGAGCGCGATTTCGCCGTACTGGAAGAACGCTTTCTGATGCGCGACGATGCACTCGGCCACGCGTTGAATCGTATCGAAGCGCTGCTGCGCATTGCGGATCAGCCAGCGTGCTTCCTGCAACTGCTGCGCGAGTGGCGAGCGGCTCGCACCCGCCGATTGCGCGAACAACTCGGCATACATGCGATGGATGCGCGCGCGCGGCTGCACCGCCGGATTGATCGCCACCACCCACTTGTTGCGCACCTGACGCACGATCACGTCCGGCACCACGTAGTTGTCTTCGGTACGGCCGTAGCTGTTGCCCGGCTTCGGATCGAGTTTGCGCACCAGCGCGCAGGCCACCCGCAGTTCCTCGGCGCTGCAGCCGATCTGCTTTTGCAACTCAGCCTGCTCGCGGCGCGCGAGACGTTCAAGATGATGTTCGACGATCTGCCGCGCGACGTCGCGCCCCGGCGTGTCCGCGGGCAACGCGTTCACCTGCAGCAGCAGACACTCGGATAGCGACCGCGCACCCAGACCCGGCCGGTCGAGCGATTGCACGAGGCGCAGCGCCACGAGCAATTCTTCTTCGGTCAACTCGGGTTCGAGATCGACGCTATCCGCGAGATCGGCGAGGTCCTGACGCAGATAACCGTCGTCGTCGAGCGCCTCGATGACGAAGCGCGCGACGGCGCGATCGCGGTCGTCAAGCCGGTAGAGGCGGAGCGCGTCGTGCAGTTGCTCGCGCAATGTCGGCTGTGAGCGCGCCCATTCCG
>NZ_JAXDPY010000710.1:0-10091 GCF_034668105.1 Paraburkholderia sp. | reverse complement strand
GCATCATCTGTTGGATTGCCCACTCCCGGGTCTGCGCTGAATAGCGTTTCATCGTCCATTCGCTGTCCGCCCCCCATCTTTACATTAATCGGTTCGGGTGAGGCGACAACTAGCCTGACATGGAGGGCGGCAAAGAAAGATAAGCAAAGAAAGCCGCTCACCCCGCCAGCTCATAAGCGGGGCCCCCGCACAGTTGCGGTAGTGGTGCATCTGGAATCAGTGTCCTCGCACATTCGGCGCGCGTGACAAAGCCGTCATACTTCCCGGCTCGCACTGCGTGCTCGCCGGAAGGGTTCATCAGGAACATTGCGCTTCGCCTGGATTCGTTGGGACCATCGGCTTCACCTCGGTGAAGCACCCAGTTATCCTAAAGATTCACGTTGCTGGTGAATGAAAGCACGAAAAAGCCGGCCAAATGACTGCGCATAAATAACGCTTCGGCGCGCGCAGCGCCGCCGGAAGTATGACTCCCTTGTCACTCACGTCGAATGTGCGAGAGCACCGATTCCAGATGCACCACTACCGTAACTGTGCGGGGGACCCGCTTATGGGCTGGCGGGGTGAGCGGCTTTCTTTGCTTATCTTTCTTTGCCGCGGCAAAGAAAGTAAGTGCCGCCCCGCACAGGGGCAACGCTAATAGACCAATAAGAAATCAAGGAAAGGCCAAAAAGCCAGTTCAAGGAAAGGCCAAAAAGCCAGCTCAAGGAAACCCCCAATAGCAGACCGCCCTCAAGGCCCAGCCCCAAGCGCGCCGTCACGCGCGCACCAACCCCGTGCTGCAACGCAGCGAGACGTTCCGCTGCGCACAGCACCGCATCGCATGCGTTCCATCGTTAGCCAAATCCCGCCACCGGCGGCCAGGCCACCGACGGCCAGCACAGAACCCTCAGGTCAGTTTTTCCAACACTACTGCGTTTGCTGGAGTATTGTTTAAGCGCGCTGGGAGCTTCACAACGTCACTCTTCTACAAGACAGGGAACTCCGTGCGGGCAGCAAAGCGCTCGCAGGCGCGTGGTTTTTTGCATGCAACGATGCGAACTCAACTTTTCGAGGATGGAGAAAACGTGAAAACAGTGAATCTATTGAAGGCGCTTGGCATCGCGTTGTGTGTGGCGACTGCGTCCAGTGCCTATGCCCAGTCCAGCGACGCGATGGCGGCGCCGGCGCCGGCTCCGTCTGCGAAGGCGGTGAAGAGCGCGGACCGCAAGTTAGGGCTGAGCGTGCGCAAGGCTTTGTCGAAGGCGCAGGGTTTCGATGTGTCGAACGTGTTTGTTCGGGCGCGTGGCGGCGCGGTAACCTTGACTGGGTCGGTACCCGACGGTGCGCAGATCCCGCAAGCGGAGGAAGTGGCGAAGAACGTCGCCGGCGTGAAGTCAGTCAGCAACAAGCTGACGATCGGTACGCAAGGCGGTGGCGGCTGAGGTTGACCTCGCCTGGCAATTGATAAACAACGAACAGGTCACGATAGGCATCGCCGCTAGAACCACTCCGCAGCGATGCCTATCGTCCTGATGTTGTCCTGGTATTTGAACCGTCACCGTCGGGCCAGGCCTACCAGGTTGCGACATCCGTTTCAACGTCCTGCCATACCGGCTACCCGGCGCACGGCGGTCCAATCCGCTCGCTGGAATGCTGGCGCGTTGTGTTTTGCACCCCACCGCTATGCGCGCACAAGCCCGGTCATCGGCTGCGTGCCCGCGGTTTGGCCAAACAGCGTGGCGGCCATGCGTTGCGGATCGAGTCCAAGGCTTTCGCTCGCGACGCCCGCGATCAGCGCATCCAGCGACAAAGTCGGCTTGAGGTCGCGCGCTTCGTAAAGCTCGCCCGGTTTCAGGCCGGGCCAGTCGGCAAGTACGCGTCCGCCCACTACCGAACCGCCCAGCACCATCGCCACCGAGCCGGTGCCATGGTCGGTGCCGCCCGTGCCGTTGGCGGCGGCGGTTCTGCCGAACTCGGTTGCCACCACCACAGTCGTCTTGCTCCATGACGGACCCATGCCGTCCCGCAATGCTCCGAGCAGCGTGTCGAGCGCTTTCAGCTGATCGGCAAGGCGCGCGTTCTGCGCGGTATGCGTGTCCCAGCCACCGGTTTCGATCATCGCAATTCGCGGACCGTCGTCGCGCGACAGAAAACCCGCCGCGAGTTTGCCGAGGCTCGCCGGGTCCTGACGCGCGCCGGCGTCACCCGCGAGCCCGCGCGCGGTCATCGCCGACTGCCATAGCGGCCGCAATTGCGCATCCTGGTCGTACAGTTGCGAGACCCGCATCAGCAGATCATCAGGCGCCTGCGGCAAGCCCGAGGGCGCATACGACGTCACCGCCGCCTTACCGCGCAGCGCCATCGGCACGGTCGGCGCGAAGGCGATCGCGTTCTCGCGGGTGGCCGGCATCGATGCGACGAGCCGGTTCAGCCAGCCGTCCTTCATCTGATACGGCGACGCGCCGCCGGTCTCCAGCACGTTCTGCCCGTCGAAATGCGAGCGGTCACGATACGGCGAGGCCACCGCGTGCACGAACAGCGCCTGATGGTCCGCATACATCGCGGCGGTCCGCACGAGCGAGGGATGCAGCGCGAAGGTGCCGTCGAGCCGGGTTGCGCTGGATGCATCGATCGCGAGGGCGCCGCGCAGTGTCGAGTAGGCGGGCTCGGCATACGGCACGACGATGTTCAGGCCATCGGCCGCGCCGCGCTGGATCACGAACACGAAGCGGCGATCGGTGGCCACGCTGGCAAAGGCGATGTGCGGCGACACGAGCATCGCGCCCGCGCCCGCGGCGGCGATGCCCATAAACTTGCGGCGTGAAAGCATGGCATTCATCTCCGTTGAAAATCCGGCGAGACCAGCAGCAGCGCAATCGCCGTCGACGCGCTTTCGGCCCGCGACACCGCCATGGCCGTCGGTGCACTCAGCGAGCCGGCCAGCAACGTGGGCCCGAGCGAGCGGGCGTCGAGCCGGTCGCCGACCCGCGAGGCGAAGCGCTGCGCCACTTCGACCCGGCGCACGAGCGCGTCCGGCGCCGCCCAGCTCGCGGCAATGTCGTCATAGCCGGCGGGCGAACCAGGACGCCATACCGGCTGACCGAGTTGCGTCAGAATGGGCGCGGTCTGCAGGTTGCCGAGGTCCTGCCAGCCGAGCCCGCGCATCGAGGAAATAGTCCATTCCCACGGCGTCTTGAACTTCACGGCGACCGGCGACCACGCCTCGCGCATGTCGATCAGCGTCCGGTACACGGTCGGCAGATCGCCGCCGCTGCGTGCAAACGCGCTCGCCAGCCGCGCGCTCACGTCCGGTGGCGGATTGTCCGCGACGAAGTGACGGGCGAGCTTGCCGCCAATGTGCTGCGCGGTCGCGGGCGCGCCGGCGAGGTCGTGCAGGATCGCCAACGCCTGCTCGTCGCCCGGCTGATCGTAGCGGCGCCCCATGATGGTTCTCGCGCCCGGTTCGTGCAGCGCGGCGCGAAACACGAAGGTGCCTGGGGCGGCGTTCGGCGGCATGGCTTGCCGGCCCGCGTTGCGAGGATCGCCGGGATTGCCCGGATTGCCGGCGAGGCTCCAGCCGGTCAGCGCGCGAGCGAATTCGGTGACGTCGTCCTGGCTATAGCCGCTCCTCACGCCAAGGGTATGCAACTCCATGATTTCGCGCGCCAGATTCTCGTTCAGACCACGCTTGATGTCCGGATTGCGTTGGGCGGCACGCATGGCCGCCATGCTGTCCGGCCCGACCGAGCGCGTCTGGTCAAGAAACAACTGCATGGCCGGATGACGTTCGACCGCAATCAGCATGTCTTCGAAACGGCCCAGCACGTGCGGGCGAATCGCTTCCGCTTCGAATGAGCCGGCCAGCGCGGCGACGCCGGGTTTCTCGGTGGATACCGCGAAATGATTCGCCCAGAAATGAACCAGCCGCTCGATGAAAGGCGTTGGCGTGGTCAGTGCGCTGGCGACCCGCGCGTTCACCGACGAGCGGTACATACCGAGGATTTCGCCGCGCAGCGCTTTTCTTTCGGCTTGCTTAGCAGTTTGGGCAGTCGCTTCTATTGCGGCTTGTCCGGTGGCTTGCGGGTTGGTTTTCCCGTTGGTTTGCGTGCCGCCTTGTTCGTTAGCTTGCAGGTTAGCTTGCGCATTCCCCTGGCTAGCCGCCGTGCCTTCGCTCACGTTCTGCGGATTCTGCTGGACCTGCTGATTCAACTGGTTCATCTGCATGCGCTGCTGTGCCAGCTCGGTGGACAGCGCGACTGAATCAGGCTGGCTCGCCCACGCCGCAGGCCGCGGCTGATATTGCTCGAACTGCGCGAGCAGCCAGCCTTTCGGGTCGGCGGGCGGTGTATCGTCGGCACGCGCGCCGAGCCCGAAGCGGTTCAGCGCAATCGCCGCGGGATTCATGTCTGGTGAGGTAGCCATGCCATCCTCTTCGGCGTTGGATATTTCTTTAAACGGGCGCCACGATGAAATCCGTCGCGCCCATTTAGCATTTTCTTAATCACCTGAAGCGTCACTCGATGCGTCACTCGCGGCCGCGTTGCCCGACTTCGCCGGCTTGTTCGCATTGGCGGCTAGTTGCGGCTCACGCCACTGACCGCGCAGCTTCAGGCTCTCGGCGAATTCGACGCGCTGCTCGGGCGACAGCGTGGCCGCAAAGTCCGCCACACTGCCCTCCACTTTCGCGCGCAGGCTGCTGTCGGCCTCGCGCGTGCGGGCCAGCGCGGCATCCAGCGCGGCTCGATCGAACTGCGGCGCGGCCAGCAGGCGCAACACGTCGCGCCGGCCTTCCCGCCCCTCGCGCGCAAACTGCCGTCCGTCGCGGCGCGCATCCTTCAACCGGTCGGCAAAGGCCTTCTGACGCTCGACCGGCAGCGGTTCGGCAGCGAAGCGCAGCGCCGTGTGCTGCTGCGCCACCACCACACTACCCGCGGCACGCGCTGCAAACCATTGATAAGCACCGCCGACAATCGCGCCCAGCAAAAACACGTTGAGTACCAGCGACGCCCCCAGCACGATTTTCCATGACCGGCCGTTCATTCGCCGCTCCAATCGGCGGGAGAACCACCGAAGCTCGAAGTTAAATAAGAGGATTCATGCGCTTGCGGAACGCTCCCGGTCACCACAAAGAACGACACCGCGAAAGCACCGGCCACGCCGCCCAGCAGTCCGACGCCGGCCACCGCCGCGCCCGACCACCACCATCGCCGGCGGGGCGAAATCGGGCGCCGTACCGGTGCGTTGCCGATGATGCGCTGCCGCAGCGCCATGCCCGGCGGCTCGACCTTATCGGCCGAGAGCCACGCATCGAGGACGACCGCGTCCGCCAGCGCCGTATCGGCCTCGACGCGATGCGCCGCGGCCCAGCGCTGCGCCGCCGCGCGCTCTGGTTGCGGCCAGCGGTGTGAATCGGCGCCGTAGGCTTCGACGATCTGATGAAATCTTTCGGGCGTCATGACTTGTCCTTCCTAAGGCCGCTGCCGGCCAGTTGAGCGCGCAGATTGCGGCGCGCGCGTGCCAGCAGACTTTCCAACGCATCGACCGTGATACCCATCAGGGCAGCAGCGTCGAGGTTCGACATTTCCTGGTAGTAGCTGAGCACCAGCGCCTCGCGCTGCCGTGCCGGCAACGCGGCGAGCGCCGCGCGAACGCGCGCGTCCCGGTCGCGCGTTTCGAGCATCGTGTCGGGCAATGCGGCCGGGTCGATCTCGTCGGGCAGATCGTCGTGCGGGACTTCGCGGCGGCCGCGCAAGCGGTCATAGCAAAGATTGAGCGCGACGCGATGCACCCACGTATCGACCTTCGCCTCGCCTTCGCGCCAGCGCGAAGCCTGTTTCCAGATCCGCACGAAGACCTCCTGCGCCACGTCTTCCGCTTCCATGCGATCGCCCAGCAGGCGCGTGGCGAGCGCGAGCAGACGCGGCAGCTTGCGCGCGACGAACGAGCGGACGGCCACCGGGTCCTGGCGAGCGACCCGCGCCAGCAGTTCCGCGTCGGGATCGCGCTCGCCATCGGGATGGTCTGCGCGATCGGGATGGCTGTCGGGATGGCGATCGGGATGGTTCTGGCCATGGGGCTCGCGTTCGCTCAAGGCGTGCGGCTCCGCAGCGCGCGCCGGGTGCGGAGCGCGACTCGGGTGGTTGTGCGCGCACCGATCCGGACGGCGCACCGCGATTCGATGACTGCGTGCATGGCATCAATATACGACGCCCGAGCTTCAGGCCCAATGCCCTTCGACCCAGCGCCAGTTCGGGCCGCGCTGCACCCAATGCCCCGGCATCCAGCGGTGGCCGACGCGAACGGGCCGCCAACGGCCCGGCACCCACACATAACGCCCATGATCCCAACGCCAGCGCCCTTGATCCCAGACGTAGCCGGCACGCGGCGCCGGCATCACTTCCGCGCGGGGCGGCGGGGGCGCCATCGGCGCGACGAGCACTGCCTGCGCGAAGGCGGGCGCCGCCGTCAGCGCGGCGGCGCTCGTGATTGCCGCTGCGAGCACCGTGGTCAGAAAGCGGACCGGTTTGGTCGTTGTCATGCTGGTTTCCCCTATCCAATCCGAGCCGAAGCCGGAAGCGGCTCCGTTTCTTCTTGAACGCAGCAGCCGGAAAAATCCGTCGCTTTGATTGGCATGGGGAAGAACCGCGCTGAAAGCGTGCGACTCGCGGCGGCCAGAAATCGTTCAAAGTTGGAGAACCGCGTCGGTCATCAGCTGCACCGCGAGACTCGGCGGCGCGAGCCGGTGAGGTATCCTTGCGGGTTCCGCGACCTCTATCCGTACCCTGCCCGATGGCCGATTTCCCTTTTGACGCGGTACTCTTCGACTGCGACGGCGTGCTCGTCGACTCCGAGCCCATCACCAACCGCGTGCTGACCGAGATGCTCGGCGAGCTGGGCTGGCAATTGAGCGTTGAAGAGACGATGCGCATTTTTGTCGGCAAGGCCGTCAAGGACGAAGCGGCGCTGATCGAAGCGCATACCGGCTTCGCGATTACGGCGGATTGGCTAATGCAGTTTCGTGCGCGCCGTAATGAGGCGCTGGATCGCGACCTGGTGGCGATTGACGGCGCGGCAGCCGCCGTGCGCGCGCTATTCGCGGCACTCGACGGACGCATCGCTGTCGCGTCGGGCGCCGATCGGATCAAAGTGGAATTACAACTGGCGAAGGCCGGGATTCTGGACTGCTTCGAAGGCCGCATTTTCAGCGGCCACGAAACCCCGCGCAGCAAGCCCTATCCCGACGTCTACCTTGCCGCGGCCGCGGGCCTGGGCGTGGACCCGCAACGTTGCGCGGTGATCGAAGATACCGTCACGGGTGCGACGGCGGGCGTGGCCGCCGGCGCCACCGTGTTCGGCTATTGCCCGAAAGAGCTGGGTCACAGCAGCGCGACCGCGCTGCATGGCGCGGGCGCGGTGCATGTGTTTCGGGACATGGCCGAATTGCCTGGGCTGCTTGCGGGATGGCGAGGCATGCCGCGCTAAGCGCACGCGCCGTTAGGCGAACGCGGGATCGATCGGCACGCGATAGACCCGATCTACGCGATTTTCAACCGCGCGGCGACTAGCCTCGATTAGCCCCGTTCGCCATAACGGGTGTGACTGTTGGCAGCGCACCGACACCGTCGCATCGCGAGTCGGGCTATCTCAACCACCTTGTGTGCGCAAGATCGGGCGCAGGCGGAGCGCGCGCGGTTCTGCGATGGATGGCACGGTGTGTGCAATTGGAATTCATGAGCGCGGCGATAACCGGGCTCATTGTCAATCCAACCCTGCCGGAGATCCACCATGAAAACGCTAGTCCTCAAAGATCTGCCCCGCGTCGACGAACTCGACCGCTCGGCTTCGCAATCCATAAGCGGCGGCATTGCCTGCCTCACGCGAGAAGCGCCGTCTGCTTGTCCCGGCGGCATGATGCCACCGGTTGTCGTCCGGCGTGGGTGGGAGTGTCCGCCGATTCATTGGGGGTGTGGGCCGGTCTTTCAGCCATATGGAAATCAGCCTTCGCACTGTGAGCCGAAGGTGGTGCCGCTTTAGGCCGTGCGAGAAACCGCAAAAAAAAATAGACGGGCCGGCATAGCCGGCTCGTCTATCTTCATTGCGCCTCTTTTCACGCGCAGATCGACGTTCAATCCTGTCGATGCGCCTTTAGCCACACGAGCAACTTCAACCGCAATCGGCACACCGCACACGGCAACGACATCGCCGCCGTATGCACGCGAGCCGTGTCATCGCAATCAAGCCTGCGCTACGCGCCCATAAGTGTCTTCGAAACGGACGATGTCGTCCTCGCCGAGATAAGCGCCGGACTGCACCTCGATCAACTCGAGCGGAATCTTGCCCGGATTCAGCAACCGATGCGTGACCCCGAGCGGAATATACGTCGATTGATTTTCCGTCAGCACGATCTCCTTGTCGCCGTTAGTGACGACCGCAGTGCCCTTGACGACGATCCAATGTTCCGCGCGATGATGATGCATCTGCAAGCTCAGCTGCGCGCCGGGACTCACGACAATGCGCTTGACCTGGAAGCGCTCGCCGCTGTCGATGCCTTCGTACGATCCCCACGGCCGCACCACGCGACGGTGCGTGACCGACTCGTGGCGTCCCATGGCATTCAACTGCGCGACGATCTTTTTGACGTCCTGCGCCTGGTCGCGATGCGCGACGAGCACAGCATCAGCGGTCTCGACGATCACGACGTTATCCAGCCCGATCGCGGCCACCAGCCGGTATTCAGCGCGAATGTACGAATTGGTCACGGCGTCGGTCAGCACGTCGCCGATCAGCGCATTGCCCTTTGCATCGCGCTCCGCAATGTCAGCGAGCGCCGTCCACGAGCCGATGTCGTTCCAGCCGAGGTCCGCCACCGCGACCACGGCGGCGCGCTTCGTTTTCTCCATCACGGCATGGTCGACCGAGATGTTGGGAGAGCCCGAGAAGCTTTGTGCATCGAGATGGACGAAATCGCTGCCGCCTTGCGCACTCGCCAACGAAAGCTCCGCCTGCTTCGCGATTTCGGGCTCGAAGCGACGCAACTCCTCCATGTAGGTGGACGCTTTCAGCATGAACATGCCGCTGTTCCAGTAGTAGCCGCCTTCAGCAAGAAAGCGTTCGGCCGTTCGCGCATCCGGCTTTTCAACGAAAGCGTCGACCGCATAGCTCTGCGCGCCGTCTACCAGTTCCGCGCCGGTACGGATATAGCCGTACCCGGTGTGCGGCTCGGTCGGCGTGATACCGAAGGTGACGAGATAGCCGTCTCTGGCGATCTGCGCGGCGGCGCCGGCCGCCTTGATGAAAGCCGGCTCGTTTGCGATGACGTGATCGGACGGCAGAACCAGCAGCAACGCGTCCGGACTTTCGCGCATGGCGAGCAACGCCGCCACCGCAATAGCCGGCGCCGTGTTGCGGCTGGCCGGTTCGAGCACGATCGCCGACGACACGACATCGATCTGGCGCAACTGCTCCGCGACCAGAAAGCGCTGTTCATGGTTTGTGACGATGATCGGCGATGCAACGTCGGCGACACCGTGCAGGCGCAGCGCCGTTTGTTGAATCAGCGTGTTCTCGCCCGTCAACTTGAGATATTGCTTCGGATATCCGCCGCGCGACATCGGCCACAGCCGCGTGCCGCTTCCGCCGCAAAGAATTACTGGATGAATATGCATGGTCCTTCCTCTCTAGATATTGTTTTTTAAATTTGCGCGAGCCGATTTTCTCCGCCTCGGTCAAGCCCGGCGCATAAACTGCATTCGTACCGATTCAAGCTCGTGCGGCAAACGATGCGAGATCGGCGCGCGGCGCGAGAGTTCGACAAAACCCAGGCGCCGATACAAATTATACGCACGCCGATTACTCACCAGCACATCGAGTACTACCTGACGATCGGGCCCGTCGTGCATCAGACCCGCCCGTAATACACTGGTAAACAGCCCGCTGAACACGCCGGCATTCCGCATCTGCTCATCCGTCGCGCAATGAGCAATCAGTGTCTGTGACGATTTCGGTGCGGGCAATTCACTCTCCAGCACCAGCCCACGCAACAGCATGCCAACCGTGCGGCGCACGCCGAAAAAAATCAGCAGCAGCAGCGCGACATGCGGGTCGTCAAACCA
>NZ_JAXDPY010000709.1:0-19821 GCF_034668105.1 Paraburkholderia sp. | reverse complement strand
ACATCATGATGATTCTGAAGCCCGGCTACCTGACCCTCCCGCAACTGCGCCAGATCGCACGCGAGCACGTGGCGCTGCAACTCGATCCCGCCAGCCACGCCGCCATCGACGCCTGCGCCAAAGCCGTCGCCGACATCGCCGCAAAGGGTGAGCCGGCCTATGGCATCAACACGGGCTTCGGGCGTCTTGCCAGCACGCACATTCCGCACGACCAGCTCGAGCTGTTGCAACGCAATCTGGTGCTGTCGCACGCGGTCGGCGTGGGTGCGCCGATGTCGCGTCCCGTCGTGCGTCTGTTGATCGCGCTGAAGCTGTCGAGCCTCGGCCGCGGCCATTCGGGCATCCGCCGCGAAGTGATGGAAGCACTGATCACGCTGTACAACGCCGACGTGCTGCCGGTGATTCCGGTCAAGGGCTCGGTCGGCGCATCGGGCGACCTCGCGCCGCTCGCGCATATGTCGGCCACCTTGCTCGGCGTCGGCGAAGTGTTCGCGAAGGGCGAGCGCATGCCGGCCACCGAAGGCCTCGCACTGGTCGGGCTGAAGCCGCTTACATTGCAGGCGAAGGAAGGTCTGGCGCTGCTCAACGGCACCCAGGCGTCGACGGCGCTCGCGCTCTACAACATGTTCGCCATCGAAGACCTGTACCGCACCGCCCTGGTGGCGGGCGCGTTGTCCGTGGACGCAGCCGCGGGGTCGGTCAAGCCGTTCGACGCGCGCATTCACGAACTGCGCGGCCATCAAGGTCAGATCGACGCGGCCACGGCGTACCGCTCGTTGTTGCAAGGCTCGGGCATCAATGTCTCGCACGCCGATTGCGACAAGGTGCAGGACCCGTACAGCCTGCGTTGCCAGCCGCAAGTGATGGGCGCGTGTCTGGATCAGATGCGCCATGCGGCCGACGTGCTGCTGCTGGAAGCCAACGCCGTCTCCGACAATCCGCTGATTTTCCCGGACACGGGTGAAGTGCTGTCGGGCGGCAACTTCCACGCTGAGCCGGTTGCGTTCGCGGCCGACAACCTCGCGCTCGCCGTCGCTGAAATCGGCGCATTGGCCGAGCGCCGCATCGCGCTCCTGATCGACACGACGTTGTCGGGCCTGCCGCCGTTCCTCGTGCGCGACGGCGGCGTGAATTCCGGCTTCATGATCGCTCACGTGACGGCTGCCGCGCTCGCCTCCGAGAACAAGACGCTCGCGCATCCGGCTTCGGTCGATTCGCTGCCGACCTCCGCGAACCAGGAAGATCACGTTTCAATGGCGACGTTCGCCGCGCGCAAGCTCGGTGACATCGCTGAAAACGTGGCGAACATCCTGTCGATCGAGTTGCTCGCCGCGGCACAGGGCGTCGATCTGCGCGCGCCGCACAAGACCAGCCCGAGCCTGCAGAAAGTGATGGACGCCGTGCGCAAGGACGTCGCGCATTACGAGCTCGATCACTATTTCGCGCCGGATATCGAGGCGGTGACGCGTCTCGTGCAGAACGGCACGATCGCGAAGCTGAGCCCGTTCTCGTTCGCCTCTGAGCAGTAAGCTCGAACCACCCGTTTCAAGCACGCCAATCCAGCCAATGAACGCACCGGCTTACCAGGGCATCAAGGACTTCATCCTCGGCCGCATTCATGCGGGCGAATGGGCTGAAGGCGACCAGGTGCCCTCCGAAAACGAACTCGCGCGCGAATTCAACGTCGCGCGCATGACGGTCAACCGCGCGTTGCGCGAGTTGACTTCGGAGCAGGTGCTCACGCGCGTGCAGGGCTCGGGCACGTTCGTGGCCCGGCCCAAGTACGAATCGACACTCGTGGCGATCCGCAGCATCTCCGACGAGATCGTCGCGCGTGGTCATGGTTATCAGGCAAAGGTGCTGCACATCGGCGCGAGCATCGCTGACGAAGCGCTTGCCGAAGAAATGCAGGTGAGCGCGGGCAGTCCGGTGTTTCATTCACGCGTGCTGCATTTCGAAAACGACGAACCCGTGCAGCTCGAAGAGCGCTGGGTCAACCCGGCGGTCGCGCCCGAGTATGGGTTGCAGGACTTCACGAACACCACGCCGAATCAGTATCTGGTGCGCGTGGCGCCGCTGCAGCGCGTCGAGTACCGCATCGAAGCATTGGCGGCGGACGCGGATACGCGCGAGCTGCTGACCATGGAGGAACTCGAACCGTGTCTCGTGCTGCATCGGCGCACGTGGTCGCAAAGCCAGGTCGCTTCGATCGCCAATCTCTGGCATCCGGGCAGCCGCTATCGTTTCACCGGACATTTCTGATTGCGCCGCGGTTGTCAGAGCCGTTTTCCAGATTCATTTTTCGACTCGTTTTTTAGCACTTCTCCCGAACATTTTCACGCATTCCGAGGGCCACCATGAACAACCCGAAACACATCGACCCGCGTCTGGACCCGACCCGCACGATCCGCGCACCGCGCGGCGCGGAAAAAACCTGCAAGACCTGGATCGCGGAAGCCGCGTACCGGATGATCCAGAACAATCTGGACCCGGAAGTCGCCGAGCATCCGCATGCGCTGGTCGTGTACGGCGGGATCGGACGTGCGGCGCGAAACTGGGATTGCTTCGATCAGATCCTCACCTCGCTGAAGGACCTGAACGAAGACGAGACGTTGCTCATTCAATCGGGCAAGCCGGTCGGCGTGTTTCGCACGCATGCGGACGCACCGCGCGTCTTGCTGGCGAATTCGAATCTGGTGCCGCATTGGGCGACGTGGGAACACTTCCACGAACTCGACCGCAAGGGCTTGATGATGTACGGGCAGATGACCGCGGGCAGCTGGATCTACATCGGCAGCCAGGGCATCGTGCAGGGCACCTACGAAACGTTCTTCTCGGTGGCGAATCAGCATTTCAACGGCGATCCGTCGGGCCGCTGGATTCTGACCGGCGGTCTCGGCGGCATGGGCGGCGCGCAGCCGCTGGCAGCGACCATGGCGGGCTTCTCGATGATCGCGGTGGAATGCGATGAAACGCGCATCGACTTCCGGCTGAAGACGCGTTACGTCGACAAGAAAGCGCAGACGCTCGACGAAGCGCTCGCCATGCTCGACGAAGCGAAGAAAGCGGGCAAGCCGGTGTCGATCGGTCTGCTCGGCAATGCAGCGGATCTGTTCGCTGAATGCGTGACGCGTGGCATCACGCCGGATTGCGTGACCGATCAAACCAGCGCGCACGATCCGATTCACGGTTACCTGCCGCAAGGCTGGAATGTCGAAGACTGGCGCGAGCGTATGAAGACCGTGCCGGACAGCATCGTGCTGCCCGCCAAGCAGTCGATGGCCAAGCAGGTGCAAGCGATGCTCACGCTGCAGGAACGCGGCGCGGCCACGCTCGACTACGGCAACAACATCCGTCAGATGGCATTGGAAATGGGCGTGGAAAACGCGTTCGATTTCCCGGGCTTCGTGCCGGCGTATATCCGTCCGTTGTTCTGCGAAGGCAAGGGCCCGTTCCGTTGGGTCGCGCTGTCGGGCGATCCGGAGGACATTTACAAGACCGATGCGAAGGTCAAGGAACTGATCCCCGACGATCCGCATCTGCACAACTGGCTCGACATGGCGCGCGAACGCATTGCGTTCCAGGGTCTGCCGGCGCGGATCTGCTGGGTCGGCGTTAAAGACCGTTATCGTTTGGGCCAGGCCTTCAACGAAATGGTCAGGAGCGGCGAGCTGAAGGCGCCGATCGTGATCGGCCGCGATCACCTCGATACCGGGTCGGTGGCGAGCCCGAATCGCGAAACCGAATCGATGAAGGACGGCTCGGACGCGGTCAGCGACTGGCCCTTGCTCAACGCACTGCTGAACACGGCAGGCGGCGCGTCGTGGGTCTCGCTGCATCATGGCGGCGGCGTCGGCATGGGCTTCAGCCAGCACTCGGGCGTCGTGATCGTCGCCGACGGTACGGATGCTGCGAAGGAGCGCCTCGGCCGCGTACTGTTCAACGACCCGGCGACCGGTGTGATGCGTCACGCGGATGCGGGCTATGAACTCGCCCGGCAAACGGCGCGCGAGGCAGGTTTGAATCTGCCGATGCTGGGCCGTTGATCGTGGCGCTTCAGAGCCCGCTGGTCGATAACATGGCAAGCACGACGCTGATTCGCGGCGCCGAACTCGTGGCGGCGCCGTGGAAGAACGGCGGCGGCGTCACGCGTGAGGTGGCGGCGTTTCCGCCGAACGCGGGGTTGGACACATTCACGTGGCGCGTGAGCATTGCCGACGTCGCGCAGGCCGGTCCGTTCTCGGCTTTTGCGGGGATCGACCGCACGTTGGTGCTGTTGTCCGGCGCGGGCATGTTGCTCGACGAAACCGACGGCACCGACGCGCACGCCGTGAAGACCCATGCGTTGACCCAGCCGCTCGACATCGCACGGTTTGCGGGCGAAGCGCGGATCGATGCACGCCTCGTCGACGGCGCCACGCGCGACTTCAACCTGATGGTCCGCCGCAGCGCGGCCGTGGGCGAAACAGAAGTGTGGCGCGGCGCGACGCAGCGCACTTTATCCGCCGACGTGGTGCTGTTGTTCTGCGCAAGCGGTTCGGTTCAGGTCGCGCACGGCGGCGCCGCTCAACCGCGCGTGCTTGAAGCCGGCGACACGCTGCGCATCGACACACCGAACGCACTGTCGTGCGTGGTCGAAGGCACGGGCGCATTGCTCGCGATCAGAATCCGCTATACGTGATGAGCGTAACAATGACGACGATTCGCGTACGCGCTTAAAGCCTGACGAAGCAAGCCTGACGAAGCAAGCCAGGCGAAGCGCGCCGCGAACCACCACAGACACGCAACGAGCTGCAAAGAGCACGCGATGAAGCAAACCGTCTGGCATCACCTGAAACTGTGCCCCCAGGGCGATCCCCAACACACGCTGCCCGATGCCGCGATTGCCGTCGAAGACGGCAAAATCGCATGGCTCGGCGCGGCCGCCGAATTACCCGCCAGTTACACCGCATGGCCGCGCGAAGATCTGCACGGTGCGTGGGTGACGCCGGGTCTCGTCGATTGCCATACGCATCTGGTGTACGGCGGCCAGCGCGCCGATGAATTCGCGCAGCGCCTCGCGGGTGTCAGCTACGAGGAAATCGCGCGGCAGGGCGGCGGTATTGTCTCGACGGTGCGCGCCACGCGAGCTGCCGACGAATACTCGCTGTTCCGCCAGTCGGCCGCGCGTCTCGAACCGCTGCTCGCCGAGGGTGTGACGGCGATCGAAATCAAATCCGGCTACGGGCTCGATCTCGCCAACGAACGCAAGATGCTGCGCGTCGCGCGCCAGTTGGGCGAGCGCTATCCGGTGACGGTCTATACGACGTTTCTCGGTGCGCACGCATTGCCGCCCGAATTCGCGGGAAGGGCCGACGCCTATATCGACGAAGTCTGCAACACGATGCTGCCCGCGCTCGCCGACGAAGGCCTGGTCGACGCCGTCGACGTGTTTTGCGAGCGTATCGGTTTTTCGCTGGAACAAAGCGAGCGTGTGTTCAAAGCTGCCGAGCGCCATAAATTGCCGGTGAAAATGCACGCCGAGCAGTTGTCGAACGGCGGCGGCACGGCATTGGCCGCGCGCCATCACGCGCTGTCCGCGGATCACCTCGAATTTCTCGACGAAGCGGGCGTCGCCGCGATGAAAGCGTCCGGCACCGTCGCCGTACTGCTGCCCGGCGCGTACTACTTCATCCGTGAGACGCAACTGCCGCCTTTGGACTTGCTGCGGCGCTATCAAGTGCCGATCGCGATTTCCACCGACAGCAATCCGGGCACCTCACCCACCACGTCGCTGCTGCTCATGATGAACATGGCGACCACGCTGTTCCGCATGACCGTGCCCGAAGTGCTGCAAGGCGTGACCGCGCACGCGGCGCAAGCACTCGGCAAAGCGGAGATACACGGTTCGCTGGAAGCAGGACGCGCGGCGGATTTCGCGGTGTGGTCGGTCGCCACGCTGGCCGAGCTGGCTTACTGGATTGGGCGTCCGTTGTGCGCGCGAGTCGTGCGCGCGGGCGAGACCGTTTATACACGGCGTGAATTGAGCTAGGGTCTGAGAGATGATGCAAGCAAACCAATCGCTATTCGCCGCGCACGCCTATCTGCCCGATGGCTGGCGCCGCAACGTACTGCTGGAATGGGACGCCCATGGCACGCTGACGTCGGTTACGCCCGATACGGCCCGGGTTCCTGACGGCGTTGAAAAAGCCGCTGGTCCTGTATTGCCCGGCATGCCGAATCTTCACTCGCATGCGTTTCAACGCGCGATGGCCGGCCTCACCGAATATCGCGCCGCAGCGGGCACAGCGGCCACCGATAACTTCTGGAGCTGGCGCGATCTGATGTATCGGTTTGCCGCGCGGATCACGCCGGAAGGACTCGCTGCCGTCGCGCAGTGGTTGTATATCGAGATGTTGAAAGCGGGCTATACGTCGGTCTGTGAATTCCACTACGTGCATCACACGCCGGATGGCAGCCGCTATCCGAACCAGGCGGAGCTGGCGCAGCGTGTGGTGGACGCGGCTTCGACGAGCGGCATCGGCATGACGATGCTGCCCGTGCTGTATCAGTACAGCGGTTTCGGTTCGCGTGCACCGCGCGAAGATCAGCGGCGCTTCATCAATACGCCGGAGAGTCTGCTCGACCTGCTCGGCACGGTGCGCGCGGCGCGGCCTGAGAGCGCGGCGTTGCGTTATGGCGTGGCGCCGCATTCGTTGCGCGCGGTATCGGCCGACTCGTTGCATGAATTGCTGAGCGGTATCGATAGAAGCGCGCCGGTTCACATCCATATCGCCGAGCAAACCGCCGAAGTCGACGACTGCCTCGAAACCGAAGGGGCGCGGCCGGTGCAATGGCTGCTCGATCGCTTCAATGTCGATAGCCGCTGGTGCCTCGTGCATGCCACGCACGTCGATGCGAACGAAACGCTTGCGCTCGCGAAAAGCGGCGCGGTCGCCGGTTTGTGTTTGACCACCGAAGCCAATCTCGGCGACGGCATTTTTCCGGCGCACGCGTATCTCGATGCGCAGGGGCGCATCGGCGTCGGTTCGGATAGTCATATCGGCGTCGACTGGCGGGCGGAATTGCGTTTGCTCGAATACGGCCAGCGGCTTACGCGGCGTCAGCGCAACGTGCTGGCCTCGGCAGAGGCCACGCATGTGGCAGATCGTCTGTTCGGCGCCGCGCTCGAAGGCGGCGCGCATGCAAGCGGCCGTGCCGTCGGCGCGCTGCAAGCCGGCCGGCGTGCCGACTGCCTGGTGCTCGATCCGGATCATTCGAGCATCGCCGAGCACGCGCCGAACGCGTGGCTCTCGGGCGTTGTATTCTGCGAGCATGGCGAGACGCCGATTCGCGACGTCTACACGGGCGGCGACAAGGTCGTCGACAACCGTCGGCATCGCGATGAAGAGGGGGCTTACGCGCGCTATCGTGCGGCGCTCGCCGATTTGCTCAGGTGAGCGGCTGAATGCCCCTTGCTGAAGCAAAATGCTCGGGTGAATTGCCGAATACACTGAGATTTCCTTCGATCCCATCGATTCCGGACTGACATGACTGCTTCGTCTATTGCAACTACTCCGCCGGTTTTATCGCTGCATCAGGGCAGCCTGCCGTTGCTGATCTCGATCCCGCATCTGGGCACGCGGATTCCCGCCGATATCGCCGCGACGATGACCCCGGCCGCACAACGTACCGACGACTGCGACTGGCACCTCGACCGTCTCTACGCGTTTGCGAGGCGCATGGGCGCGTCGATCCTGGCGCCGACGTACGCGCGTTATGTGATCGATCTGAACCGCCCGCCCGATGGCGCGAATCTCTATCCGGGGCAGGACACCACCGGTTTGCTGCCGGTCGATACCTTCGACAAGGAACCCTTGTACCTCGAAGGCCATCTGCCGGCCGACGCCGAGGTCGCACGCCGGCGCGATGCCTATTGGAAGCCTTATCACGATACGTTGATGGGCGAGCTTGCCGCGCTGAAGGCGAAGCACGGCAAGGTGCTGCTGTGGGAGGCGCATTCGATCCGCTCGCATGTGCCGCGGTTCTTCGAAGGACGTCTGCCGGATTTCAATTTCGGCACCTCGAATGGTGCGAGCGCGGTGGCGGGATTGGGTGAGGAACTGGCCGCGGTGGTCGAGCGGCATGGCGGGTATTCCGCGGTTGCCAATGGGCGCTTCAAGGGCGGCTATATTACGCGGCAGTATGGGCAGCCCTCGCAGGGTGTGCACGCGGTACAGCTCGAGTTGTCGCAGATTACGTATATGGAGGAGCAGATGCCCTATGCGTACGACGAAACACTGGCCGTGAAGGTCCAGCCTCTGCTTGAAGAACTGGTGGTGACGGCTTTGGAGCGCGTCAAGGCCGCTTGACCTACCGCTCGCGCGCGTCGACCCGGTCGGCGCCGCTGTGGTTGTTTTTCATCTATCTCCCTACGGCGCTCATGACGCTTCGCGTTGCGCGCGGCGCCTTGACTTCGCCTTGACGCATCCCCTCACACCGCAAAGGTGTAACAGCATGTGTCCGTGATTGCATGCTGGCGCTTTCGCGCAGAACTTATAGAGCGTTGCGAAACCTCCCGGCACGCGCGCCCCGGGCGTAAAAAAACCCCGCATGGAGCGGGGCTTCCGATTCACCCTCGCGGGCGCACCCTGACCATCAATGGCAGCGGTTTTCCCAATGATGGTGGACGCGCACTTTGTGGCATTCCTTGTGATGATGCTCGTAGGCCTGGGCGGGAGCGATCGCGCTGAGGGCAGCGACGGAGGCTGCGAGGGCAAGAATGATTTTCTTCATTACAAAATCCTTAATCGACGTGATGGTGCTAAAGCTGGAGCACGAAGCGTGCCGCAGCGGCGCAAAAGGATGCCACAGATCGCGCGCTCAGCACAGGAACGCAGAGCGAATGCATGGGTCAACTCAAAAACGGCGAGCTTCGGGGCGTTTTATCCCTGCGCGGCGGCGCGGCGTAGCGTGTAATTTCAACATATCTCCATCCGCCATATGTTCGCTCCGGGATTGCGCGCCACGCCGTGAAGCGGCTACCCTTTCAAATCGATGACGCGTGTGCAGCGCGTCGTCCCTACATCGGGCAAAAGATGGAAGACCCAGCGATGGAAGATTCCGACGAACACCTGCTCCCGGTCTGGCGAGCGAACCTGGTGCTGCTGACCCGCGAGGTTGGCGCGGCGACGCGTCTCGCGCGCATGATGACCTTTTCCGCCAGCTACCTGAAATTGATGTTGTCCGGTCAGCGCGAATTCAGCGAGGAGTTCGTGCGCGGTATCGAGGCCGTGACGGGCTTGCCCAATGGCTGGATGAACGTGTCGCACACGGAACAGGAGATACCGGCCAAGGCGCGCGAAGCCATCGACAATGAACAGCCGCTTGCACGCTTTCGCGGCACCGCGCATCCGGTGCGCAAGAAGACCGTGCTGCGGCCGCCCGAGCCGATTTTCGGCCAGACGGGCCCGGCCAAACGCATGGAAGAAGAGACGCTCGACGCCGAAATGCATCGGCGTCAGGCGCATTTTCGCAAGGTCCGCGATCTGGCGATGCAGGATGTGCGGCGCTTCGAGCGGCATTTGAGTCATGCGCCGGTGGAGCTTGCGACGATGCGCTCGAAAGTGGAAGAGGTGATCGCCGCTGCCGATCTCGACGATCCGATTCAGGCCGACCTGGCCGGCCGGCTGGAGCAGATCGAAAAGCATCGGCATTTGCTGCTCAGGCATGTGGAGCGCTTGCAGGCGTTGCTTGGGCAAATCGGGGAGGGGGATTGATATCCGCGCGGGCGCTCGCGCAATGCGCACGGGGCAGGGCGCGTCGCGCATGATGCGCTGCGCTCCGTTCATCAAGCTGGCCGCCGCGTTGGCGCTGGTTGCATGCGCAACCGTCTCGCAGGCTGAGGGGGGCCCCTCAAGCACATCGAGCACCTCAAGCATCCCCAACGACGACCTCGCCCCCTCGACGATGGAGCGCGACGTCCATCTTTTCGTGATCCAGAAAGACGGTTCCGTCGAAGAACACGACGACACGGTCCTGCGGGCCAACACGACGAGCGGCGTCGACGATATTGCGCAACGCTACGTGTGGTTCAACAAGGATATCGAGCAGGTGCAATTGCTGAGCACCGAAACGATCGACCCGAACGGCGTCGCGCATCCGGTCGGCCCGGAGGCGATCCGCGACGTGCAGGAGCCACGCTCGGCGGGCGCGCCGAGTTTCGAAGACGGGGTGCTGCGCACGGTGATCTTTCCGGGCGTCGAGCCTGGCTCGCGCGTGCACCTGGCGTTTCGCAAGACTCGCACGAAGCCCCTGCAGGCCGGCACCTTCGCCTACCTGGTCGAACCGACGCGCGACCCGGTCGAGATGCAGCGTCTGATCTTCGACCTGCCCGCCGACGTGCCGCTTTATGCCGATGCGCGTGGCTACGTCGCGGTGCCGCCCGTGACGGCAAACGGCCGTACCCGCTACGAGTTCGACTACCGGCACGGCGCCTATGCGCCGCTCGAAGCGGGTGCGGTGGGCTATGCGAACTGGGGCGACCGGTTGATGGTGTCGACGGTGCCGGACTTCGCGAGTTTTGCCGCGCGCTATCGCGGTCCCGCCGCCGACGCGACGGCGAGCGACCCGGCGATCGTTCGACTCGCGCAGAGCCTGACCGCCGAGGCCAGCGACCCGCGCGCAAAAGCGCAGATCCTGTACGACTGGATGCGTTTGAATATTCGCTACGTCGCGCTGTTTCTAGGCGAAACGGCGGCGATCCCGCACAAGGCGATCGACATCCTGCACAACCGCTACGGCGACTGCAAGGACCACGTCGCGTTGTACGGCGCGCTGCTCGCCGCAGTGGGGATTCGTAGTGAGGCCGTGCTGCTCAATCTCGGGCCTTACTACAGTTTGCCGGAGGTGCCTGGATACGGCGCAAGCGCGATCAATCATGCCATTGTCTGGATTCCTGAGTTGTCTTTATTTGCCGACACCACGGCGGGCGGGATCGGCTTTGGCTATTTGCCGCCGGGCGTCATGGACCGGCCGGTCTTGCTGGTCGATGCCGGGGTGTTGTCGCGCACACCGGCCACGCAACTGCGCGAGCGCACCGCGCGCCTGCAGATCGATATCGATGGGAGCGGGGCGGCGAACTACGCTTATCGCGTGGAGGACGATGGCTATACCGCGGAGCTCGAACGCAATACGTTTCGACGGGCCACGCGCCAGCGTACGCAACAGATCGCGGCGAGTCGTCTCATGCTGACCGGCTTGCATGGCACCGCGCAGTTGCGCGTGGGCGACGTGAGCGCAACCGGCGGCCCGTTTTCCACGTCGATGCAAGGACGCGTCGAGCACTTTGTCTGGACCGACGGCACGACGGCCGTGCCCGCGCTGACCAGTTTGTCCGGCGGCATGGCGGGGCAGGTGCAGACTTGGCTTGCGGAGCCCGCCCGGACGCAGCCATGGGCGTGCATCGGCGGAGAATTCGACGAGACGCTGGAGATGGCGCTGCCGGGCTTCGCGCGCGTGACGGATGTTCCGCCGGATGCCACGGTGAAGGATCGGTTCTTCGAGTTTTCTTCTCGCTACGTGTTCGATTCTGGCGCGCGGGTTCTGCAGGTCAGGCGACACCTTCGCGCCACGTTTGGGCACCAGATGTGTTCGGCCGATGAATTCGCCGAGGTGAAGGACGATCTTGTCCGGATTGAACGGGATCTCGATGCGGAGGTGGTGGTCAAGGTTGGCAGGTAGTCATGTGGGGCAGTGGCTTCGGCAACGGCAACGGCAACGGCAAATGCGATTGGCTGTGGCAGTGGCTGCGGCTGCGGCTGCGGCAGCGGCAATGGCGGTAAAAAACACCGCCACTGCCGCACAAACAGCACTGCCTCCATGGGCAGAACGAGACGCTTACCTCCCGCTCCTGGTCACAGTAACGCTGGATCGGCGCGCGAGCTTTGGACCACTTCGCATGGTGCGCATCATAAGAGTACAGATGATCGGACGCCATAAACAATCCGGGAATAGCCCCGTAGGGAGTCCTCCCGAAGAAAGTCCCCGTCCCGAAGGAAGTCCTCTCGGTGGATTGGGGACGCGAAGTGGCTTCAGATGCGGGTCAATCTGGCGCGAAGATAGAAAGCCAATTTGCTACCGTCTTGGCAGTTCGCGGCGCTTTGAATGAGCATTTCAGCTTAGGCAGTGCGGTGCTTGGGCTGACTGCCAGTGCGCAGCATCACGTAGGTGCGGATTGCGGCATATGGTTACGAAACGGAGTGGTGCAGGGGTGCATCGCGAACACGCCAATCAAAACGTCAAGCCAGCGGACAAAAACGCACGCCAGGCAAACGCCCTCAGCGCTCGCCCTGCTGGCGCAGCAACTCTTCACGCAGACGCAGCAGCGGCGCCTTGGTCTCTTCATCGGCCCAGGTGTCGAGATCGTCGATCGCGCGCTGGCAGCCGTCGAGCACCAGGTCGAGGTCCACCGGCACGCCATTGTTGAGCGCGAATTCGATTGTCTCGGCGAACTTCTGGCACTCGTCCTCGCCGTACGAAATATCGAGGTTGTCGGCGATCACTTCGGCGATGTTGCTGCGTGCCTTGTCGTCGGGCGTCACCATCTCGACGATGCCGCGCGCCACCGCCGGCGAGTAATAGAGCGCGATGTCGAGCCACTGTGCGGGATCGAAGTCAGCCTGGTCGAACTGGTTCTCGAAGTACTCGATCGCTTCCTGCTCGTGCGCTTCGTCCGCGTCGACGCTCATGCACAACTGCTCAAAAAATTCTTCCCGCTCGCTGCGGATATAACCGTCCATCGATGCCTCGTCTGCTGAATGCCGGATGCCTGACGCCCGGATGCCCGGACGCCTGAAAAAAAGCGGTGTAGGCGGATGCTTGCCTCGCCCACGCGGCACGCATTATAGGGCGGCTGTCTGACAGACGTGGGTCACCTGTCCCGTGAGCAGATCGTGCTGTGCGGCGGAAGTACCCAAAGCAGCGCGTCTTCGGGCGACCGTGACGAGATCGCTTCGAGCAACCGCGGATTCTCTTGTCCGAGCTGCGCCGTGTCTACCAACAGCCGTCAAATCATTCGCAGCGCGTGTTCAGGCGCACCGTAGCGAATCGCTCCATGCAACCGCGGTTCTACGCTGTCTCCGCCACCCAGGCGTCGAACCATTCACGCGGTTGCGCGATTTCATTCTGCGCGGCCACCAGTTCAAGTTCATAGCGCCCAGCCTGCCAGGTCGCCTTGACGACCGCGTTCACGGCGGCCAGCGTGTGTTCGAAGGCCGCGCGGATCGAATCGCCCAGCAGCGTGCGCGCGACAAACACCGCGCTCGTCAGATCGCCGACGCCCACCGGCTGCCGCGCGAACGGGTAGAGCGGACGCTGGCCCATCCACGCCTCGCGCTCGGTGACGACCAGCATGTTGAAGCGGTCGGCGGGACTGTTGCGATCGAGCAGATGCTTGACCAGCATGAGCTTCGGCCCGCGGGCGATGACCTCGCGGCAGGCGGTCACGGCTTCCTCGAGCGTATCGATCTCGCGGCCCACCAGCCGTTGCAACTCGGTGTGGTTCGGTGCCATCGCGTCGGCCATCTCCGGCATGGTGCGCACCAGAAATTCCTGGATGCCCGGTTCGACCTTGCAACCGCTCGCCGCGCCCATCACCGGATCGCAGAAGTACCACGCGCGGGGATTGGCAGCCTTCACCACCTTGACGATTTCCAGTACCGATTGCGCCTGCTCAGGGGTGCCCAGATAGCCGGACAGCACCGCGTCGCAGCGCGGCAGCATGCCGATTGCGCCAATCCCCTCGACCAGCTCTTCCATTTCCGAGGCCTCGATCGCACCGCCGGTCCAATGGCCGTACTGCGTGTGATTCGAGAACTGGACGGTATTGAGCGGCCAGACATTGACGCCGAGCCGGCGGATCGGAAACACGGCCGCGCTGTTACCGGCGTGCCCGAAGACGACATGTGACTGGATGCTCAGAACGTTTTTCGTCATGGTGTGGCCCGCGCAAGCGGTGATGCGCGATCAATGAGAGCGGAAGGATGGCCTCGGCAACGAACCGGCCTTGGCCGGGCGCCTGAAGCGGCATGACTGTGACAGATGATGCAAGAAAACACGCAATCTGCGTAGTCAGGAAACAATACATGAGTTTGTCACAGGCGAGGTGATCGGTCCCCGTGTTGTTGCGTCGAACCATCAAACGAAGCGGGCGCGAGGACGAACGGCTCCTCGGGGTGCCGGGCTGCGCAAAAGCCGACTTCGAGACAATTGGGCCGTCGGCGAAGTCTTGCGCAGGCGCGCTTCAGACGAGTTCGCGATACAACGCCAGATAGCGCTCGGCCGAAGCGCCCCAGCCGAAATCCTGACGCATCGCGCGACGCTGCGTGGCTTTCCACTCGGTGCGGCGCTCGTGGAGTGCAAACGCGCGGCGGATCGCGGCCGTCAGGCCTTTCGGTTCGAATCGTTCGAACACGAAGCCGGTGGCGAGATCGTCGGCGAGATTTTCGAGCGACGCGTCGACCACCGTGTCCGCCAGGCCGCCGACGCAATGCACGAGCGGCAGGGACCCATAAGCCAGCGCATACAGTTGCGTCAGCCCGCATGGCTCGAAGCGCGACGGCACCGCGATCACGTCGCTGCCGGCGACGATCGTGTGCGCGAGCGTTTCATCGAAACCCAGTTCGACCGCCACCGATTCCGGATGCGCATGCGCGACCCGTTTCAAACCGTGTTCGAGCGCCGGATCGCCCGTGCCGAACACCACCAGCTGGCCGCCGCGTTTGACGATTTCGGGGACCGTCTCGAGCAGCAGGTCGAGGCCTTTCTGTTCGGTCAGCCGGCTCACCACGCCGAACAGCAGCGCATCGCTTTTCTGCGCAAGGCCGAAGCGTTTCTGCAGCGCCTCCTTGCAGGCCAGTTTGCCGGCCAGACGAGTGGCCGTGTAGTGATCGTCGAGCAGTGCGTCGGTGGCGGGATTCCACACGGCGTAGTCGACGCCGTTCAGGATGCCGCTCAGATCGTGCGAGCGATGGCGCAGCAACCCGTCCAACCCGCCGCCCTGGGCGAGTGTCTGGATTTCGCGGGCGTAGGTCGGGCTGACGGTGGTGATGCGGTCGCTGTAATAGAGGCCTGCCTTGAGGAACGACAACTGCCCGTAGAATTCGACGCCGCGCATGTTGAAGAAGTCGTCAGGCAACGCCAGCTGGCCGAACTGATGCGCCGGGAAAACGCCCTGATAGGCGAGATTGTGCACCGTGAAGACGCTACGCGCGAATGAGCGGCCGTGCTGCCGTTCAGCGGCCTTCAGATAGGCCGGCGCGAGCCCGGCGTGCCAGTCGTGCGCGTGGACGACCTGCGGCGCCCACGCCGGGTCGAGGTGCTGTGCCAGTTGCGCGGCGACCCAGCCGAGCAGCGCGAAACGTTGCGCGTTATCGCCGTACGGCACGTGTTCGTCGTTCAGATAGGGGTTGCCGGGCCGGTCGTACAGCGTAGCGGCGCGGATCACATAGACGGTCAGACCGTTCGACGGCAGCGTGCCCTGTTCGAGCGCGACGCCTGGCGAATCGAAACGGCGGCCCAGTTGCGCCACCGGCCGCAACTCGGTCAAGCCGGCGACCACCGCCGGGAAGCCGGGCAGCAGCACCCGCACATCGGCGCCGAGCTCGATCAGCGCCGGCGGCAGCGCGCCCGCGACGTCGGCGAGACCGCCCGTTTTGAGGAGGGGATACAACTCGCTGGCGACGTGCAGGGCGCGAATCGTCATAGGCTCGGTCTCGTTCCTGTTAGTGCGAGGTTTGCGTGACGGTCACATGAGGTTACCTGACGGCTTGCAGGAGCGGCCCAACGGGCGGCGGCTCCGCCAGCCCGTCTGGTCACACTCGCTGTGCCGTTCCGGCGCGGCTCAGGTCCCTTGCTGCCGCAGTGCCTCGGGCGTTACCAGCACGACGCCGTCGTCGGTGCGATAGAAGCGTTCGGCGTCGGCCACCGGATCTTCGCCGATCACCGTGCCGTCCGGAATCGCGCAGCCGCGGTCCACCACCACCTTTTGCAGCCGGCAGCTCGCGCCGACGGTGACCTGCGGCAATAAGACTGCCTCATTGATATTACAGAACGAACTCACTTTGACGTTCGACGACAACACGGAGCGCGAAATCTGCGAGCCCGAAATCACACAGCCGCCGCACACGATCAGATTGTTGCCGGAGCCCTGCAACCCTTTCATGTCACGGACGAATTTGGCGGGCGGCAACTGCTCCTGATACGTCCAGATCGGCCAGTTGCGGTCGTACAGGTCGAGCGTCGGAATGGTGGAGGCGAGGTCGAGGTTGGCGGCCCAGTAGGCGTCGATCGTGCCGACGTCGCGCCAATAGGGTTCCACGTCCGGACTCGACGACACGCACGACATGCTGAACGGATGCGCGATCGCCGTGCCCTGCGTGACCACGCGCGGCAGGATGTCCTTGCCGAAGTCGTGATCGGTATCGACGCTCGAGATGTTCTCCTCGAGCAGCGAATACAGGTAGTCCACGCTGAACACGTAGATGCCCATGCTCGCGAGCGCCGAATCGGGGCGGCCCGGCATGGCCGGCGGATCGGCCGGTTTTTCGACGAAGCCGGTCACACGGCGGTTTTCATCCACCGCCATCACGCCGAACGCGACGGCCTCCATGCGCGACACCTCGATGCAGCCGACCGTGCAATCCGCGCCGCTTTCCGCGTGGTCCGCGATCATGCGTGTGTAGTCCATCTTGTAGATGTGGTCACCCGCCAGCACCACGACGTATTTCGGCCGGATCGAGCGGATGATGTCGAGGTTCTGGAACACGGCGTCCGCGGTGCCACGGTACCAGTGCGCACCTTCCACGCGCTGCTGCGCCGGCCACAGATCGATGAATTCGCCGAATTCGCCGCGCAGGAAGCCCCAGCCGCGCTGCATGTGGCGCAATAGCGAGTGCGCCTTGTATTGCGTGACCACCGCGATGCGGCGGATGCCGGAGTTCAGACAATTGGAGAGCGCGAAGTCGATGATCCGGTATTTGCCGCCGAAGTGCACCGCCGGTTTGACGCGCTTGTTGGTGAGCGGCCCAAGCCGCGTGCCCCGTCCGCCCGCGAGGACGATGGCGAGGGTGGTGCGTTGCAGATCATTCAGCCGTGCCGGCGTTTCCATGTCTGTCTCCATGCAGCGCATCGACCCGGGAGTTAGCGTGCCGGCCGGGAGCTAACGCGTTAGCGTTGACTCCGGCCCGATGGCGCTTACTCCGGTTCCATGCAAGATAGTTGCTGATTTGTATGCTCCGGATGTCTCGTTCGCCTGCTTCTGTTGCGCTGCTCTACGCTGATGATTCGTGCTGCCAGGCGGCGCCGTCTTCGCCGCGCCGTCTGCTAGTTCTAGCACTGATTGGCCCCGGCCGAGAAGTGTGAATTGTGCGGATGCCGGTCGCTTGCCTACTTGCGCACGATCAACCCTTGCATCCGCGGCCTCCGTGCGCCACGACACATAGGGTGCGAAGTGGAGTGCCGCAATATGCGTGCCAAACCGGCCGGCTCCGCCATCAGCTTGCGCGTGCGGCAGCAGAGTCGGGCGGCGCGTCCTGGAATCGTGCGCTCTGAACGGGGGCGCACGCGTTGTCTTGTCGGCGTGCGCCGCCTGCATGTTGTCCGCTGATTTCTCTTTGCAAGAACACTATCGATGAATATCGCCGCCAGTCTTTGTTCGCCATGTTGGGCGCCTGCGTGCTAGCCGCGGCGCCAGGCTTGCTTGCCGCCACGCCGGTCAGTGCCGCCGTGGCGGATGGCCCGGTTCGTGCCGCTGGTGCTGTCAGTGCTTCGAATACTGCTGGCGGCATGCTCGCAATCCGCTATGCGCTGATGTATCCGCATGAGACGCAGCAACTGCTGCTGGTCAATCCGATTGGCCTCGAGGACTGGAAGGCGAAGGGTGTACCGTCGTTATCCGTTGACCAGTGGTACGAGCGAGAACTGAAGACGACTGCGGACGGGATTCGCCGCTACGAGCAGGCCACCTATTACGCGGGCCAGTGGCGGGCGGACTATGAGCCGTGGGTGCAGATGCCCGCGGGCATGTGCCGCGGCCCCGGCAAGCAGATCGTGGCGTGGAATTCCGCGCTGGCAGTGAGCATCGCGGCGGGGTAACCCGATGTTCGTCTACAGGGAAGCCACCCGATCGACAAAAAAGAAGGGCGGTTTTTGCTGATGCAGGCCGCCCTTTTTTCTCGCTTGCCGGCGACGTTACTTGCCGGCGCTCAACTCTTCGCGTACTTGCGCGGCGATTTCGAACGAGCGCAGCCGCGCTTTGTGATCGTAGATTTGCGCGGTCAGCATCAATTCATCCGCGCCGGTCTGATCGATGACTGACAGCAGTCCTTCGCGGACCGTATCGCGATCGCCGATCACGGAGCAGGCGAGCGAATGCGCGACGCCGTTCAACTCCATCTGCGACGCTTCGAGCCGCTCGACCGGCGGCTGCAACTGACCGGGCGTGCCACGCCGAAGGTTGATGAACTGTTGCTGGAGCGACGTGAACAGATGCTGCGCTTCCTCGTTGCTATCTGCGGCGAACAGGTTGACGCCGACCATGGCGTGCGGTTTGTCGAGTGTAGTCGACGGCCGGAATTGTTCGCGATAGACCTTGAGCGCGCTGAACATGTAGTCGGGCGCGAAGTGCGATGCGAACGCGAACGGCAGACCGAGACTCGCTGCCAGTTGCGCGCTGAACAGCGACGAGCCGAGCAGCCATAGCGGCACATGCAGACCCGCGCCCGGGACTGCGCGAATGCGTTGGCCTGGCACGGGGTCGGCGAAATAGCGTTGCAGCTCGACGACGTCGTCGGGGAAAGAGTCGGCGCTGTTTTGCAGATCGCGGCGCAGGGCGCGGGCGGTGCTTTGATCGGTGCCGGGTGCGCGGCCGAGGCCCAGGTCGATACGATCCGGGTAGAGCGAGGCGAGGGTGCCGAATTGTTCCGCGATGACGAGCGGTGCGTGGTTTGGCAGCATGACGCCGCCGGAGCCGACGCGGATTTTACTGGTTCCACCGGCGACGTAGCCGATCACCACGGAGGTGGCTGCGCTGGCGATGCCGGTCATGTTGTGGTGTTCCGCGAGCCAGAAGCGGCGGTAGTTCCAGTTTTCGGCGTGCTGGGCGAGGTCTAATGTGTTTTTGAACGCGTCCGCGGGGGTGGCACCGGTGTTGACCGGCGATAGGTCTAGGACCGAGAAGGGGATCATTTTCTGTTTGTTTGCGGTTTCGGGCGCTTTCGCGCGATGAGGCATTGTGGCAAAGGTTTGGGTTTTCTGCAGATGGGGTGGAGATGTCCACTTTCGTGGGAGGGGTGTTTTCTTTTGCCTTTCAGGCGGAGGGTGCCTGCGCGGCGCTTATTTGTCTGGTTGCCTATGGCGTGGTCTTTACTTGATTTTGCTGCCTATCAGCAATTCCTGCTGCACACCGACTCGCGGCAGCGCTTCTCAATCGTCAGTTTCGTCTGGGGGGCGGGGCAAGCGACGCCCGTGCACGATCACACCGTATGGGGTTTGATCGGCGTGCTGCGTGGTGCGGAAATTGCGCAGGGATATCACCTCACGTCAGATCGCGTACTGGAAGAGGGGGCGGCAAAACGCCTCGACACCGGGCACGGTGGACGCCGTGTCGCCGCGCATCGGCGACATCCATCGCGTGAGCAATGCTTTTGGTGATCGTACGTCGCTCGGCATTCACGTGTACGGTGGAAATCGGCGCGGTGACGCGTTCCGTCTATCCCGCCAGCGGAGGCCGCAAAACCTTTATCTCCGGTTACTCGAACGACGTGTTGCCGAACATCTGGAATG
>NZ_JAXDPY010000708.1:0-3276 GCF_034668105.1 Paraburkholderia sp. | reverse complement strand
GCGACCGCACACGTCGAATGCCGTAAGGACGAAGGCGTAATCGACGAAATCCCGATGGCCTATAAGGACATCGACGCAGTGATGGCAGCGCAGCGCAGTCTCGTCGAAGTAGTACACACGCTACGGCAGGTAGTGTGCGTGAAGGGGTAAGGGCAAAGCGGGGGTAAGGGCAAAGCGGGGGTAACGGCAAAGCGCGGATTGCCCGTTCAGCGAATCGCGCCGCCGCCCCGCTGGATGCCTAAGTGCGCAACGCGATTCTCGCGCAAGACACCTAGGCGCTCATTCCGGACAACGAGGCGGCCGCTTGATAGCGGCGCCTGCCGTCAAGCAGCACGGGGATACGCAAAGAGCTTAGGGGTATCGGCGGTGGGCGGAAACACACACCAGCAGCCGTCGTCATGACGAAAGAAGAAGAGACCGCGTGATCCGGCTTCGAGAGAAGTCTCTACGCGCACATAGCGCCTGCCCCCCAGGCGGGTGCGGCTGAATTCGGTAACGTGAACCGGAACGGAAGGGCCCGGCGCCAGCCATTTCTCAACCAGGAAACGCAGCGACTGCTCACTTGCTGCTCTCATGATCCGCTCCGGGCCGGCTTGTCGTGCCGCGTGTCGCGCGCGGCTTCGTTGCTTTCGTCGCTCTCGTGAGCCTCCTCGTCATGCTCGGAAGATGCGAGCGAAATGGCCCGGTTAGTGGCCGCCGCCCGCAACGTCGTGCAGTGGCTGGCATGCCTGATATCTGAGAGAAGTCGGACTAGCTGTCGTGCTGTTCTGCGTTTCATTACTCACCCCCGCACTGCACCAATAACTTCAGAAAACACTTTAACTCTATGCCTGGATAGGGCGTTGCTGAAATGATTTTGACTAAATAGCAACAGTTGCGCTTGCAAAAACAGAGACGCAATCTTTGTACCTTCCCACTTCAATGTGCGCGCCTCGAGGCGTCCCGGTCTGTACGGTGGCGAGCGAATGGCGTCGACGAAAAGGTTCGCCGCCGCGGGTCTTGATTCGGCCGGCTATGCAAGTTATCCACAATGACCTCTGAATAACTTCGGGACAGCGCATCGGACAGCCTGTGCGCGGAATCTTGATAAGGCGCGGCAGCGGGCAAGCCCCGTCAAAGTTATCCCAGCTTCGCAGTTTTTCTACAGTGATGCTCCGCTGGGTTATGGTTTTCCCATCACCTTGATGTAACGGCGAATTTGAGAGTTATCCACAGACGGGGTTAACCCTTGTTAACTACTACTACATATATATACGTATGAAGTAAAAAAACTAGGATAAGTATCGCAGCGTGACGAGATCAAAGGCTGATCAGGTCATGATCAACCCAAATCCGTGGAACCAAGGAGGCGTCAAGGCGCGACGCCGGCTCCGCTTGCAGGTTGCACGGAAGCAGCCTTGTCGATTGCATCCGGCATCTCGGGAACAGGCGCGGGCATCGTCGCTTCGACCGGCACGGGCAACATGCGGGTTTCAATGCGGCTGTTTGCAACCGGCTGCGTGCGCACCACGGTTTGTAAATAATGATCGACGAGACCGAAAAAGCGGTCGTAGAACTTGCCCGACGGGATGGTCTCGCTCGAAATCTTGACCATCGCATCGCTGTTCGAGCGGATCGGCAGCGACAGTGAACCAAGCACGCTCAGTCCCACACTCGCCGAGGTATCGCTTTTCTTCAGCGCGAAGCCGTTCTGGACTGCGTTGACGTATACGATGCTCGTATCGCTCGCCTCTTCTCCCGGCGTGCACACCACATGAAACTCGACGACGATGTGCGAATCGCCGGTCGGCTGGAAATTTTTCGTTGCGTCTACCGTATCGGTGCGCGTCATCGTCGTCAGATAGCCCTGGCTCAACAGCGCGCGCCGCGCGGCCTCACAGGTATCCGTGGTATTTGAGTTGAAATTTCGAGCGTAAGGGCTTGCGCCTGTTTCGAATAATTCCTGCTGGAATTTCGGCTGTGGGGCGCTGCTACAGGCGGCAAGTGTCAGCACGCCGAGCAGTGCAGCAGCAGTGGCCCTGGAAAACGAGATAAGCATGGTCGATCGGAAGAGGCGCGGCGTGAGTTCGAACGGGAATGCATTGTAGAGCGGTTGCCAACTGCGCGTAAAAGGCGTACAGCGCGCGCCCCGCGCCGCCTTATGCGGCGTAACGACTCATCTCCCAGGGGCTTCAGTCAGCAAGCGCTACCGAGACCCAACAAGAGGACGGAAGCTTCAGTTCAGTGCTGCGTTGCAGGCGAGGCGTTTGGCAACACCGCGCCGCCCTTCACTCCGGGGCCATTGGCAGCAGGTATCGTGAAAGCGTCGGCCCAATTATCCGGCGCCGCACAGCGGTCGGCTTCGCACATAGAGACTTGCCCGTCCGGACGCGCTGCGACGTTCTGTGGTGCGGCGACGCCGGCGAAATCTTCGACGCGCAAGCTTACCTTCTGCGCGTAGGCCTGCGATCCGCCATAACTCTTGAGCGCGGCGTTCATGTCGCCGTTGGCTGAGCGCATGTAACCGTACAGAATCGCCGAGCCCACTTCGATGTTAGTGTTCGGCTCGGTCAGGTCCTTGACGTTCCTCAGCAGCCCGCGATGGGCGCCCGGCACCACCTGCATCAGCCCGGTCGCGCCGTTGGCGCCCTTGGCTTTTTCCTTGAAGCGGGATTCGATCGAGATGATCGCCAGCAGCAGTGCCGGCGGGAGTGAATATTTCGAAGCGGCGGACTGCACCGCGTCAGAAATCTTTTGAGCCTTTTCCTTTGCCAGACCGAATTTCTGCGTCAGATACGCGGTCATGCGGTCATTGTTTTCCTCCGCCGACGCGGCTTGCATCAAGCCCAGCGAAAGCACGATCAGGCAAAGTAACCGGCTCATAACGAAGGACGGAGAAGGAAAGGGATCGGCCATTATAGCTCTGCCCCCAAAAGAGGCACCAAAATGACCGATATTCCTCAGAGGAAATCCCCGGCCACCGGATTGCCGACGGGCTCACTGCTTCCGACGTATGATCCGTTAGTTGCAATTCAGTTCGAGACTTTATTCGAAGTTTGCTGAGCCATCACCGTCATTGCGCATAGCGACAATGCAAGGCTGCCGCCACCTCCGCGAACGGGCGCGTGATTCCAGTGGCGCCAGCACGTCGGCCTCGCTGCCGAAGCGCAGTAACTGTGCGCAGCGAGATCGCGCATTCGTCGGCGAGCCGCTGCGGATATCTTGTGGGGCATCGCGTTGCATTGGGGGATGATGTTCAAGCTGGTGCCTGAAACACCGGCCGTACGCGAGTATGCC
>NZ_JAXDPY010000707.1:0-6385 GCF_034668105.1 Paraburkholderia sp. | reverse complement strand
CGTATCGAAACGCGTTTCCCGGATCCGCTGGCGAATCCGTACCTGTGCTTCTCCGCGCTGATGATGGCGGGTCTGGACGGCGTGCAGAACAAGATTCACCCGGGCGAAGCTGCCGACAAGAACCTGTACGACCTGCCGCCGGAAGAGGATGCAAAGATCCCGACCGTGTGTGCCGGTCTCGACGAGGCGCTCGACGCACTCGACGCGGATCGCGAGTTCCTGACGCGCGGCGGCGTGTTCACGGATTCGATGCTCGACGCGTACCTCGAACTGAAGACGGGCGAGCTGCAACGCTATCGTCAGTCGGTACACCCGATCGAATTCGAAATGTACTACTCGCTGTAAGCGGCAATGACGCTTCGCCCTTCAAACGGCGAAGCGTTTGCCCGACGCTCGCGATCGGTCACAAAGGGACGGCGGCGCCGTCCCTTTTTTGTTGGACCCGCATGAGTCCACTCCCGACGTTTGTGGCGTAAGGGCAATGAAGTAGAACAGCAGGCAGTAAAGCAGGCGGGACAATAAGCGCACTACCTGATTTATCACCATCTCCTATCGGCCAGACTGCAAGATGGTTCTGAAGAATCTGATGAAGGCAAGGAAAGGCCACGAGCAGACGTTGTCGGACGACGTTCAGCTGGTGGGTTCCGGGTTGCTGCCGGGCTTCGAGGCATTGCCGACGGTTGTGCTGGTGCTCGAAAAGCGCACGCTGCGCGTCGCGTTTGCGAACCCGTCGGCGGAATCGATGCTGGAGCTCTCGCGAAAGCAATTGACGCAGATGGCGTGGCCCGACATTTTCTCGAATGCGGACGAATTGGTCGCGACCATTACCGCGATTGCCGCCAACCGGTTTCACGCAACGCATCTGGACGCCATACTCGAACGTCCAGGCCACGAGCCGCTGCATGTGCATGCGATCGTCGGTTTTCTGGAAAGCGCGCAAGACTATGTGCTGCTCGAACTGTTCGAGAACGAGCGGCATTTACGCACCGACCGCGAGGAACGCATCAATGACCTCACGGCCGTCAACAAACAACTGATCCGCAATCTCGCGCATGAAATCAAGAACCCGCTCGGCGGGATTCGCGGCGCGGCGCAATTGCTCGAGTTCGAACTCGGCGAGCGCCAGCGCGACGAGTTGCGCGAGTACACGCAGGTCATCATCAAGGAATCGGACCGGCTGCAAACGCTGGTTGATCGCTTGCTCGAGCCGCACCGTCATCCGCATATCGTCGGTGACGTGAATATTCACGAGGTCTGTGAACGTGTGCGCCAGGTGATCCTCGCGGAGTTTCCGCGTGGCCTCACGATCGAGCGCGATTACGATGTGAGCGTGCCGGACCTGCGCGGCGACAAGGAGCAGCTGATCCAGGCGCTGCTGAACATTGTGCGCAACGCTGCCGAAGCCTTGCGCGAACGCATCTCGCAAGGCGACGCGCGCATCGAATTGCGCACCCGGATTGCGCGCAAGATCACCGTGTCGAAACGCTTATGTAAGCTGGCACTGGACTTGCATATCACTGACAACGGACCCGGCATTCCCGAGGAAATCCGTGACCGCATTTTCTATCCGCTCGTGTCGGGGCGTGAGGACGGCAGCGGTCTCGGATTGACGCTCGCGCAGACTTTCGTGCAACAGCACGACGGCCTGATCGAAGTGGAAAGCCGGCCGGGCCACACCGAGTTTCAGATTCTGCTGCCGCTCGACTGCTAACACCGCATGCACCGTGAGAAAACGCCGGGCCGCCCCAGGTTTTCTCACTCCCCTCGGGGCGCCTGACGCGAAGCGACAGGTTTGGGGGCGCTCTCAAGACTTCTGACCGAACTATATGAAGCCGATCTGGATAGTAGACGACGATCAATCGATTCGCTGGGTGCTTGAAAAAGCGCTCGCTCGCGAAAACTTCGCGACCCGCAGCTTCGCGAATGTGCGCGAGGCTTCCGCGGCGCTCGATCACGACAGCCCTCAGGTGCTGGTTTCCGACATCAGGATGCCTGGCGGCTCCGGCCTTGAATTGCTGCAAACCGTGCGTGACAAAGTGCCGGGCTTGCCCGTCATCATCATGACGGCGTTCTCCGATCTGGATAGTGCGGTCGCCGCGTTCCAGGGCGGCGCGTTCGAGTATCTCGCCAAACCGTTCGACGTCGACAAGGCGGTCGAACTGATCCGCCGCGCGGTCGATGAAAGCATGCGCGGTGAACAGACGTGGGACGACCGCGTCGCCGATGCACCGGAAATGCTCGGCCAGGCGCCGGCGATGCAGGACATGTTTCGCGCGATCGGCCGGCTGTCGCATTCCGCGGCCACCGTGCTCATTACCGGCGAATCAGGCACCGGGAAGGAACTCGTGGCACGCGCGTTGCACCGACATAGCCCACGCGCGAATGGTCCCTTCATCGCACTGAATACGGCGGCGATTCCGAAGGATCTGTTGGAATCCGAATTGTTCGGTCATGAGCGCGGCGCGTTTACCGGCGCGCAGGCCATGCGCCAGGGGCGCTTCGAACAGGCTGAGAACGGGACGCTGTTTCTCGACGAAATCGGCGACATGCCGTTCGATTTGCAGACGCGTTTGTTGCGCGTGCTGTCGGACGGGCAGTTCTATCGCGTCGGCGGCCACAATCCGTTGCGCGCGAACGTGCGCGTGATCGCGGCGACGCACCAGAACCTCGAATCGCGTGTGCGTCAGGGTCTGTTCCGCGAGGACTTGTATCACCGGCTCAATGTGATCCGCTTGCGCTTGCCGGCTTTGCGCGAGCGCAGCGAAGACATTCCGCTGCTCACGCGCCACTTCTTGCAAAAGAGTGCGCGCGATCTGGGCGTGGAGCCGAAGCGCGTGTCCGAAGAGGCGCTGGCGCATCTCGCGTCTTTGCCATTTCCGGGCAACGTGCGTCAACTGGAGAATCTCGCCAACTGGCTCACGGTGATGGCGCCCGCGCAGACCATCGAGATCAAGGACTTGCCGCCCGATCTGGGACCCACGCAAGCCGGCGTGACCGATCTCTCGACCGGTGGCAGTGGCGTGCTCGGCACGGGTGAGGCGGGGCTCGCCGGCGGTGCGCCGATCAACGGCAACAGCGCGGCCGCGCATCCGGCTTCCGCTGCGGGCCTGCCGGCAGCGCCTGCTGTGAGCGCCTGGGAAGGCGGCCTGCGTACCGAAGTCGCGCGGATGCTGCGTGAGAATGCTGCCGACGTCATGGATGAACTCGCGCGGCGCTTCGAAGCGGCGGTGATTCGCGAGGCACTGGATTTCACGCGCGGACGCAAGGTGGAGGCAGCGGAGCGCCTCGGCATCGGTCGCAATACGATTACGCGCAAGATTCAGGAACTCAATCTCGAGCCCTGAGGTTCGCTGCGGTTCGCCGGGAAGGGTGGCCGGGGTGGCCTGATGGTCGACTCCGGGTTCCCCGGCCTCACGCAAGGCATAATCAACGCTGTTTTCATTCGACAGCTGACGATGCCCGCTTCTCCCGCTCCTTTCTCCTGGCCGCTTTCCCCCGATCCCTTTCTGTCGCTCGAAGTGCTCGACGACCCCGGCGCGCTCGCGTGGGTCGAAGCGCAGAACGCCCGCACGCACGCCGCGTGGCGCAGCAGCGCGGACTTCGAGTCGCTCAGGCAGCGGCTTGCCGACGCTTATCTGCCGCGCGAGCGTCCGGTCATTCCCGATCGCTGGAAGGACTGGGCCTACGATTTGTGGCAGGACGAACGTAATCCCAAAGGCATCTGGCGGCGTACGACGTGGGCTGCGTGGCGCAGCGGCGCGCCGGTCTGGCAGAACCTGCTCGATTTCGACGCGCTTGGTGCGGCCGAGGGCACGCCATGGGTTTGCGTCGAGCTCGACATTCTTTATCCGGACGGCGATCGTGCGTTGATCACGCTGTCGCCGGGCGGCTCGGATGCGCTCGTGGTGCGCGAGTTCGACATCGACGCGCAATGTTTTGTCGACGACGGTTTCGTGATTGCGAAGGCAGGCAAGCACACGGCTTCGTGGATCGATCGGGATACGCTTTATGTCGGGTGGGACAATGGCCGCAAGACGCTGACGCGCTCCGGCTATCCGCGCGAAGTCCGGCGCTGGACGCGCGGCAGTGCGCTGGGCGACGCGCCGGTTGTGTTCAGGGGCGCGTTCGGCGATATTGGCGTGGAGGCGCACTATGATCCGGTCGAGCGGCGCCATACGGTGGTGAGCAGCGTCGATTTCTTCGATTCGCATACGTATTACCTTGATGGTGCCGATGCTGATGCAGGCGACGCGGGTAATCGCGTGACTGTTACCACCAGCAACGCCCGCAGTACCAGCAACGCCAGCAACGCCAGCAACGCCAGCAACGCCAACAACGCCAACAACGCCAACAACGCCAACAACGCCAACAACGCCAATGGCTGGCGGCAGTACGACGTACCACCACAGGTCGCGGTCGGCGGCTGGCAGGGCTGGCTGCTGCTCGAGCCGCGCCTGGATTGGGATTGCAACGGCGTGCGTTATCCTGGCGGCGCGTTGCTGGCGATTCGCGAAACTGCATTCCTGCGTGGTGAGCGTGATGTGGTGCCGCTCTTCACGCCGACATCGCAAACCTCCGCCTGCGAGTGGACCCACACGCGCAATCATCTGATCGTGTCGTATCTGGAAGATGTGCGGAGCAAGACCTCGTTGTGGATCCCGTCGCAAGCGGCCGATCAAGCGTGGCATTGGCATCAGCGCGTCTTTCCGTCGCGTGATGACGAAGAAGCCGACGTCTCGCCCGTCGAGCCGACGCTGAACGACGAAGTGTTCGTCGATACCGACGATTATTTGCGGCCGCCCGCCTACTGGCTAACCGATCTTGGTCGGGATGATCTGACCGATTGGACGTTACTCGACCGCTGGCCAACCCAGTTCGACGCGACGCCGTTCGTCGTGACGCGGGCGCACGCGGTGTCCGCTGACGGCACGCGGGTACCGTATACGGTGATCGGACCACAGGATGCGCAACACGCCGTCGAAGGGCTGCAGACGCACAACCAAACGCACAACCAAACGCGCCCATGCCTGCTCAACGGTTACGGCGGTTTCGCGATTCCCTTGCTGCCGAGCTACCTGACCGGGCCGGGCATCGGCTGGCTGGAACGGGGCGGCGTGTATGTGGTCGCGCATATTCGCGGCGGCGGCGAGTTCGGCACCGAGTGGCATACGGCGGCGCAAGGTGAGCATCGGCAGCGCGCGTTCGACGATTTCATCGCGGTGGCCGAGGCGCTCATCAGCACAGGCGTGACCAGTGCCGCACAACTCGGTATTCAGGGCGGCAGCAACGGTGGCTTGCTGGTCGCTGCGTGCATGGTGCAGCGGCCTGAGTTGTTCGGCGCCGTGGTCTGCGAGGTGCCGTTGCTCGACATGCGCCGCTATCATCTGCTGCACGCGGGCGCGTCATGGATCGATGAATACGGTGATCCGGATCAACCCGACGAAGCGCGTGTGCTGGCTGCCTACTCGCCCTATCATCGCGTGAGTGCTGGCGTGGCGTATCCGCCCGTGCTGTTCACCACATCGACGGCCGACGATCGCGTCCACCCCGGCCACGCGCGCAAGATGGCTGCGCGCATGCAGGCATTGGGCGCCGAACGTGTCTGGTATCGGGAGAACACGGAGGGAGGCCACGGCGGCTCCGATGAGCTGGAGCAGGCCGAGCATGATGCGATGGTGTTTGAATTCTTATGGCGCTGCCTGGAGGGGGCGGCGTAGGGCTTTCAAAACAGGTCGGCTGGCGCCGCGCGTGGCTTTTGCGAAACCAGTTTGCAGTCGCTCCGCCTAACCCTCACCAGGGAATTCGCCGCGGGTGTTTGCGTAAACGCCCGAGCGCACTACGCTGCGTTGGGCTCGCTTGAATGCCCGCGTGAATGCCCGCGTGAATGCCCGAGTGAGAGCCCGCGTGAGAGCCCGCGTGAGGGCCCGCTTGAGAGCCCAAGCGAGCGCCCGTCGAGTCGCCCGCTCCAAAGCCTCGCGTACAGCGCCATTCAGCCGATCTGCGCGACCACCGGCGCATGGTCCGATGGTTGATCCCATTTGCGCGGGACCTTGTCGATGTCGCAAGATGAGCACACGTCGGCGAGCGCCTTAGACAGCAGAATGTGATCGATGCGCAGCCCCGCATTGCGGCGGAACGCCATCATCCGATAGTCCCACCACGAATAGATTTTTTCCGGCTGCTCGAACTGACGGAAAGCATCCAGCAGACCGAGTCCGATCAGTTGCACGAACGCGGCACGCTCTTCGGGCGACACCAGATTCTGGCCTTCCCATGCTTTTGGATCGTGGACGTCGCGATCTTCCGGTGCGATGTTGTAGTCGCCGAGCAGCGCGAGCTTCGGATAGAGCGCCATTTCGCGCGCGATCCAGTCATGCAGCGCAGC
>NZ_JAXDPY010000706.1:0-4386 GCF_034668105.1 Paraburkholderia sp. | reverse complement strand
GAGCCCGCGCCGCATCGGCTGAGAGGACGTAAGCTTGCAGCCCGTAGCTTGTGTCATTGGCGATCGCGATCGCTTCCTCGGAATCGCGATACGCAATGATCGACAGCACGGGCCCAAAAATTTCCTCGCGGGCAATCGTCATGTCGTTGTTGACGCCGCTGAACACGGTGGGCCGCACGAACCAGCCGCGCTCGAGTCCTTCGGGGCGGCCTTCGCCACCGGCAATCAGGCGCGCACCTTCGTCGATGCCGATGCGGATGTAGCGCTGCACGCGTTCCCACTGTTTGCGGCTGACCATCGGGCCGATCTGCGTAACCGGATCGCGTGGATCACCCGCTTGCGTGCGAGCGACTTCGAGACGCACTCGCTCTTCGAATTCCGCAAGACGGCTTTGCGGCACCAGAATGCGTGTGCCGGCGATACAGGCCTGACCGCTGTTCATAAAACCGGCCTGGAGCGCCAACGGAACCGCTTCGGCGAAATCGGCGTCGTCGAGAATAAGGATCGGCGATTTGCCGCCCAACTCCAACGTGACGCGCTTCAATGTCTCGGCGCCAGTGCGCAGAATCGTCTTGCCGACAGCCGTCGATCCCGTGAAGGAAATCTTCGCCACGTCGGGATGCGCGCTGATTTCCCCGCCGACAGTTTCGCCGCGGCCCGTAACCATGTTGAACACGCCAGCCGGCAAACCCGCTTCGTGCAATGCCTCGGTTACGATCTGCGTCTGAATCGCGCTCATCTCGCTCGGTTTGATCACGGCCGTGCAGCCGGCCGCCACGGCCGCCGCCAGTTTCCCGCAGATGAAGCCGCCATTGCTATTCCACGGCGTGATCAGTCCCGCGACGCCGAGCGGTTGCATGACGACGTCGGCCGTGCCGGCGCGGCGCGTGAAATCGTAGCTTCGCAGTACCGTGACGACACTCGCAATCACATCGGCCGGATACTTCGCCATCCAGCGCGCACGTGAAACCGGTGCGCCGTATTCGTCGATGATCGCTTCGAAGAGCGCGTCTTCTCTTGCTTGAACCGCGTCGTGCATGCGTTCGAGCAGCGCGATGCGTTCCTCTTTGCTCGTGCGCGAAAACTGCGGGAAGGCGCGTTTGGCGGCGGCGATGGCGCGGCGCGCGTCTTCTGCGTCCGCCAGACGCACCTTGCCGATAACCGTCTCCTTAGCCGGATTGAACAGCTCGAACCACTCCTCGCCGTGCGGCGTGACGAACGCGCCGTCGATATACACCTTGTCGATTTCCTGCATGAAAGCTCCTGGCCCAAAGTCGTGTTGCGTCAACGATAGGCTCAAGGGATTAGGCTGACTAGCCATATAATCGAGGATGATTCGTTGAGCAAGATGGGATAATGAAAACACCCGGTTTGAGCGAACTGGAAGGCGTGCTGGCAGTGGCGCGCCATCGCAGCTTTCGCGCGGCGGCAACGGAACTCGGTGTGTCGACATCGGCGCTAAGTCATGCGATTGCGGCGTTGGAGGCGCGCATTGGGGTGCGGCTGTTCAATCGCACGACGCGCAGCGTGTCGTTATCCGAAGCGGGCGCGCAATTCGTTGATAGCGTGGCGCCCGCGCTGTCGACGATACGCGTGGCCATCGAGCAGGCCGGCAGCTATCGCGACACGCCCGCGGGCACGCTGCGCATCAACACCTCGGCGGGCGCGGCGCGGCAAGTCATGCCCTTGTTGCTGGATTACCTGCGCCGCTATCCGGAGATGAAGCTTGATCTCGTCACCGAGGGGCGCATGATCGACATCGTGGTGGAAGGTTTTGACGCCGGCATTCGCCTGGCCGAGTCCGTGCCGCAGGACATGATCGCGGTCCCGTTCAACGTGCCGCAGCGCTTTGCGGTAGTCGGGAGTCCAGCTTATTTCGCCGACCATCCCACGCCGCGCGCGCCCGACGATCTGCGCGCGCACCGTTGTATCCGGCTGCGCATGCCGAGCGGGCGCATTTATCATTGGGAGTTCGAACGGCGTGGCCAGGCGATCAGCGTGGATGTGCAGGGCATGTTGACGCTCGATGAACCCATGCTGGTGATGCAGGCGGCCCGCGAGGGCTTCGGGTTGGCGTATATGACTGAATGGAACGTGGCCGCGGATCTGGAGGCGGGGGCATTGCAGCGCGTGCTGGAAGACTGGACGCCGGCGTTCGACGGGCTGTGTCTGTACTATCCGGGGCGGCGCCACGTACCGGCGGGGCTGCGGGCGTTGATTGAGATGATTCGGGAGGGTGTGGCGCGCTAGGGGCATATGCCGTTGACCGATGAAGTGCTCACGAAACGCTTTAAAGTGTTTATCTTCACGATGATCTGGATTGGCTGTCTGTTCGGCTTGATTAACTCTGTCGCGCATAGCATGAGATTTCTCGATTCGGCTGTCGCAGTCCCTGGTCGTGTCGTAGCCCTGAATGCCGGCGGCAGCCATCCGCAGATCGAATTTACAAATAAAACAGGGGAGCGAATTTCGTATCCACAAGGTGGCTGGATCGCTGGCTACAAGGTGGGAGATAAAGTTACTGTGCTGTATCTTGATCCGTGCCGGGACATTAGCTGGTGGCGAGGTTGCATTGCAGCGTGTCACTGCTCGCCAAATGACATTTAATGGAACATCACCCGGCAGCGCGGGCGCTTACGCCTTCTTTTAGCGCCCATCCGCCCCCACAGCACCGAACGCCTTCAACCTCCAAATTTCAGTTCCACCCCCGCTCGCCCGTCTTATTAGTGTTCTGAAGTACTAATGTACTAATCGCGAGCGTGCCCCGCGCGTTCACAGCTTCCCCGCCACCGTGCAAGCTGATCGAGCCAAACGATGTTAAAGCGCAGAACCTTCCTGCTAGGCGGCGCCAGCGCCCTGGGCGCGTTGCTGGTCGGCTGGTCGGTGCTGCCGCCGGGCCAGCGCCTGACCCCCTCCGTGCCACTGCCGGCCGAAGGCAGCCAGCTTGTGCTCAACGGCTGGGTCAAAATCGCCGCCGACAACAGCGTCACGATCATGATGTGCAAAGCGGAAATGGGCCAGGGTATCCACACCGGCCTTGCGATGCTGCTGGCCGAGGAACTGGATGCCGACTGGTCGCACGTTCGAGTGGAAAACTCGCCGATCGACAAGATCTACAACAGCGTGCAGAACATCATCGACGATCTGCCGTTCCGTCCGGACGACGACAGCACGGTCAAGCGCGCCACCGTCTGGCTGACCCGCAAGCTAGTGCGCGACGCCGGCACGATGATGACGGGCGGTTCATCGAGCATGAACGATCTATGGACGCCGATGCGCGAAGCCGGCGCCTCCGCGCGCGCGATGCTGATCGGCGCGGCCGCCGGGCAATGGAAGGTGCCGGCCGGCGAATGCCGTACGGAAGGTGGCTACGTACTGCACGCCTCAGGCCACAGGGCGAGCTTCGGCGAACTCTCCACGTTGGCCGCGCAACAACCGCTGCCGCGCAAGGTCACGCTGAAAGATCCCGCGGACTTCAAACTGATCGGCAAACCGATGCGACGCATTGAGGCCGCGTCGAAAATCAACGGCACGGCCCGGTTCGGCATCGACGCATTGCCCGACCGTCTCATCTACGCGAGCGTGGTGATGTGCCCGACACTGGGCGGAACGGTAGCGCATTTCGACGCCACGCCTGCTACAAAAATGCCAGGTTTTATCAAGGCGTTCTCTTTACCGCCCTACGCAGGCGGCACTGGCGGCGTCGCGGTTATCGCGGACAATCCGTTCCGCGCGATGAACGCGGTCAGCGCCATCATCGTAGTGTGGAACAACGGCCCGGCGGCCACGCTGTCGAGCGCGGATGTCGACGCCCACCTCGCGCAAGTACTGGACGGCAGCGACGGCCACGCTTACTACCAACGCGGTAACGTCGACGCCGCATTGAGCCGCGCGGCGCGGACTCTCGCCGCCGAGTACCACGCGCCGTATCTCGCGCATGGCGCGGTGGAACCGGTGAATTGCACGGTGCAGGTGGCGGACGGCACGGCCACCGTCTGGGTCTCGACGCAAATGCCCGCCCTCGCGCGGCAGCACGTCGCGAAAGTGCTGGACATCGACGCCGACAAGGTCGACGTCCAAACGCAACTGCTCGGCGGTGCTTTCGGGCGCCGTCTCGAACTCGATTTCATCGCGCAAGCCGCGGCGATTGCGCGCGAAGGCGGCGGACGTCCGGTGCAAACAATCTGGTCGCGTGCGCAGGACTTCACCCACGATTTTTATCGTCCGGCGTGCGTATCGCGACTGAAGGCCGGTTTCGATAAGGACGGCAAGCTGGTCGCGTGGCATGCCACGTCCGCGAGTCAGGCGATCGTGCCGGAAGCGCTTGCGCGTTACTACGGCGCGCCACGCATTCCGATCGACAAGACCACCTGTGAAGGCGCGTTC
>NZ_JAXDPY010000705.1:0-26758 GCF_034668105.1 Paraburkholderia sp. | reverse complement strand
GCCTGAAGCAGTATGGCGGCCCGTTTCTGTTCGGCGAACGCAGCGCGGCGGATGCGATGTACGCGCCGGTGGTGACGCGTTTCGTTACCTACGACGTCAAGCTGGATCCGGAGATTGTCGACTACGGGCAGCGCATCATGGCGCTGCCTGAAATGCAGCAGTGGATCGCGGACGCGCAGCAGGAAGTGGAGGAGATCGACGAACTGGACGTGGAGTTTTGACCGCTTAATCCCGTCGCGCCGCCAGCTTGAACACACTCACTACCTGCGCTAGCCGCGCAGCCTGATTGCGCAGTTCGGCCGCCGCGAGTTCGGCCTCGCCGACGATCGTCGCGTTCTGCTGGGTTGCCTCGCCAATCTGCGTGACGGCAAGGTTGACCTGTTCGATGCCGCCCGATTGCTCGCGCGACGCAGTGCTGATCTCCGCCATGATCGCGCGGACCTGGTCGACTTGCTGAACGATGCCTTGCATCGTCGAGCTGGCTTCTTCAGCGATCCGGAAACCGCTCTGAACGGTCGCCGTGGAGGCGGCGATCAGGCCTTCGATCTCCTTCACCGAAGCGGCGCTGCGCTGCGCGAGCGCGCGCACTTCCGACGCCACCACCGCAAAGCCCTTGCCGTGCTCGCCGGCGCGCGCCGCTTCGACGGCAGCGTTCAGCGCAAGGATATTGGTCTGGAACGCGATGCCTTCGATCACACTGGTGATCTCGGCGATCTTCTGCGACGAGCGGCTGATCTCGCCCATCGTCGAGACCACGCGCTCGACGGTGCGGCCGCCTTCGAGTGCGGCGTCCGCGGCTTTCGTGACAAGCGTATTGGCTTGCGTGGCATGGTCGGCGTTCTGCTGCACGGTCGACGTGATCTGTTCCATGCTGGCCGCCGTTTCCTCGAGGCTGCTCGCCTGCGTGGCAATCCGCGCGGCGATGTTGCCACTGCCGGTGGCGATCTTTTCGGTGCCTTCCGACATATCCGCCGACGCATTGCGCACTTGCGAAACAATGCGCGCGAGGCCTTCGCCGATGCCGTCGATCGCTTGCATCAGGCGGCCGATTTCGTCGCCGCGCGCATTCGCGCCATTCGCCACGCGCACGCTCAGATCGCCTGAGGCAAAGCGCTCGGACGCCTTCGCGGCTTCATCGAGCGGACGGCTCACGAGACGGCGCACGGCGATCAGGAACACGATCGCGAATGCGCCGACCAGCGCGAAACCGATCAGCAGGAATTCATTGCGCGTCCTGACGACGTCCGCCATCACCTCGTCGCGCGGCGCGACACCGCCGACCAGCCATTGCCATTCCGGCACCGTGATGAACGAGACGAATTTGTCGCGCGCGTCGTGCTCACCGAGCGTCGCGTCGGCGGAACTGAATTCCAACTGGCCTTCCTTCATGTCGAGCATTTGCTGATACGGCGCGTTCGTGTTGCCCGCGTTTTGAGCGGCGGCGGCCGGATGCACGATCAGCTTGCCGCGATTAGTGCCTTTCGACGCGTCGACCACGAAGTAGTAGCCGCTGTCGCCGATTTTCAGCTTGCTGATGCCGTCCTCGACCGACTGGATCTCCTTGTCCACATTCACGCCCACGAACAGCGCGCCGATCACGCGACCGCTTGCGTCGGTAATCGGCCGATATTGCGTGATCAACCGTTTGCCGAAGAGCACTGCGAGTCCCGTATAGTACTGGCTCGCAAGGATCTGCCGGTACGCTGGCGACGTGCGGTCGAGCAGCGTGCCGATGGCGCGTGAGCCGTCCTGTTTTTTCAGCGACGTCGTCACGCGCACGAAATCGTCGCCGCTGCGCGCGAACACGGTGGCCACCGCGCCGCTGCGTTCGAGAAACTGGTCGGGAATCGAAAAGTCCATGTTCAGGACTTTGTCGCCGGCCTTGATGGCCGGGGTCGCAACGCCGTTGATGTCGACTTTCTGGGTTTCGTCGAGCGTGTAGCCCGTGGGCAGGAAGCTCGCGAACAGCGACATCGAGCGATCGACCTCGGCCGAGAGCGCCTTGTCGAACAGCGCGATCATCTCGGCGATCGAGCGGTCTTTATCGGCGATGCGTTCGAGCACCTGATTGCTGACCTGCTTGCCGGCGGCGCGGGTGAGCGCCAACGTGAAGGCGGCGAAAATCAAGGCCACCAGCACGCAAGACAGCACGGCAAGCCGGGCGCCGACGCTGGCGCGCCGCAAAGAGAGAAATTCCATTGTGCTCGGCGTAAAGAAAGACATGTGGCGCGCAAACCATGCGAATGCATGGTTGACACCCAGATCAGGATTACGGCCGATTCGCCCATATCTTTAGCGTTTTCGAAAGCCCTGCGTAATATATCGAGGTGTATTGCCCGTCAACGCGTCAACGTTTTCAGCACGCCAAGGCACCAGCGAAAGGTCGTCAGCGCATCAACGCGCCGACGCCCCGCGCCAGGTGCGCAGCAGCAGCGCATTGGTGACGACGCTGACGCTCGAAAACGCCATCGCCGCGCCGGCCAGCATCGGGTTCAGCAAACCGAAGGCGGCCAGCGGGATGCCGACCAGGTTGTAGACGAACGCCCAGAACAGGTTCTGCTGGATCTTGCGCCAGGTCCGGCGCGAAATATCGATGGCGTCCGCCACCAGCGCGGGATCGCCGCGCATGAGCGTGATGCCGGCCGCCTGCATCGCGACGTCGGTGCCGGTTGCCATCGCAATGCCGATGTCGGCGGCAGCGAGCGCGGGGGCGTCGTTGATGCCGTCGCCCACCATCGCGACGATGCCGGCGCTGCGAATTTTCAGGTCGCGGATCACGCGGGCTTTGTCGTCAGGCAGAACTTCGGCGTGGAATTCGTCGATGCCGAGTGCCTTGGCGACGCTCGCCGCGCTGCCGTGGTTGTCGCCGGTGACGAGCACGCTTTTGACGCCCATTTGGGCGAGCCGCTCGACGGCCGCGCGGGCGTTCGGTTTGACGGTGTCGCCGAAAGCGATCAGGGCGAGTGCGACCGGTGCAAGCGGCGCGCGCTGCATCAGCCAGGAGACGGTGTTGCCGGCGGCTTCGAGCTGTTTTGCTCGCTCGGCGAGTTGCGGTGGCAACGGGATATCGAGTTCGTTGAGCCAGCGCGTGCTGCCGAGCGCCAGCGTCCGGCCGTCGATGTCGGCTTCCACGCCGCGTCCTGGTACTGCGCGTGCGGCGCTTGTTGCGAGTGTTGTAATCGGCGACTTGGCCGCGAGCTTCACTTCGTCGTACGCCTTCACTACCGCCCGCGCCAACGGATGATCGCTATGCCGCTGCACGGCTGCGGCGAGTGCCAATGCCTCATCGCGTCCCATATCGCCGATCGCCTCGAACGCCGTCACCGACGGTTGCCCGATCGTCAGCGTGCCGGTTTTGTCGAACGCGACAATATTGACCCGATGCGCGGTTTCCAGCGCCTCGGCGTCCTTGATCAGCACACCGTGCCGCGCGGCGACACCGGTGCCGGCCATGATGGCTGCGGGCGTCGCCAGTCCAAGTGCGCACGGGCAGGCGATCACCAGCACGGCGACCGCATTCAGAATCGACGCTTCACCGCCGGCGCCGGCAATCAGCCAGCCCACCAGCGTCAGCGCCGCAATCGCCAGGATCGCCGGCACGAAGATCGCGCTGACCCGGTCGACCAAACGCTGGATCGGCGCCTTCTCGGCCTGCGCGCTTTCCACCAGACGGATGATGCGCGCGAGTGTGGTTTCCGCACCGATCGCGGTGGTCGTCACCGCAATCGCGCCTTCGCCGTTGATCGAACCGGCGGTGACCGGATCGGTTGCCTGTTTCGGCACCGGCAGGCTTTCGCCGGTGATCAGCGATTCGTCGATATGGGTGCGGCCTTCGAGCACCGCGCCATCGACCGGCACGCGTTCGCCGGGGCGCACGATCACCACCGTGCCGACCCGCACTTGCGCGAGCGGTACTTCGCGTTCCTCCGCGCCGACGCTGATTCGCGCGCGATCGGGGCGCAGCGCGTTCAGCGCGCGGATCGCATCCGTGGTCTGGCGCTTGGCGCGCGCCTCGAGCCATTTGCCGAAACGCACCAGCGTAATCACCACCGCCGACGCTTCGAAATACAGATGCGTCATGTCGCCCGGATGGGTGGCCAACTCGTAGACGCTGATCCCATAAGCCGCCGACGTGCCGAGCGCCACCAGCAAGTCCATATTCCCGGCGCCGGCCCGCACCGCGCGATAGGCCGCGCGATAGAAGCGCGCGCCGAACACGAACTGCACGATCGAGGCTAGGGCGAATTGCAGCCACGGGGAAAGCATCGCGTGTATGCCGAACCATTCGCCGACCATCGGCAGGACGAGCGGCAGCGTCAGCACGGCGGAGGCGAGTACGGCCGCCAGTTCGCGGCGGGTTTGGGTGCGTTTGCTGTCGGCGGTGTTGGCAGCGGGGGCATTGTCGGCCGACGCGGACGCCTCAGGCGGCAAAATCAATGTTGCTTCGTAGCCGGCTTTCTTGACCGCTGCGATCAGTGTGTCGGCATCGGCATCGCTATTTGCGTCCGAGGCCGCCTCGCTGAAATTGACGGTTGCCGTTTCGGTCGCCAGATTCACCGACACGCCGGCGACGCCCGGCACCTTCGCGAGCGCCTTCTCGACGCGCGTTGCGCACGACGCGCAAGTCATGCCGCCAATCGCCAGTTCCTTGACCTGCGGCGCTTGTGCTGATGTGACATCTGGAAGGGCGGCGGGCGTCGCCTCGTAGCCCGCTTTGCGTACGGCGCTGGCGAGCGTGTCGGGGTCGACGGCGGCGTCGCTGTCAATGCTGGCCTTTTCCGTGGCGAGATTCACCGACGCGCGCGTGACCCCCGGCACTTTGGCCAGCGCCTTCTCCACGCGCATCGCGCACGAGGCGCAGGTCATTCCGCCGATGTCGAGTTCGGTGGTTCTGGAGGACGTGGCGTCCGCGGGACGCAGTGGGGAGGCAAGTTCGGTCATGATCAGCAGGGCTCATAGCGGCATCGGGCCGCATCGTGAGTCCAGTATTGACCTTCCCATAATGGGAAGGTCAAGGATGTTTTTGCGGCGAGCTCAAGCGCTGCCACCGGTCACAGAAAACGCCGGTCGAAACCAGGCTCAGAACGCGGGCGGCGCGTCCAGCATGGCCTGACCCACCGCCTTCTGTTCGTCGCTGGCGCGCGCCAGCAGCGTTTCGGCCGCACCGCGCCGGTCGGTGGCTTCCTTGTTCTGGCCGAGTTTCCACTTGCCGACCAGTCGCGTGATCTCGATCTCGAGGCCGACGATCGCGCCAAGCATCTGGGCGATATAGTCGGCCGGCGCGTCGCCCATTTTCCACGGCACCGCTTCGCCTGCTTCCATTTTGCGGGTGAGCCGCGCGACGAGGCCGCGCAAGAACGCCTCGTCGTCGCGCACGACGATCCGGCCATGCGCATGCACGACCATGTAGTTGTAAGTCGGCACCTGACGATGTGTCGCGTGCTTGCTCGGATACCAGGTCGGCGAGATATAGGCGGCCGGCCCCTGGAAAATGACGAGGGTTTCCGGGTTGGCGGCGATTTCCTGCCAGACCGGGTTGGCGCGGGCGACGTGGGCGCGGAGCACACCGTGGGAATGCGCGGGCGCGTCGTTTCCTGCCGACGCGAGCGCCAGGTCGGCGCCGGAGGCGCGCTGCGCGTCGTCGCTTGCGGGAATTGGCTTCGCGTCGAACTCAAACGGCAAATGATTCGCATCGAGCCCATTCGGCCCGTGGGTAATCAGCGTGCCGAACGGCTGCTCGGCAATCAGGCGATGGAGAACCTCTGGACGGTTCTCTTCAAAATGGGCAGGCATATACATAAAGCACTCCGGAGACAAAGAATCGGCGAGTGATCGACAGGGCGGCCAGCAAGGCAAGAACCAGCGCCGAAGTGACAAGAATCGTCAAGCTGATTGTCAACAGTGTCCGCGCGCGCACTACAACGCCCTATTGCTGCCTTTGCGCTTGCCTGGTAAGCAAGGATACGATACAACCCGATGTTGTCGGCATCGCAAGCCGCGGACCGGCTGCGCTCGGCTTAGGGAGGCCACGCAAACAGGTTTCGCTGCGCACCGACGTTTCCCTTAGGACCGCACGTTCCGCCACCTGAACGAATGATAAAAAACCGCCAAGAACCGTTTTCGCTTCACTGGACCTGCGCATCGCTCGCAGGCCTCGCATTTCTGGCTGGCTGTGCGTCGACTCCATCCACGACGCACAGATCCACTGGCTGGATCAAGGACGAAGTCGCCGATTCATATGTGTTCGGCTATCCGCTGGTGCTAATGGGCGTCGCGCGCGACGCGGCGGTCGGCACCGCTCCGGGCCAGGCGCCGGTCAATACGCTGCGCAACGCGCAGGCCTTGCCGCCAATCGGCGCAGCCAATCCGCCGCGGCCGAGTCTCGACACGCTCGACTCGACCGGCTGGCTGGACGTCGGCAGCGAGCCGGTGATCGTGTCGTTGCCCGACTCGCATGGCCGCTACGTGGACGCCCGGGTCCTCGACATGTGGACCAACGTGGTGTGGTCGACCAGCTCGCAGTTTGCCACCCGCGCAGCGGGTATCAAGGCGCAGACGATTGCCTTCGTCGGTCCGGGCTGGCAGGGCGATCTGCCCAAAGGCGCGAAGCGCGTCGACGTGCCGACCCGGAACGCCTGGGTGAGTGTGCGTATCCAGTCGAACGGTACCCGCGACCTGACGGCGGTGCGCAAGCTGCAGCGCGCCATCCGCGTCGCGCCGTTGAGCGTCTATGCCGGCGACACGCGCGTGGCGTCGATCACGCCGCCCCGCAGCAATGCCGCCGATGCCGCAGCCGCAGCCGCTTCCGGCACGCCGCCGGCGCAAGTCGCCGCGCTCGACGCGAACAGCTTCTTCAGCAAACTCGCGCAGGCGTTGCCTGACAATCCGCCAACACCGGCAGATCCGCATGCGCTGAAAATCCTCTCCGACCTGGGCGTGCCGCCTGGCGATCCGGTGAAGCTGCCGAGCGCGCCGGAAGCGATCGCCGCGGGTCTCGCCGACGGTCACGAGCGCGTCGTCACGCCGCCGTCCAATATGCTGAGCGGCAACGGCTGGAGCTGGTTCGGCGACGGCGTGGGCAACTACGGCCCGGACTACGCAATGCGCGCTTACGCCGCAGCGAACACACCGGGCATCGGCACGAAAGAAGATGAAGTGCGCGCGATTGTCACCCGGGACAGCGACGGCCATGCGCTCAACGGCGCGAACCGCTATGTGATCCACTTCGCGCCGAATCAGTTGCCGCCGGTGCGCGGCTTCTGGTCGATCACCGCTTACACGAAGGACGGCGCGTTAGGAGAAAGCGCGCCGGCGCGTCTGGCGGTCGGCGATCGCAACGGTGCGCGCCGCAATCGCGACGGGTCGCTCGACGTCATGGTGTCGTCGGCGCGCGGCAAGAGCGGCAACTGGTTGCCGGCGCCGCGCGCCGATCTGCAACTGATGCTGCGGTTGTACGCGCCGAAGCCGCAAGCTACCGACGGCAGCTGGCAACCGCCGGCGGTCGTTCGGCAATGAAGTGCGCCGATGATGTGCATCCGCGGTGCGCAACAGTGATATGCGTCACTGTTGTGACAGCAATGCATGAGTAACGCATGACTCAGCACAACTCAGCCCCGTGTCCGCCGCTTCGTGCCGGCGGACATGCGGTGCTCTAACGCGCAACAATGTGTAAGCCCCGGCTTACATTTCTATGCCGCGGAAGATTCACCACTTATACTGCCGCTTGCGGGATTTTCGTTTCGCGGCGGGCTTGCCGCCGCATTACCCAAGACCGAGCATGGCAAGCCTCAATAAAGCATCATTCGCCTCTTCCATGCAGACCGTGCGCGACGTCGCGCAGTCACGCCGTACCCGGCGTGTCATCACCGGTCTGCTGATCTTTCTCGTATTGTTCGGTCTGCTGGGCTTTTTCGCGGCGCCGCCGTTGATTCGCCACTTCGCCGAGCAGCAGCTCAGCAAGCAACTCGACCGGCCCGCCACGATAGGCCGCATTGCGCTAAATCCGTACACGCTGAGATTCGAAGCCGATCGCGTGCACATCGGCGAGCGCGGCGGCGCGGGCGATTTTGTCGATATTTCGCGGCTTATCGTGAAGCCCTCGTGGAGTTCGCTGTTTCGCGCCGCGCCCATTATCGACGAAGTACAACTCGATTCGCCGCGTTTTCATATCGTGCGCTACGACGCGCAGCGCTTCAATTTCACCGATCTGATCGAGAAATTTTCGAAGCAGCCGGCCAAGCCCGATAGCAAGCCGACGCTCTTTTCGGTGTCGAACATCCGCCTCGAAAACGGCCAGATCACGCTCGACGACAAGCTGCTCGGCGCAACCCACGTGCTCGATCAATGGAAGCTTGGCATTCCTTTCATCGCCACGCTGCCTTCGAAAACCGACATCTTCGTCGAGCCGCTTTTGCGCGCGCGCATTGACGGTAGTCCGCTCGCTATCGACGGCAAGACCAAGCCGTTCGCAGCCTCGCGCGAGTCGGAAGTGTCGTTGCGTTTCGACGGGCTCGACGTGCCGCGTCTGATGTCCTATGTGCCGACTAAGCTGCCCGTGATCGTGCAGAGCGGCAAGCTATCCACCGATCTCAAGCTCAACTTCGTGGTCTCCCATGACGCCCCTTCGTTGCGCGTGGCGGGCACGGTCGATTTGAACGACGTGGACGTGCGCGACCAAGGCAAGGCGCCGTTCTTCGCGGCGCGCGCGGTGCATGTGGCGGCCGCGACGCTCGAGCCGTTGAAGAGCCTGTATCACTTCGACGATATTCGCATCGACGCGCCAAGCGCCAATCTTGCGCGGGATAGAGATGGCGTGTTGAGTGTCGAGAAGATGTTCGCGCCCGCGCCTGCTCAGAAGGCTTCCACCTCGGCGTCGGCATCCGCGTCTGCTTCTGCTTCTGCTTCTGCGGCCACTACGGCTCAAAACGCCGCCAGCGCACCCGTCGCCGCATCCGGTGCGAGCGCCCCGGACAAGACCGCGCAGCCTCTGGACCTGTCGATCAAACGTTTCGCGCTCAACGACGGCACCGTGAACGTTCACGATGAAGCCGCCTCGCGGCCGGTCGACCTTGGCCTGCAAAAACTGGCTGTCACGCTGACCGATTTCTCGACGCTCGCCACGGCGCCCGCGCACTACACGCTGAACACCGACTTCAAGGATGCGGGCGGTTCGCTCGGCGCGGCGGGCGCGTTCGGCCTTGTCGCGAAGACGGCCAGTGCGAAGCTCGATCTGAAGTCGTTGAAGTTGCCGCTGCTGCAACCGTATCTCGACACCGCAACGGCCGCGCAGGTGGTGGACGGCGCGCTGTCCGCCAACGCGAACATCGGCGCGAACTGGTCGAAGTCCCCGGCCGCGGTGATGGTCACCGACACGCAACTCGATCTGCAGTCGCTCAAACTCGCGGCACGCGGCGACACCACCCCGGTGGTCTCGCTCGCGCAAGGCACGGTGACGGTCAAGCAGGTGGACGTCGCGGGACGCACTGCCGACATCAGCGGCGTCGACACGACTGGCCTGGTGGTCAACGCGCAGCGTCTGAAAGACGGCAGTATCGATCTCGCCGCGCTCGCCGGTCCGCATCAGGCCGCGCAGCAGCGCACGGCGATCCATGCGGTGAAAAAGGCGCAAGCCGAAGGTCCCGTGTGGCATTACAAAATCGGCGAACTCAACCTGAAAGACGCGAGTGCCAACTTCACCGACAACACCACGCCGCGGCCGGTGAAGCTGAGCGTGACGCCGCTGCAACTGAAGGTGCAGCAGATCAGCGACGATCTGAGCAAGCCGCTGCCGATCGATCTGCAAGCCACGCTCAACAAGAAAGGCACGCTCGGCGTAAAAGGCGATGTCACGGCCACACCGCTCAAGGTGGCCGTCAAGGTGAACGCGGACCGTCTGGATGCGGCAGCGTTCGAACCGTACTTCGGCGGCAAGCTGAATGCGTTGATCGCGAGCGCGTTGCTCAATGCGAGCGGCGACCTCACGCTGAGCCAGGCGAAAGCGCTCAAGGCGACGTATCGCGGCGACGTGGCGCTCGTCGACGTACGCATGCTCGACAAGGCGACATCCGACCCGTTCGCCGGTTGGGGCTCACTCGCGCTGACGAATCTGAAGGCGGACTACGACGAGCACGGCACGGTGGTCGACGCGGGCCGCGTCACCTTCACCAAGTTCTATGGGCGTGTGCTGCTCGACGCGCAAGGCAAGCTGAATCTCAAGGACGTGGTCGCGCATGAAAGCGGCGCCGCGCAATCGCTGACACGCGACAAGAGCGGCCACGAGCCGGTGCCGTTGACGCCAGAGGCCGCCTCTGCGCCGGTGGTGGCGTCCGCCCCGGTTCCCGCATCTTCTGCGACGCCGGCCACGGTGACCGCCGCTACGCCGCCGCAAAGCCCCGTCAAACTGCACTTCGGTCAAGTGGTGCTGCAGCAGGGCCGCGTGACGTACAGCGACAACTTCATCAAGCCGAACTTCACGGCGAACCTGGTCGGAATTCAAGGCACGGTCGGCGCGTTCGGCACGCAATCGACCACCTCCGCGCCTGTCGACATCGCCGCGAAGCTGGCCGCCAATGGTCCGCTGTCGATTCGCGGCACGGTCAATCCGCTGATCGCGAAACCGGCGCTCGATCTGACTGCGAGCGCGCACGATATCGAGCTCACCAATCTCACGCCGTATTCGGCGAAATACGCCGGCTATCCGATCACCAAGGGCAAGCTGAACGTCGATCTGCACTACAAGCTCGATAACGATCAGTTGAACGCGAACAATCATATTTTCATCGACCAGCTCACGTTCGGCGATCACGTCGAGAACGACACGGCTACCAAGCTGCCCGTGCGGCTCGCAATCTCGCTCCTGAAAAATTCACGCGGCGAAATCGATGTGAATCTGCCGGTGTCGGGCTCGTTGTCAAATCCGGAGTTCAGCATCGGCGGCTTGATCTGGCATGCCGTGCTCAATCTCTTGCAGAAGGCGGTGACCGCGCCGTTCTCGCTGATCGCCAACGCATTCGGCGGCAACGGCGAGGAATTGGGTTACGTCGAATTCGAGCCGGGTTCAGCGCAACTCTCGGATGCCGCCGATAAGAAGCTCGACACGATCGTGAAGGCGCTGGCTGACAAATCGTCGATCCGTATCGACCTGATCGGCCGTGTCGATCCGGCTGTCGACGAACCCGGTTTGCGTACGCAGTACGTTGAGCGCCAGGTCAAGCAGCAGAAGATTAAAGACGTGGTGGGCAACGGCGAGAGTGTCGATCTGTCGACGGTGAGCGTTGATCCGAAGGAATACGACAAGTACCTGTCCAAGGCCTACACGTCGGCCGACTTCAAGAAGCCGCGCAATTTTGTCGGCCTGACCAAGAGCCTGCCTGACGACGAGATGAAGAGCGCGCTCGCCGCCAATGCCCCGATCGACGACGCCAGCTTGCGTCAGCTCGCGCAGCAACGGGCGCAGGCGGTGCAGCAGTATTTCGATGGCAAGATCGACAGCAGCCGCGTATTTATCGTCGCACCGAAGTTGAATGCGGATGGAATCAAGGACAAGGGCGCGACGACGCGGGTGGACTTCGGCCTGAAGTGAGGCAGTGGGCGATCAGGCGGCGCGCGTAGGCCTTTTCTTCAACGCCGTCTGCTCGATTACCCGGGCGAGCGTGTCGAACGCCGGACCGATTTTCTCGTTCGCCACGCAGGCGTATCCCAGCAAGAGGCCGCGCCGCGCGGGCGTCTCGCTGCTGTAGTAAGCGGCGAGTGGCCGCACGATCACGCCGGCGTCGTAGGCCGCGGCGGTTACCGCGCGATCATTCGCATGATCTGGCAGGCCGAGCACCAGATGCAGGCCGGCTTCGTCGCCCATCACCGGGAGTTCGTTGGCGAAACGCGCGGTGATCGCGTCGATCAGAATCTGCCGGCGCTCGCCGTAGAGTGCACGCATCCGGCGAACGTGCGACGTGAGATGGCCGTCCATGATGAAGTCGGTCATCACCGCTTGCTGCATCAATTGTCCCTCGCGATACAGCTCGGCCACGCCGGTGCGGAACGTATCCGCCAGATGCTCCGGCGCGATCATGTAGCCGATCCGCAAACCGGGAAACAGCATCTTCCCCAGGCTGCCGACGTAGATCACCTGGCCAGCGTCGTCGAGTCCTTGCAACGATGCTAGCGGACGGCTGCCGTAGCGGAACTCGCTGTCGTAGTCGTCTTCGATAATCCAGACGTTGTGCTGGCGCGCGTATTCGAGCAGCGTGCGGCGGCGCGCGAGACTCATCACCATGCCGAGCGGATATTGATGCGACGGCGTGACGAGCGCCAATCGCGGTGGCTGTTGCAGATCCTGTTCGCGTGGGTTGAGGCCCTCGTCGTCCACAGGCACGGGCACCAAGGTGATCCCAGACGATTGCAGCACGCTGCGCGCGCCCCAATAGCACGGCTCTTCCACCCATGCGCGATCGCCGACGTCGGTCAATAAACGCACCGCCAGATCGATCGACTGATGAATGCCCGTCGTGATAATGATCTGATCGGGCGTGCAATTCACCGAGCGCGCGACGCGCAGGTAGTCGGACAATGCGCGCCTCAGTGGTCGATAGCCGCCGCCGGGCGCGTAAGTCAGCAGGTCGGGGTTGGCTTCCTTCCACAACTTCGCCTGCAAGCGGCTCCACGTGCGCGCCGGAAACTCGGCGACGTCGGGCACGCCCGGCATGAACGCCCCCCACTGTTTGGCGGAGACGCCTGCCTGATCGATCAGCCGGCGTCCGCGCGTGGAGAGGTCGCCGAGATCCCGTTTCGGCGTCCTCTGCGCCGCGTCCTCGTGCGCGTCCACATCCACCACCGCCGGCTTCTTGCGCCCATTCACGGCCGCCGTGTCCGGCCGCGTGTCGGCGACATACGTGCCGCTTCCGGTGGTCGAGATGACGTAGCCTTCGGCGGTCAATTGATCGTACACGTGCAGCACCGTGTTGCGCGCGATGCCGAGGTCTTCGGCGAGCGTGCGCGAACTCGGCAGCTTGGTGCCGGGCGGCAGTTGACCGGTCAGGATGGCCTGCTGCATCAGCCGCAACGTCTGTCTGTAGACCGGTTCGGCGGCCGCGCGGTCGAGCCGCGCGGCGAGCCAATCCGACAAGATCACGGTGTCCAAGTGGTTCTATCCGGAATAATGAAATGGTTCCATATTGTAGAACCGTAAGGGACTATAGTGAGCCACGCAATTGACGCTATCCCTCTGTCTTGCAGGGGGTGCCGGCCGAACCGCAGAGGAGACGAAGGGATGAAAACCGATGACGTGATCGTCAGCTTTCGAGGTGTGCGCAAGACATACGACGGCGAAACGCTGGTCGTCAAACAGCTCGATCTGGATATCTACCAAGGCGAATTCCTGACGCTGCTCGGACCCTCGGGATCAGGGAAAACCACGTGTCTGATGATGCTGGCGGGTTTTGAATTTCCCACCGGCGGCGAGATCTGGCTGGACGGCACGCTGCTCAATACCGTGCCGCCGCATAAGCGCAACATCGGCATGGTGTTTCAGAACTACGCTTTATTTCCGCATTTGACGGTCGAGCAGAACGTCGCGTATCCGCTCACCGTACGCAAACTCTCCCCGCAGGAGCGCGCTCATCGCACGAATAATGCGCTGAAGATGGTGCGCATGGAGAGCTTCGCGAAGCGTTATCCGGCGCAGCTTTCCGGCGGGCAGCAGCAACGTATTGCACTGGCGCGGGCGCTCGTGTTCGAGCCGAAGCTCGTGCTGATGGACGAGCCGCTCGGCGCACTCGACAAGCAGTTGCGCGAGCATATGCAGTACGAACTTAAATCATTGCACGAGAAGCTCGGCGTGACGTTCGTCTATGTGACGCACGATCAGGGCGAGGCGCTGACCATGTCCGACCGCGTCGCCGTGTTCGATAAAGGCATCGTCCAGCAGCTCGATACCGTCGACCGTCTGTACGAATCGCCGTGCAACGAGTTCGTCGCCAACTTCATCGGTGACAGCAACAAGCTACGCGGCACGATTGCGAACGTCGATGGCGAGTACTGCGAGTTTCATCTGATTGACGGCACGCGGCTCACGGGACGCAATATCGGTGGCGCGCGGGCGGGCACGCCGGCGGTTGCATGCATCCGGCCTGAGCGCATGAAGCTCGCTAACCTGGGGAATGGCGCGTCACGACCGGGCGCCAATGCGTTAAGCGGCGAAGCGCGCGGGCTGATCTATTTTGGCGACCACGTACGCATGCGTTGTGGGCTGCCGGAACAGGACGAGTGCTTCGTCAAGGTGCCGCTGGGCACCGGTGCACTCGAAACCTTCACGCCCGGTGCGCCGGTTGCACTGGAGTTCGCACCCGAGCATCTGCGGGTTTTTGCCGGGGCGTGAAGGCGTTTGGCGCGAAGCGATCGACGGAATTCGTTCAGTGCGGATCGTTCGGCGCAGTGGGTCCAACGTAGTTGATCAAATTCAGGCAGGTCGAGTCAGCAGCACATAACAAGCCGTACCGTAGTTCGCTGAAGTTGGAAGCACACCACCAAAGGAGAGCAAGACACCATGAACAAGATCGGGAAATCGCGCTGCGCCATCGCCGTCGGTGCTGTCGCCCTTGCGCTGGGCGCCGCGCAGGTCAATGCAGCTGAACTGACGGTCGTCAATTTCGGCGGCGCGAATGGCGACGCGCAAAAGGTCGCATTCAACCAGCCGTTCGAAACGCAGACCAACAACAAGGTGACCGCGGTCGAATATAACGGCGAGCAGGCCAAAGTGAAGGCGATGGTCGAAGCGAAGCATGTGAACTGGGACGTGGTGGAAGTCGAATCGGGCGACATCGGCCGAGGTTGTGATGAAGGGCTGTACGAGAAGCTCGACTGGTCGAAGATCGCCAAGAAATCGGATCTGATTCCGGATGCACCGCAAGCTTGCGGCGTGGGTTTCTTCGTGTGGTCGACGGCACTTGCGTATAACGCGGACAAGCTGAAAACCGCGCCGACGGGCTGGGCCGACTTCTGGGACGTGAAGAAATTCCCCGGCAAGCGTGCGATGCGCAAGGGCGCGCGTTACAACCTGGAATTCGCGCTGATGGCCGACGGCGTGCCGCCGAAGGACGTCTACAAGGTACTCGCCACCAAAGAAGGCCAGGACCGCGCATTCAAGAAGCTCGACGAACTGAAGCCGAATATCCAGTGGTGGGAAGCGGGCGCACAGCCGCCGCAATTCCTCGTTGCGGGTGACGTAGTGATGTCCACTGCGTACAACGGCCGGATCGATGCCGCGCAGAAGGAAGGCAAGAATCTCAAGGTCGTATGGAACGGCAGCATTTACGACCTCGACTATTGGGCGATTCCGAAGGGCTCGCCGAATAAGGCGCTGGCTGAGAAGTACATCGCGTATTCGCTTTCGTCGAAGCCGCAGCAGGACTACGCGCATAACATCGCGTACGGTCCGGTGAATGTGGCGGCGATCAAGGCACTCGATCCGAAGACGCTCGCGAATCTGCCGAACTCGCCGGCTAATGGCAAGAACGCAGTGTTGCAGAACCTCGCGTTCTGGACTGACCATGGCGATGAGCTGGAGCAGCGGTTTTCGTCGTGGGCTTCGAAGTAATTGAGTTCGTATGAGGCGGCGCGGCTTTTGTTGGTGAAGCCGTGCCGTGGTCACGCAGGACAACGCGCGTCCATTTGAATGATGTGGACGCGCGGTGGGACGCAATGGAGACGGACGTGACTACGATGACGATCGCTGCCGATTCGACGCCCGAGTCGAGTGTTCGGCTCAAGCGGGAACTGAAGGCCGCGGAAGCGAAAAAACGCGCAATGGCGCTGTTGCTGATCGCACCGCTCGCCATTTTTCTGTTACTGATTTTCGTCGTGCCAATCGGTGCGTTGTTGACGCGCGCCGCGCAGAATCCGGAAGTTGTGAGCGCGTTGCCGCATACGCTGCATGCATTGCGCGATTGGGATCGCAAGACGCTGCCTCCGGACGCGGCGTATGCCGCATTGGCAGTAGACCTCGCCGCAGTCGCCGATAGCGACGGCATGGGTGCGCTGGCGCGCCGCTTGAACGTCGAAATTCCGGGCTACCGATCCCTCGTCGCGAAGTCCGCTCGCGCGATGCCGTTCGTCGACGACAACAACAAGCCTTTAGCGCTCGCGCCCGCCCAGGTTCATGCGAAGTTCGTCGAACTCGACGAGCGCTGGAACGACATCACCTATTGGCAGGCGATTGCCAGGAATTCAGGCGTGTATTCGCCGTTCTATCTGCTGGCTTCGTTGGACCACAAGCAGGACGCGTTCGGTCACATTATTCCGACCGATCCAGACCAACAGATCTATCTCGCTGTGTTTAGCCGCACATTTGTGATCGGCGCGGTCGTGACGTTTTTCACGTTGCTGCTCGGTTATCCGCTTGCGTACTGGATTTCGACGCTGTCCGATCGTCGCGCGAATCTGGTGATGATTCTCGTGCTGATTCCGTTCTGGACGTCGATCCTCGTGCGCGTCGCGGCGTGGATTGTGATTCTGCAAAGCGAGGGGCTGGTGAACAAGGCGTTGATTGCGAGCGGGCTGTTGCATGACCCGCTGGCGTTGCTGTTCAACCGCACCGGCGTGTACATCTCAATGACGCACATTTTGCTGCCGTTCATGATTCTGCCGTTGTACAGCGTGATGAAGTCGATCCCGCCGACATATCAGCGCGCCGCGATTTCACTGGGCAGCCATCCGTTCGCCGCGTTCTGGCGTGTGTATGTGCCGCAGACGTATCCGGGCATCGGTGCGGGCGCGCTGCTCGTGTTCATTCTGGCGATCGGCTACTACATCACACCGGCACTGCTCGGCGGACCCGGCGATCAGATGGTCAGCTACTACGTTGCGTACTTCACCAACGTCACAATCAATTGGGGTATGGCGTGCGCGCTCGGCGGTCTGCTGCTCGCCGCCACGCTCGTGCTGTATGTCATCTACGGGCGCTTCACGCGTTCGTCACTCAGCCTTGGCTGATGGCCTGAACGGAGCTTACTCGCGATGAAACTTGCCAAGCCCTTGTTCGCGCCGCATACGTCATGGGTTGAACGTGTGTGGTACTTCGCGCTGCGCGCGCTGGCGCTGCTGACGCTGCTGTATCTGATTTTGCCCGTGCTGGCGATTGTGCCGCTGTCATTTTCATCGAGCACGTTTCTGGTGTATCCGATTCCGGGCTGGTCGCTGCGTTGGTATCAAAACCTGATCGCATCCGATGAATGGCGCATGGCCGCGAAGAACAGCTTTATCGTGGCGCCGTCGGCGACGGTGGTCGCGACCGTGCTCGGCACGTTGGCCGCAATCGGGCTGACCAAGGCGAACTTCCGCGGTAAGGCGCTGCTGATGGCAATCCTGATTTCGCCGATGATCGTGCCGGTGGTGGTGGTCGGTGTGGGTATGTATCTGTTCTTTGCGCCGCTGGGGCTGGCGAATACGTATATCGGGCTGATTCTGGCGCATGCGTCGCTAGGTGTGCCGTTTGTCGTGACGACGGTGGCCGCGACGTTGCAGGGCTTCAATTACAACCTGGTGCGTGCCAGCTTGTCGCTGGGTGCGAATCCGGTGAAGACGTTTTTCCGGATTACGTTGCCGGTGATTGCGCCGGGTGTGATCTCGGGGGCGTTGTTCGCGTTTGCGACTTCGTTTGATGAGGTGGTGGTGACGCTGTTCCTGGCAGGTGCGGATCAGACGACCCTGCCGCGGCAGATGTTCACCGGTATCCGCGAGAACATCAGCCCGACGATCGCGGCGCTGGCGACGATTTTGATTGTGTTTTCGACTTGCTTGCTGTTGGCGCTGGAATGGCTGCGGGGGCGCAATGCGGCGCGGGCGGTGAAGGTGTGAGTGGCAAGCCGTATCGGCGACAGCCGTCCCGGCCTTCTCCGATGCGGACTTTTTATGCGTTTGAGGTGATCTTCCCAAAAGTCCCAACTTTCTGACGTCAATCTAAGAATCTTCCCATTCCCCCTCTAGCTGCGTCTCTTCATACTCGGAACCATCTTAAAGAAGATGCGTTCGACGCAGAAATCCAATGAAATTCCAGTTAACGGTCCTTGCATGTGCCCTGGCTTTGTCAGGTTGCGCGGACCATGCCGCCCGTGAGCGGCTCGGCATCGAAGATGCCACCGTGCTGAAAACCGGCGTGGGCGCCTCGCAGAACGAGGCCGCAGGCGCGGTCAACGGGCAATGGATCGACACTTACGCGCCGATCGTCAGCAGGCGCACCGCGCTGACATCGTTGCAACAACGGCTCGATCAAGCACCGGGCGACAGAAACAGCTATTTCCACGCGAAGGCTCAATGCTGGTTAGACGCTGGCCAACAGGCCTCTCAGGCCAACGACCAATGGGGCTTCGTCGAGGAAGCGATCGGCCAGGCCGCGATGATCACGATGGGCCTTGAAAATAGCACACCGTTGTCTGCGGCTAATCCGGTTTTGCGAACCGTGTCGACGGTGCGCCCTGATCTGTGGAAGATCGTCAACGCTATCAAGGCCGACCCCGCCATCGCCGAATGTCCTGAGGCGCAACAGCCCCTTGCGTGTGCCGAAGTCGAATTGACGCAAGCTGGACATGATGCATGGACGCGGAGTTTTTCGAACGCCGAAAAGCGCGTGCCGGAGGTTCAGGATAACTTGCGGAAATCGGCGGAAACGGCGCTGCAATGCGCGCAGGCAAAGCACGCGCCGGCGCCTACGGCACAAGCACCGAGAAAAATAACGCTGCGGGCCGACTCCCTATTCCGCTTCAACGGCGGCGACGAAGCGGCGATCCTGCCGGCCGGCAAGCAACATCTCGACAACGTCGTGACGGGTCTTAAGAAGGTTTCCGCGATACGCGAGTTGAAGATCACCGGCTACGCCGACCGCCTCGGCAGCGATGCATACAATCAAAGCCTGTCTTTGCAGCGTGCGCGGACGGTCCAGCAGTATTTGAGCAGTCATGGCATCACCTTGCCGATAACGGCACAGGGTCAAGGCAGTACCAATCAACTGGTTACCTGTCAGCAAACGAAGCGCCACGATCTGGTGCAATGTCTTGCGCCAAATCGCCGGGTCGAGATCGAATTCGTGGCCGGGGCTTCCTAGCGTACCGGCGCGTCAAGAATGACCGTCGGCGTGAACGAATGCCGACGTCGTGCGGCCGGCCGATCTTTTTGACTAGCCCGCGTTGTATCACCGCTCGTCTACGAGCCCCTTAACCTGATCCCCTGCAGTCTCACGTCGCGAGGCGGGGACGCTGCACGCATTCTTCTCGCTAGATGCGGCTTTCATGGCTTACCCGTGGTGAGCGCCAGCATGGCAAGGGAATAATTTCATGAGGAATGTTATAAATGTCTACTATTCTGGTTGTCGACGATCACCCCGCATTTCGGCTGGTCATGAAGATGCAACTCATGCAACTGCTTGGAGTTGAAGAAGTGATCGAAGCCGACAACGGCCAAACCGCTGTAGAAATGGCTCGACAACACACACCGAAACTAGCGATCCTCGATCTCGACATTCCACGCATCAGCGGGCTTGATGTCATTCCGCGTCTCAAGCTGGCACATCCGTCGATGCGCGTGCTGGTGCTGTCCGGGCAGGATCCGGCCACCTTCGCGCCGCGGGCAATGCGCTCGGGTGTCCACGGTTTTGTCGCAAAGTCGCAGGAAATGAAGGAAATCATGCGCGGTGTCGAAGCTGTACTGGCTGGCTACACTGTGTTTCCCGTAACAGCTAACGGTACCGGTATTGGGCGTGGCGCCAACTTGGCAAATGAAGAGGACAGACTCACACTATTGTCCGATAAGGAACTCGTGATTTTGCAGATGCTGTCGACAGGCATGTCGAACAAGGCGATAGGCGACGCACTGTTTATGAGCGACAAGACCGTGAGCACATACAAAAGCCGCATCCAGGAAAAGCTTGGGCTGTCGTCATTGGCCGCGCTCATTGAGTTCGCCACGTTGCATCGGTTAATCGACTGAGTGTGGCGGGCTATGAATAAAATGAGCCTGCTTGGTTCTTCAGCGGGTGCGCGTCGTCGTGCGCTGCGCTCATCTCACAGTTTCTGCAGCAGCGCGGGACTGACTTCAATCCGTTTCGCGACGCTATTGGGCTGTCTCTTCGCGTTTGCACTGCTGTGCATGCTCTCCATGCGCGCCAACGGGGCGCCATTAGTCGACGGTACACCGCGTGCGCTGCGCGCTGAGGAATCGCATGCTGCCCCAGTGCCGACTGCGCGCGACGCAGTGGGGCAACTCGGGCGGTCGGCTCACAATCCTCATTCGCGCGGGGAGACCGCTACTAGCGCATCTGTTGCGCTTGCTTCTGGTGATAACCGCAATGCGTTTGGCGGACTGGCGACAGGCGCACGTGATGCCGCGATCGAGCGGCAAACCTGGCTGTTGGCGCTTGCAGCCCCAGCAGTCGTTGCGCTGGCCGGCGCGTGCTTATCTCGCGCTGCGCTGAGGCGCGCTACAGAGAAACTGCACCACGCTGAGAACGAATGGACGCGCCGATGCGATGCAGCCGAAGTGCGGGAGCAGGCCGCACGCGTCGCAGCATCCGCTGAGGTGAGTGCCGCCGCGAAGCAGGAGCGGCTCTTGTTGCTCGGCGCGATGCGCGTCTATGTGGAAGCGCCATTGACCGCGGTGGCGGGGCTGCTTGAATCGCTCGAAACGGCGGCCACGCCGTCGGCTCAACGCGCGCGGATTCCGGTGATTCGATCCGCGGTGCGCACATGGGGTCAATCGCTTCACGACTTGCTGGATGTTTCGCCGCTGGCGTCGCGCGCCTTCGTTCTTGACGAAAGCGCGACGAATCTGCGCGGACTCGTCGACGGCGTCATTGCGCTGGCGTCTCCTTTTGCGGCTCAGCGAGGCGTGCGCTTGAGCTCGAGCGTCGATCAAACGGTTGCTGAGCGGCTTCTCGCTGATAGCGTGCGGCTCGGTCAGATTTTCTTCCATCTGCTAAACCGCACGGTGCGGGCCCGCACGCATGGAGAGATTGCACTCGTCGTGCGGGCGGAGCCGTCGAATTCCGGCTCGCAGCGAATTGTTATCAGCGTGACGGATGCCGGAGAAAAATCCGCACATGCCGCACAACTGCAACTCTTCGGGCCTGACGTTGATGAATCGTTCGTAGGCGAGCGGCTTGGCGACGCTGATGCATGCTTGCCACTTTGCCAGATCCTTGCGCAGCGTATGCAAGGCGAGCTTTCCATCGCAAGCAGCTCAGATTCCAGCACTCGCGCGAGCTTCAGTGCGCCGTTCACCGTTGATCAATGGGGGCCGTCCGCAGAACCTGCACCTCACACGCAGGCGCCCTTGTTCGCCGTTGCCGCGCAGTCGCAGGAAGCTGTCGCGAGTGCCGCATCTGAACCCTTCGAGCGCCGCTATCTTGAGGCGCTGTCTGAAGAGGGTATCGATCTCCACACCTTTCTGGGCGGCTGGCGCCATTCGATGGACGACGACCTGAAGCGCCTGAGCGGATTGAGTCACGAGCGCGACAGCGAAGGGTTGAGCCGCGTGTTGCACAGATTGAGCGGAGCCGTAGGTCTCGTCGGTGCGCGTAGCCTGATGGAAGCGCTGCAGCGCGCGAGCACCACCCCGCAGGAATACGAGACGGTTGCGATTGACGCGCTCGTGGAGCGCACCAGGACCTTGGTCGCGCAATTTGACACGGCGGTCGACCCCCACCGGAGCACCATACGATGAACCGACCGCAGGCCTTGATCGAAGGCGATCTGGCGTTCCCGAAGCCGCGGCCATTTGATGGCCTGCCGCCGCCTTTCGGCTCGCGACGACGCGCGGCGCAGGCTGCAGCACAAGATACAGCGCAACGCGCCCCCCAACCGGCAGCCCAAACCGAAGCGCAGCAGGCGATCCAGGCCGCGGTGCAACGCAAAGAGCAGCCGCCGCGCCAAAGCCCATTTCCTCCGGGCGTGAAGCACATTCTGTTCTACAAGGCACCGCGGCAACGCTCGGATCCCCATCGTTTTGATGTGGAGATGGCTGAAGCGAAGCGCTACCTTGAGATGGGCAAGACTCGTCCGCGTTCATCGCGCTCGGATTACCTAATTGGGGCGACGATCTTCCTGGGTTGCAGCATTGCGCTGGCCTGGTTACTGGCAACATGTACGACGCGAGACGCAGAGAAGGCGATAACGCTGGCCGTGACGCGGCCGGCTGCGCCGGAGGTCAACAGCGCATCTGGCGATCATGTGCAAGAACAGGGCAAGTTGACTCGGTCCGCAGGTAAGGACACGCAGACGGTTGCGCAGAGTCAGCCTTTGGACGCGAGCAGGGTATCGGCCGCATCTGCGCCGAGCTCCGCTGTGGCAGCGACCGCACGCGCAAACTCGGCACCGAACTATGCGGCGGCAACTGCCGCAGCGCCCGCGCGTTCAGTGGCAAGACCGGTTGCGGCAGCCGTGGCGCCGGCAAGTTCGGTCACGAGCTATGCAGCGGCGGATGTCGCGCCGGCGCGTCCCGGCGCGAGCTATGCACTACCAACAGCATCGCCGAAGAGCTACACCAAGAACAACGACACGTCGCACGTGGGCGCCCGTCGAAGCCCGCGCACGCAGCTATCGCAGCACGCCGCGCCGCAGCCAACCACGCAAGCATCTACCCGCGAGGCCATGCTGAGCCGTCCGGCGAAGGCAGATCGCAAAGTCGCCGTCGCGCGCATGACCGAGGCACATGTCGACCAGCGGCTCGCATTGAGCCGCGCGGTTCGCCCGGCCGCGCTACCGTCCGTGTCGAAGCAGCCCGAATGGACCGCCCGTTCGTCAGCCGAAAAAACCGACACGATCGACCAGGCCGCCTTGCTCAACTGGGCCGCCCAACAGCGTGCACATGTCACCACGCGCGCCACCGTGCCAGTATCGGGAGACAGCGACTGGAACGCCCGCATGACTCAACGCCGGATTACCGACAACCCCGACGCCTTCCGGGCAGGCTCAGGCGCCCCGCAGAAATAAAAAAAAGCCCGGCCAAAGCCGGGCTTCAAAAATCGGCTGCGTCCTCCACAGGACGCAGCCCCTGCAAAACAGCTCGCAGTCACTGCATGCGTAAGCGAATAACTTAAGCAGCCAGCAGCGAACGCAACACGAACGGCAGAATCCCGCCGTGCTTGTAGTAGTCGACTTCGATCGGCGTGTCGATACGCAGCAGAACCTGCACGCGCTTCTCCTTACCGTCCTTACCGCGAATCACCAGCGTCACTTCCTGCTGCGGCTTGAAGTCGTTGCCGAGGCCTTCGACGTCAAACGTTTCTTCGCCAGTAATACCGAGCGATTGCACGCTATCCGAGCCCTTGAATTGCAGCGGCAGCACGCCCATGCCGACCAGGTTCGAACGGTGAATCCGCTCAAAGCTACGCGCAACCACAGCCTTCACGCCCAGCAGTTGCGTACCCTTGGCCGCCCAGTCACGCGACGAACCCGTACCGTACTCTTCACCCGCGAACACGACAGTCGGCGTACCCGCGTCGATGTACTTCATCGCTGCGTCATAGATCGACTCTTGCTCGCCGCTCGGCTGATGAATCGTCAGGCCGCCTTCCACACGCGTGCCGTCTGCCTTTGCCGGAATCATCAGGTTCTTGATCCGGACGTTGGCGAACGTGCCGCGCATCATCACATCGTGGTTGCCGCGGCGCGAGCCGTAGCTGTTGAAGTCGGCCTTCTGCACGCCGTTTGCCTTCAGCCACTTGCCTGCCGGCGAGTCTTCCTTGATCGAGCCAGCCGGGCTGATGTGGTCGGTCGTGACCGAGTCACCGAAGATGCCCAGTGCGCGTGCGTTCTTGACAGCGGGGATGCTGTCCGCCGGCGTCATCGAGAAGTCCTTGCCGAAGAACGGCGGCTCAGCGATGTAGGTCGACTTCGGCCAGTCATAGACTTGACCTTCTTCGCCTTCGATCTTGCTCCACAGGTCGCCCTTCTTGGTCAGCGCCGAGTAGTTCTTGCGGAACGCGTCTGCGTCCAGCGCGAACTTGAGCAGTTCGTTGACTTCTTCGCTGGTCGGCCAAATGTCGCCCAGGTAGATGTCCTTGCCGCCGTTGCCCTTGCCGACCGGTTCGGTCATCAGGTCGCGCGTGATGTTGCCGGCGATCGCGTAAGCCACAACCAGCGGCGGCGAGGCCAGGAAGTTCGCGCGGATGTTCGGGTGAATACGCGCTTCGAAGTTACGGTTGCCGGACAGAACCGCTGCGGCGACGATGTCGTTCTTCGTGATCGCTTCGTTCAGTTCCGGCGTCAGGTCGCCCGCGTTACCGATACAGGTCGTGCAACCATAAGCGGCCAGCGTGAAGCCGAGCTTGTCGAGGTACTTCATCAAGTCGGTCTTCGTCAGGTATTCCGTGACGATGCGCGATCCCGGCGCCAGCGAGGTCTTGATGTGAGGAGCCACCGTCAGGCCGGCTTCGACCGCCTTCTTCGCCAGCAGACCAGCCGCCAGCAGCACGCTCGGGTTCGACGTGTTCGTGCACGACGTGATCGCGGCGATCAGGATGTCGCCGTTCTTCACGTCGACGCCGTTGCTCGTCGTGTATTGCGCGTCGAGATCGTCGGCCTTCTTCGCAAAGCCGTTTTCTGCAACCGGCTTCGAGAACAGATCGCTGAAGGTCGACTTCACATGACCGATTTCGATACGGTCTTGCGGGCGCTTCGGACCTGCCAGCGACGGCGTCACCGTGCCGAGATCCAGCGTGACGACCTTGGTGTAGTCGATCTGGCCAGCCTTCGGAATACCGAACAGACCTTGCGCCTTGAAGTAGTTTTCGAAAGCGGAGATTTCTGCGTCGGTGCGGCCCGTGCCCTTGAAGTAGTCGATGGTTTTTTCGTCGACCGGGAAGAAGCCCATGGTTGCGCCGTATTCCGGCGCCATGTTGCCGATCGTTGCGCGATCCGGCAGCGACAGCGACTTCGTGCCTTCGCCGAAGAACTCGACGAACTTGCCGACAACCTTTTCCTTACGCAGCAGTTCCGTCACGGTCAGGACCAGGTCGGTCGCCGTCAGGCCTTCGCGTAGCTTGCCCTTCAGTTCAACGCCCACCACGTCCGGCGTCAGGAAGTACACCGGCTGGCCGAGCATGCCGGCTTCCGCTTCGATACCGCCCACGCCCCAGCCCACCACGCCGATGCCGTTGATCATCGTGGTGTGGCTGTCGGTGCCGACCAGCGAATCCGGGTAGTACACGGTGTCCGCGCCCTCGGCCTTCTTGTGCACGCCGCGTGCGAGATATTCCAGGTTGACCTGGTGAACGATACCGACGCCCGGCGGCACGACCTTGAACGTGTCGAATGCCTGCATGCCCCACTTCATGAACTGATAGCGCTCGTTGTTGCGCTGGAATTCCAGTTTCATGTTCAGGTCGAGCGCGTTCTTTTCGCGGAAGTGATCGATCTGCACCGAGTGATCAACCACGAGATCGACCGGGACCAGCGGTTCGATCGACTTCGGATCCTTGCCCATGTGTTTCGCGACACCGCGCATTGCGGCGATGTCGGCGAGCAGCGGCACGCCGGTAAAGTCTTGCAGCACGACGCGCGACACCACGAACGGGATTTCGTCGACGCGCGCTGCGGTCGGCTTCCAGTTCGCGAGTTGCGTGATGTGTTCTTCGGCGATCTTCTTGCCGTCGTAGTTACGCAGCACCGATTCCAGCACGATACGGATCGAAACCGGCAGGCGGTCGATCTTGATGTTCAGTGCCTTGCCGAGTTGCGGCAGGGAGTAGAACTTGCCTTTGCCGGAACCGCTGTCGAATTCCTTGAGCGTTTTGTGGAGGTTGTGGGCCATGGTGTTTTCCTTGGTTTGATCGCGGAACTACTGTACTTAACTAGATGACGTACAAATCGACGTATTCATTGACCGGCATGGCTTCGAGCCTTGCCTGATCCAGCGACACGTCGAGAATCGCCAGTTGTTGCCTGACCGGAAAGCGGCGCGCGAGGTTGGTCTTGAACTTCTCGACCAGCAACGGAATTCCCTCTTCGCGACGACGCTTATGACCGATCGGGTATTCGACTACGACTTCTTCGAATGTCGACCCGTCGTTGAATTCGATCGTCAGTGCATTGGCGATCGAACGCTTCTCCGGATCGTGGTAATCCTTCGTGAACTGCGCGTCTTCGACGCATTCCATCTTCGCGCGCAACACATCGATACGCGCGTCCTGCGCAATCGAATCTTCATAGTCCGCGGCCGTCAGGCGGCCGTGGATCAGAGGCACGGCAATCATGTACTGGATACAGTGATCACGGTCGGCCGGATTGTTCAGGGGGCCTTTCTTGTCGATGATGCGGATTGCGGCTTCATGGGTGCGGATCGCGATCTTCCTGATGTCTTCGACGCGCTTGCCTGCGCTTTCAAGTTGCGCGTGCAGCGTCATCGCCGCTTCCACGGCCGTTTGCGCGTGGAATTCAGCCGGAAACGAGATCTTGAACAGCACGTTTTCCATCACGTACGAGCCGTACGGGCGCTGGAACGTGAATTCGCGGCCCTTGAACAGCACGTCGTAGAAGCCCCAGGTCCGCGCCGTCAGCGCCGACGGGTAGCCCATCTCGCCGGTCTTCGCGATCAGCGCCAGGCGCACGGCGCGCGCGGTGGCGTCGCCGGCCGCCCACGATTTGCGCGAGCCGGTGTTGGGCGAGTGGCGGTAGGTGCGCAGCGACTGGCCGTCCACCCACGCGAGCGAGACGGCGTTGATCACCTCCTCGTGCGTGAGGCCGAGCATCTGCGCGACGACCGCGGTGGAGGCCACTTT
>NZ_JAXDPY010000704.1:0-23213 GCF_034668105.1 Paraburkholderia sp. | reverse complement strand
TCGGAGACGAAGCCATCGACCACCTCGGAGATGGTCATTTCGCTCGCCGCGATGCGGTCGGCGTAAACCAGGATCTCGGCGATCGTCGTCGGCGACGCGCTGATCGCCAGCATCATCGCCTGGAGGCCGCCTTCGATGCGCTTGGCGATCTCGATTTCGCCTTCACGCGTGAGCAGCTCGACCGTGCCCATTTCGCGCATGTACATGCGGACAGGATCAGTGGTGCGGCCAAATTCGGAGTCGACGGTGGAGAGCGCGACTTCCGCTTCCTCTTCCACTTCGTCGTCCGACGAAGCAGCGGGCGCGTTGTCGTTCAACAGCAGCGTTTCAGCGTCCGGCGCCTGCTCGTACACAGCCACGCCCATGTCATTGAACGTGCTGATAATGCCTTCGATCGCCTCGGTCTCGGTGAAGTTGTCCGGGAGGTGGTCGTTGATTTCCGCGTACGTGAGGAAGCCGCGCTCCTTGCCGAGCTTGATCAGCGCCCGCAGTTTGGAGCGGCGCTCTTCGAGTTCCTCGACCGTGCCCGGCTGCGACGACGCAAACGCGTCTTTCAACAGCGCTTTTTCCTTAGCACGACGATCGCGAGCCTTGACCTTCTCCACCTTGCCCGGAACGGCAGCAGGGGTTTCTTCGGTTTGGGTTGCGTCGTCATCGACGGGTGTTTCGTTCAGCTTTTTCGTCATGGAGTTCGTCGTACCGGCTGTAGTCTCGACTCGCGGCTGTTGGACAACAGCCGGTTGAACCGTGGATACTGGAGTCTCACGCTCTGCCGCATCGTCCTGCGCGGCAGGCGCTTCCCTTGCGCTTCTGACACCTGGCCTTGTTATGGCCGGTGGTGGTACAGCTTTCGCCGCCCTGACCGGCTCCGCTCGCGCAGCGGAAGTGGTCGAGGGTTTCTTCCCGGCAGCAGGTGTGACGCTCGCGGCAGACGCTTTCCTGGGGGAAGCAGCTAACTTGGCCTCGGTGACCTTTCGGGTCGGTTCGTGCGAACCCGTGCCTGTTGCTTTTTTTCCGCCTGGTGTCTTTGCCATCGCAATCGCCTTTTCGCCTTTGCCAGGAAAACCATTGAAAAAACAAACCGCTACAAACCTTTTATTCTAGCACTTCGGCTTCCGCCACCTCGCTTACAGCCCGAGCTGGCGCTTCATTTCAGCCCGCTTCTGATTCAGGCTCGTCAACTCCGTGAACTCCTCCGGCGTGTGCCGGGATTGCCGCGAAAGCTGCTCGAGACGATCGCAGTAAGCGTCGTACCGCATCTTCAGAATCGCGGCTTTCAGCTCCTCTCCGACGATCCGTTCCTGCTCGCGCCGCTCCTCGATAACGGTCGCATCCTCCGGGTCCTTCAGTAGTAAATCCCGGACGTTTTCATCATAGTCTAGAATTTTGCGAAAGATTTCCTCGAAAGTTGGGGCATTTGCGCCGTTTCTCAATAGGTCGGACAGCAACTGAAACTCCGCCGAATCGCCCAGTGCGCGTGCATGCGTCGTCACTTCCTCGAACAATTCGCCATGCCGCGTGACGCTCAGAAGCGCCTGTTCGGCCTCCTCGTCGAGAACCGCCACCGTTCGCGGATACATCACCAGATTGCGCAGCGTCTTCTCTTCGATCCCGGTCACGCTGCGCCGGTCTTTGCGGGCCGGCGCGGAACGCGCAGCCGCCGCAATCCGGGCGTCGACTTCGCATAAAGCGGCGACTTCGTCGAACGGCACGTCGAGCCGGTCGGCGAACATATGCATGATCTGCGCGCGCAACGCATTCGCGGGCAGTTGCTGCAGCAGGGGCTTCGCATCGAACAGCGCGCGGGCCCGGCCTTCGGGCTGGTCCAGCTCCTTGCCGGCCAGCACCTCGTTCAGCATGAACTGCGACAGCGGCATGGCGCGCTCGACCTGTTCGGCGAACGCCTCCGTGCCGAATTCGCGCACATAGCTGTCCGGATCGTGCTCGGACGGCAAAAAGAGGAAGCGGATGGTGCGGTTGTCCGCCGCATGCGGCAAACAGGCATCCAGCGCACGGCGCGCGGCGCGGCGCCCGGCCGAATCGCCATCGAAACTGAAGATGACCGTATCGGTCTGACGCATCAGTTTCTGCACATGAATCGGCGTGCAGGCCGTGCCGAGCGTGGCCACCGCGTTCTGGAACCCCAATTGGGCCAGCGCGACCACGTCCATATAGCCTTCGACCACCAGCACATAATGCTGTTCGCGAATCGCCAGACGGGCCTCGAACAGCCCATATAGCTCGCTGCCTTTGTTAAATAGCGGCGTTTCGGGCGAATTCAAATATTTGGGCTCGCCGCCGTCCAGGACGCGGCCGCCGAAACCGATCACCTGGCCTTTGACATTGCGGATCGGGAACATGATCCGCTCGCGAAAGCGGTCGTACCGGCGATTCTGACCTTGCGCATCCGACTTTTCGCTGACGATCACGAGACCCGATTCGACCAGCGCGTCGTCCCGATAGTTGGGGAACGCGGGCTCGAGGTTCTGCCAGCCATCCGGTGCGTAGCCGAGGCCGAAGCGGGCGGCGATCTCGCCGGTCAGGCCGCGTTTCTTCAGATACTGGATCGCGACCGGCGCGCCGCGCAGCTGCTTGCGGTAAAAGTCGCACGCGGTCTGCATGACATCGGACAGCGCCGTGGTCACCGCCTTGGAGGCCGCCGGCGAATACCCGCCAGAACCGCCGCCATACCCTGGCGAAGGCTCGTTCGGCACAGTCAACCCGACCGATTGCGCGAGTTCGTTGACCGCCTCCGGGAACGTGGAGCCGACATGCTCCATCAGAAAGCCAATGGCCGTACCATGCGCACCGCAGCCGAAGCAGTGATAGAACTGCTTAGTCGGACTAACCGTAAACGAAGGACTTTTCTCGTTGTGAAACGGGCACAGCCCCATGAAGTTCGCGCCGCCCTTTTTCAGCTGCACATACCGGCCGACCACGTCGACGATATCGACGCGGTTGAGCAGGTCCTGCAGGAATGACGGTGGAATCACAGTGAATGACGCTACCTAAAAAGCTCAAGGCTGAGCGCGCCGTCGATCAACAGCGCGCGCAGACCGGAAATCCAGGAATTACTTCGCGAGCGCGGCTTTGACTTGCGCCGAAACGGCGGTCATGTCGGCACGGCCGGCCAGTTTCGGCTTGAGGACGCCCATGACCTTGCCCATATCCTGCGGGCCGGCGGCGCCAGTCTGCGCGACCGCGGCCTGCACTTCCGCAACGATCTCGGCTTCGGACATCTGCGCCGGCATATAGGCGGATAGGATGGCCAGTTCAGCCTTTTCCTTGTCGGCGAGATCCGTGCGGCCAGCGCCTTCAAACTGGCTGATCGAGTCTTTACGCTGCTTGATCATCTTGTCGATGACGGCGGTGATCGCCGTGTCGTCAAGGGTGACGCGTTCGTCGACTTCGCGTTGCTTGACCGCGGCCAGCAGCAGGCGGATCGTACCGAGCCGCTCGGTATCGCGCGCGCGCATGGCTGCTTTCATATCGTCGTTGATCTGGTCCCTGAGACTCATCACTCACCTGAATACGTTGAAATTTAAAAACCGGCCGCTAATCGACCAACATGCGACCAACCTGCCGACCCAATACGCCAGGTTCGCGCGCGGCATCCAACACAAACGCCCGCTTGGGACTGCTTCCTCAAGCGGGTTGGCGCAATTTTGCGTACTAGATGCGACCCTGCCGGCTGGCCCGAAGGGCCGTATTTTCCGTGACGGCACCTGCTGTGCCCTCACCGGTTGGATGTCGCCGCTCCGTTTGACGGAAACCGCGGCAACGCCAGAATCAGTAGAACTTCTTTGGCAGCATCTGGCCACGCAGACGCTTGAAATGACGCTTTACCGCAGCCGCCTTCTTGCGCTTGCGCTCGGCCGTAGGCTTTTCGTAAAACTCTCGAGCGCGAAGTTCCGTCAGCAACCCGTTCTTCTCCATCGTGCGCTTGAAGCGGCGCATGGCGACTTCAAACGGCTCGTTGTCTTTTACGCGGATGATCGTCATTTTTCAATAACGGACCTTTGTAAAGGTTCAGGAGTATAGCAGAGCTTTCTCACAAAGCTAACGCGCCGTCAAGCCCCTAAAACGTACTCCGCGGCCGCCTGGCCGGCCGCCACGCCGGAGGCCCATGCCCATTGAAAATTGTAGCCACCGAGCCAGCCGGTCACGTCGACCGCTTCGCCGATAAAGTACAAACCCGGCGTGCGGGCGCTCATCATCGTCGCCGATGAGAGCTCGCGTGTGTCGATACCACCGCGCGTGACTTCGGCCTTGCGGTAGCCTTCAGTGCCGTTCGGGGTGAGCGTCCAGCGCGACAAAGCCTCACCGACGCGGCGCAGCGTTTTGTCGGGCAAATCGGCGACGCGGGCCTCGGCAGGAACCTGATGGGTTTGCAGCCAGACATGGGCGAGCCGTTGCGGCACCCATTCCGAAAGCAGATTGGCGATCTGACGCCTGGTGCCGCTTTTGGCCTCCAGCAAGGCCGTCGTAGCGTCCTGCTCAGGCAGCAAGTTGATGTGAATCGGCTCGCCCGGTTGCCAGTAGCTCGAAATCTGCAGAACGCCGGGGCCCGACAGGCCGCGATGGGTGAGCAGCAGGTCTTCGTTAAATTCGGCGCCGGTCTTTTTATTGCCGGTCGCCAGTTGCACTTCCAGCGACACGCCGGAGAGCGCCGCGAACGGATCCCAGTCAGCCGGGGCGAAGGTCAGCGGAACCAGCGCGGGGCGCGTGTCGATCAGCTTGTGGCCGAATTGCTTGGCGAGGCGGTAGGCGAAGTCAGTAGCGCCAATCTTGGGAATCGACAGGCCGCCGGTCGCCACCACGAGCGCGCGGGCCGTGATCGGGCCCGAGTGGGTGCCCAGTGTGAATCGTCCTTCAGCGTCATGCCGCACCTGCTCGACCGCCAGCGGCGTGCGCCACGCAATGCGGCCCGCGTCGCACTCACTCTTCAGCACGTTGATGACCGCATCGCTCGATTGGTCGCAAAACAACTGCCCCTTGTGCTTCTCGTGCCACGTCACGTGATGGCGCTTGAGCAGCGCCATAAAATCACGTGGCGTATAGCGCGCCAGCGCCGAGCGGCAAAAGTGGGGGTTGGCCGACAGATAATTGGCCGGTCCGGCATACAGATTCGTGAAGTTGCACCGGCCGCCGCCGGAAATGCGGATTTTCTCCGCGAGGCGCTGCGAGTGGTCGATCAGCACCACGCGACGGCCGAGTTGCCCGGCCACGGCCGCGCACATCATGCCGGCCGCGCCTGCGCCGATCACTGCGATATCGAAGGATTCCATGGGGCCGCATTGTACCCGTGCGTCTGCGGCCCCCTGCCCGCGCTGCTATACTTTCAGGCTTGCCTTTTCACTTTTTGGGCGCCTTGGTCTTCACTCGCGCGCCTGCTCAAGCGACCCATCATGCTCGTTCTCGGCATCGAAAGCTCCTGCGACGAAACCGGTCTCGCGCTCTACGACACAGAGCGCGGCCTGCTCGCGCACGCGCTGCATTCGCAAATTGCGATGCACCGGGAGTATGGCGGCGTGGTGCCGGAACTGGCGTCGCGCGATCACATCCGCCGGGCGCTGCCGCTGCTCGAAGAGGTGATGGAGCGCGCCGGCACGCTGCGCGGCGATATCGACGCCATCGCCTATACGCAAGGCCCCGGCCTCGCAGGCGCGCTGCTGGTCGGCGCGAGCGTCGCCAATTCGCTGGCTATGGCGTGGGACAAGCCGACCATCGGCATTCACCATCTCGAAGGGCACTTGCTGTCGCCGCTGCTGGTGGACGAGCCGCCGCCGTTTCCGTTCGTGGCGCTGCTGGTGTCGGGCGGCCATACGCAGTTGATGCGCGTGACGGACGTGGGCGTCTACGAGACGCTCGGCGAAACACTGGACGACGCCGCCGGCGAAGCCTTCGACAAAACCGCCAAACTGCTGGGCCTCGGCTATCCCGGCGGCCCGGAAGTATCGCGGATGGCTGAATTCGGCACGCCCGGCGCGGTGGTTCTGCCGCGTCCGATGCTGCATTCCGGCGACCTCGATTTCAGCTTCAGCGGCCTGAAGACCGCGGTCCTCACGCATGCCAGGAAGCTCGGCGGCGCGAATATCTGCGAGCAGGCAAAAGCCGATCTCGCACGCGGATTCGTGGATGCTGCCGTGGAGGTCCTGGCGGCAAAATCGCTGGCTGCGCTCAAACGGACCAAGCTCAACCGGCTGGTCGTCGCGGGCGGTGTCGGCGCGAACCGGCAACTGCGCGAGGCGCTTTCAGCTGCCGCGAAGAAACGCAATTTCTTCGTGCATTACCCGGACTTGTCGCTGTGTACGGACAACGGCGCGATGATTGCACTGGCCGGCGCATTGCGGCTGCAACGCTGGCCCGATCAATCGGCCAAAGATTATGCGTTCACGGTGAAGCCGCGCTGGGATCTGACTTCGCTCGCACGCTGAACTTCAGCGGCGTGAGGTGTAAAAAAAGCCGCTCGAAAGAGCGGCTTTCTCATTCAGGCAACAAAACGCGCAATTCAGGCCGCCCGCTTATTCCGCTCGATCACTGCGTACGCGCTGTGATTGTGAATCGATTCGAAGTTCTCAGCTTCGAGCACGTAAGCGACGATGCGCTCGTCCGCGTTCAGACGCTGTGCGACATCGCGCACCAGGTCTTCGACGAACTTCGGATTCTCGTAAGCACGTTCGGTGACGAACTTCTCGTCCGGACGCTTGAGCAAGCCCCAAAGCTCGCACGAGGCCTCTTCTTCAGCGATGCGAACCAGTTCTTCCACTGCCACGTCGCCCGCCAGTTCGGCGTTGATCGTGACGTGCGAACGCTGGTTGTGCGCGCCGTACTGCGAAATCTTCTTCGAGCACGGGCATAGGCTCGTGACCGGCACCAGTACCTTCAGGAACAGGCGCGTCGTGCCGTTGCGAGTCTCGCCCGTCAACGTCACTTCGTAGTCGAGCAGACTTTGCACGCCCGACACCGGCGCGGTCTTGTTCACGAAGTACGGGAACGATACCTCGATGCGACCCGCCTCGGCCTCGAGCTTTTCGAGCATTGCGGCGAGCATGGTGCGGAACGTGGCCGCCTCGAGCGGCGCCTTGTTCTCTTCAAGCAACGCGACGAAGCGCGACATATGCGTGCCCTTCTGATCGGCCGGCAGATGCACGTCGAGATTCCATGTGCCGACCGTGGGCTGCACTTCGCCGCCTTGCGTGCGCACTGTCAGCGGATGGCGCACTGCCTTGACGCCGACGCGTTGAATCGGGATCTGACGCGTATCGAGCGTGCTCTGCACGTCGGGCATCACAAAGGCGGGGTTCATCTGGTTCATATTCTTGTCCTTTCAGGAAACCGCCGGGCGGCCCCAGGTTTTTCCGCTTCGCGGGAAGTCCCCACCCCGAAGGAAATCCCGCGCCCCGCAGGAAGTCCCCTTGGGGAATTGCCCCGTCCGGGGCCGTCGCGAAGCAACAGGTTTTGGGGTTCTCGGCGACCGCGCGGATCCGGCTGCGCAACGGCAAACGCCGGCCCCTGCCGGCGCTGGATGATGGACCCGAAGGTCCATCGATTCAAGTTGGAAATTGCTATGGCCGCGATCACCGCGGCAAAGCGCAAGTGGAGCAGCTGAACGACTCAGCCAGTCGGCGCGGAGTCAAGTAACGCAACCACGCGACTCGTGCGACTCAACTACGCGACGCGCTTCACCGAGGATTGACCGGCGACCGCGCCGCTGGAAAGAAAGCGCTCACGAATCGACTTGGCGATGCCCGCTGCGTCCAGACCACAGGCCGCGAGCAGCTTGCCCGGATCCCCATGATCGATGAAGCGATCCGGAAGGCCCAATTGCAGAACGGGCCGCATCACCCCACTCTCAAGCAGGGCTTCGACGCAAGCCGAACCCGCACCGCCCATCACGCAACCTTCTTCGACCGTGACGATGGCGTCGTGCGTTTCGGCCAGTTGGCGAACCAGTTCGGCGTCCAAAGGCTTCACGAAGCGCATGTTCGCCACCGTGGCGTCCAGTTGCTCAGCAGCCGCCAGCGACGGCGCGACCATTGTGCCGAACGCCAGGATCGCGATCCGCTTGCCGGCCGGTTGCGACGTCTCGCGACGAACCTCACCCTTACCGAGCGGCAGCGCCGTCATTTGCTTGACTGTTGCCACACCGGTGCCGGCGCCGCGCGGATAGCGCACCGCCGTCGGGTTCGGTTGCTGCAATGCGGTGTACAGCATCTGACGGCATTCGTTTTCGTCCGACGCCGCCATCACCGTCATGTTCGGGATGCAGCGCAGGAACGCCAGATCGTAGGCGCCCGCGTGCGTGGCGCCGTCCGCGCCGACCAGACCCGCGCGGTCGATCGCGAACACCACCGGCAGGTTTTGCAGCGCGACGTCGTGGATCAGCTGGTCGTAAGCGCGTTGCAGGAAGGTGGAGTAGATCGCGACCACCGGCTTCATGCCGTCCGCAGCCAGACCGCCGGCAAACGTCACCGCGTGCTGTTCGGCAATGCCGACGTCGAAGTAGCGGTCCGGGAAGCGCTTCTCGAACTCGACCATGCCCGAGCCTTCACGCATGGCCGGCGTGATGCCGATCACGCGCGCATCCAGCTCGGCCGCGTCACACAACCATTCACCGAACACTTGCGTGTAGGTTTTCTTCGACGGCGTGGCGGCGGGTTTGATGCCTTCAGCGGGATTGAACTTGCCCGGGCCGTGGTACAGCACCGGATCGGCTTCGGCCAGCTTGTAGCCCTGGCCCTTCTTCGTCACGACGTGCAGGAATTGCGGACCACGCAGTTCCTTGATGTTCTGCAGTGTCGGAATCAGCGAATCCAGGTCGTGACCGTCGATCGGGCCGATGTAGTTGAAACCGAACTCTTCGAACAGCGTGGCCGGCACGATCATGCCCTTGGCGTGCTCTTCGAGCTTGCGCGCCAGATCGAGCATAGGCGGTGCAACGCGCAACACGCGCTCGACGCCCGCACGCGCGGCAGCGTAGAAGCGGCCCGACATCAGGCGCGCCAGGTGACGATTCAGCGCGCCGACCGGCGGCGAAATCGACATGTCGTTGTCGTTCAGGATGACCAGCAGCGGCACGTCGTCTTCGACGCCGGCGTTGTTCATCGCCTCAAAAGCCATGCCGGCCGTCATTGCGCCGTCGCCGATCACGGCGATGCCCGTGCGGTTCTCGCCTTGCAGCTTGCTGGCGACCGCCATGCCGAGCGCGGCCGAGATCGAGGTGCTGGAATGCGCGGTGCCGAAGGTGTCGTATTCCGACTCGTCGCGCTTCGGGAAGCCCGAGATGCCGCCAAGCTGACGCAGTGTATGCATCTGGTCGCGGCGGCCCGTCAGGATCTTGTGCGGGTAGGTTTGATGGCCCACGTCCCATACGATCCGGTCGCGCGGCGTGTCAAACACATAGTGCAAAGCAATGGTCAACTCGACCGTGCCGAGGTTGGACGAAAGATGGCCGCCCGTCTGCGATACGCTGTCGAGCACGAAGGCACGCAACTCGTCGGCAAGCGGTTGCAATTGGCGGCGATCAAGGCGGCGCAAGGCTGCCGGGTCGTCGATGGTTTTCAGCAAGTCGTACATCGTCGTTCCATTGTAGGAAAACTTACGCGCCCGCACTTCATACATGCACCTCGAATCATGGATGCAAGGCGGCGGGCTTTCGCGTTTAGCTAACCCGGTTCACCACCAGGTCAGCCAATTCGGCAAGACGCTGCGCGCGCGCACCGAACGGCGCGATCGCAGCGTGGGCGTCGCTGCGCAGTTGCGCTGCGAGCGCCCGCGACGCATCTAGCCCAATAATCGACACGTAGGTCGGCTTGCCGTCCTTTGCGTCTTTACCTGCCGTCTTGCCGAGCGTCGCGGAATCGGTCGTGACGTCGAGAATATCGTCGACGACCTGAAACGCGAGGCCGACAGCGGCCGAATACACGTCGAGCGAACGCATGGCGTCCGCACCCGGCGTTTCGCCCGCCAGCGCGCCCATGCGTACCGCGGCACGCAGCAAGGCGCCGGTTTTCATCCGGTGCATGGTTTCCAGCTGCGTGCGCGTCAGCGTATGGCCGACGCTCGCCAGGTCGATGGCCTGACCGCCGCACATGCCGATCGAGCCGCTCGCCAAGGCCAGTTCGCGCACGAGCGATGCCTGTTGCGCCGGCGCCATCACATCTGCGGTCAGCGCGACGAACGCCTGCGATTGCAGCGCGTCGCCCACCAGCAATGCCGTAGCTTCGTCATATTTGACGTGTACCGTGGGTTTGCCGCGACGCAACGCGTCGTCGTCCATGCACGGCATGTCGTCGTGCACGAGCGAGTACACGTGGATCATTTCCAGCGCCGCCGCCGCCGCATCGAGGCACTCGGCGCGCGCGCCGGTCAGCTCGCCCGCCGCGTGGCACAGCAGCGGGCGCACCCGCTTGCCGCCGCCTAGCACCGCGTAACGCATGGCCTCATGCAGTTTGGCCGGCTCGGTTGCTTCCGTGGGCAGATAGTGTTCCAGTGCCGCTTCGACGCGCTCGAGCACCGAGCGTGTCCATTGTTCGAATGTCATAGGTCGTCCCCGCTTTCCGTAGCGGCTGTGCCTGCGCTATTCATAGGCAGCGGCTTGAGCGTCTCGCCGTCGAGCACGCGCACCTGCTGCTCGACCTTTTCGAGCTGCTGCTGGCAAAACGCCACGAGTGCCGCACCGCGCCGGTAGGCGCCGAGCGACTCCTCGAGGCTGAGATTGCCGCTTTCCATGCGCGCGACCAGCCCTTCCAGCTCCGCCTGGGCGGCCTCGTAGTTCTCGGGCAACGGCGTGGTATCGACGCCCTCAGCAGGCGCGGCAGCAGTATCTTTCGACGCGGTCTTCGCCATAAATAGTCGCAAAATTAAAACAAGTCGGACATTCTACGGCAAAAGAGACATTTCCGATCCGCCCACCGCCCTACACCTACCTTTGCCCTCCGCCCTGCACTAGCAGTCTCGCAGAAAAAAATCGATCGGTCTGCGGCGAAAAGCGTGAACTTCCTTGACATTTTTGACCCAAATCAGGCACTTAAGCGCCCCATGGAAGGGGAAACGGGTATAATCGCGGGCTCCCTAAATCGAATCCATCGATGGTTGGGTTGTTCACTGCTTTCACGTCTTCACGGGAGTGGGAATGTCCAATCTGAGCAATGCATTGCAGTTGCGGTCTGTCCACAGCCAGCTGCCAGTCACGGCTTACTTTGACGAAGCGCTTTTAACGCGCGAAATCGACACCCTTTTCAAGAAAGGTCCTCGCTACATCGGCCACGATCTCATGGTGCCCGAAGCGGGAAATTATTTTGCGTTGCCGAGCGAGAGCGAAGGGCGCGTGCTCGTCCGTAACCAGCAGTCGCAAGCCGAACTGCTGTCGAACGTGTGCCGCCACCGGCAAGCCATCATGCTCAACGGCCGCGGCCAGACGGAGAACATCGTCTGCCCCCTGCATCGCTGGACGTACAACCTGAACGGCCAGCTCCTCGGTGCACCCCATTTTGCTGATAACCCCTGCCTGAATCTCGGCGCCACGCCGCTGCAGAACTGGCAAGGCCTGCTGTTCGAAGCGCGGGGGCGCGAGGTTGCGCGCGATCTGGCAAAGCTGGGCACCAAACAACACTTCGATTTTTCGGGCTTCATGTTCGATCACGTCGAGGTGCACGAGTGCAACTACAACTGGAAGACCTTTATCGAGGTCTATCTGGAGGACTACCATGTCGCGCCGTTCCATCCCGGCCTTGGCAGCTTCGTCAATTGCGACGATCTGACGTGGGAATTCGGCGAGTGGTACAGCGTGCAGACGGTCGGCGTGCACAAGGATCTGGAGCAGCCGGGCAGTCCGACGTACCGCAAATGGCATGACGAAGTGCTGCGCTTTCGCGAAGGCAATCCGCCCGAGTTCGGCGCGATCTGGATGGTGTACTACCCCGGCATCATGATCGAGTGGTATCCGCACGTGCTGGTCGTGTCGTGGTTGATTCCGCGCGGCCCGCAGAAAACCACCAATGTGGTGGAGTTTTATTACCCTGAGGAAATCGCGCTGTTCGAACGCGAGTTCGTCGAAGCCGAGCGCGCCGCCTACATGGAAACGGCCCGCGAAGACGACGAGATCGCCGAGCGCATGGACGCAGGCCGTCGCGCGCTGATGGAACGCGGCGAATCTCAGGTCGGCCCGTATCAAAGCCCGATGGAAGACGGCATGCAGCACTTCCACGAGTTCCTGCGGCGCGAACTCGGCGCGATCTGATCCGCGCGGGCCGCGCGTGCTTCGTTCATGCTCCCATGCATCGGCGTTGAGCCGATCCCTGCACGAGTTGTGCACGAGTCGCCTCAAAGCATGGAAAGACGGGCTGCGGCCCGTCTTTTTTTGTTTAGACTAACAACATCGCCGGGCCATCCGCTCGCCGCGCCAAGCCGCCGGGCCGGAGCCGCAATCGCTCGTATCGAGGAGACGTTATGCCGCACACTCACTACACCACACTCATCTCCGCGACCAACCTCGCGGAGCGGCTGGCCGCCGCGCCGGGCAGCGTGTTCGTCATCGATTGCCGTTTCGATCTGGCCGACACCGAGGCGGGCGAAAAAGCCTATCTGGCCGGGCACTTGCCGGGCGCGCACTATCTGAACCTCGATCGCGACCTGTCAGGGCCGAAGACCGGCCACAATGGCCGCCATCCGCTGCCGGATCGTGCGCGGCTGGTGGAGACGCTGGAGTCGCGGGGGCTCAAACAGGGTCAACAGGTGGTCGCTTATGACGCGCAGGGCGGCATGTACGCCGCGCGCGCATGGTGGCTGCTGCGCTGGCTCGGCCATGACGCGGTTGCGCTGCTCGACGGTGGCTTGCAAGCCTGGCAGGCCGCCGGCCACCCGCTGACGCAAGACGTCCCGGCCCAGAATACCGGCGACTTCAATGCCGGCGCGCCGCTGTCCGTTACGGTCGACGCGCAGAGCGTCGAGCGCAATCTCGGCACGAAAGAGCACGTCGTGGTCGACGCGCGCGCCAACGATCGCTATCGCGGCGAGAACGAAACGCTGGATCGCGTCGGCGGCCATATTCCTGGCGCGCTCAATCGATTCTTCAAGGACAACCTCACGGCCGACGGCCGCTACAAGCCCGCACACACGCTGCGCGAGGAATTCCATGCGTTGCTGGGCGACACGTCGCCGGAACACGTTGTGCTGCAATGCGGTTCGGGCGTGACGGCATGCGTGAACGCGCTGGCAATGGAAATTGCCGGCATGCATGGCGCGGCGCTCTATGCGGGTTCGTGGAGCGAATGGAGTTCTGATCCGAAGCGGCCGGTTGCGACGGGGCCGAATCCTTAAGCCGATACGTCGAGCGGGCTGATTAGCGAAAAGGCCGTGGCCGCTGAAGAGCAGCCACGGCCTTTCAGCATTCACGCAACCGAGCGCGCCGGCACACTATAGTTCGTCAACGAAGATCGGACACGCTCGGCCCGGCAACGGAGTGACTCAAGCCACCCCATGCTGCTTGAACCACACCAGCACACGGCGCCAGCCATCTTCGGCGTCGGCCTTCTTGTAGCTCGGCCGGTAGTCCGCGAAAAACGCGTGGCCCGCGTCGTCATATACGACGAATTGCGATCCACGCCCTGCCTGCGGACCCTGCGCGATAGCCTGCTTCATCTGCTCGAGCGAGGCTTGGGGAATGCTCTGATCCTGCAAGCCATACAGCCCTAGCACCGGCGCATGCAGATCAGCCGCGCGATCGAGCGGGTTCGCCGGCGTCGTCGCACTGTGATCGCCACCGATCCGGCCGTACCATGCCGCCGCCGCCTTCAACCGGGGATTGTGCTCGGCATACAACCACGCGATGCGTCCTCCCCAGCAGAAACCATTCACGCCCAGCCGGTTCAGATCGCCACCGTGCGCGCCCGCCCACGCAACGGTGGCGTCGAGATCGCCCAGCGCCTGCTCGTCCGGCACCTTGCCAAGAATCCGGTCGTCGATCTGCTGAATGGTCGGCAGCACCGCCGGATCGCCCTCGCGGACGAACAGATCCGGCGCGATCGCCAGATAACCGAGCTTGGCAAAGCGCCGACACACATCGGCAATATGCTCGTGCACGCCGAACGCCTCATGGATCACGATGATCACGGGCAGATGCGTCTTGCCCTTCGGCTGCGCGCGATACGCCGGCACGAGCGTGTCGCCCGAATGCACGGCGATCTCACCGGCTTCGAGGCCGTCGCTATCGGTATGAATGGTTTGCGCCGACACCGGCAGCACAGCCGCCGCAAAACCAGTGCCGAGCGCGGCTTTGATGAACGTGCGTCGATTGAAAGGAACGTGCGGGACCAGGCTGTCGATGTCAGGTTTCAGCATGCGGCACTCCTCGAATGCAGGTTGGAGGCAACAGGATACGCTTCACCGGCATCCTGTTGCAGATGCAACCTTTTCGAGCAGTTGACCGTCAGTTGACCGTCAGTGCAGCTTGACACGCGGCAGCGTGGTGCGCCGCAACCAGTGCGCGAAGGTGTCGAGCACCATTCGCGCGTAGCCGTGCAGCGCGGCGATATGCAGCCGGTACAGCGACATGTACATGAAGCGCGCGAACAGCCCCTCGATCAGCATATTGCCGCCGATCACGCCGCCCATCAGGTTGCCGACCGCGCTGAAGTGCCCGAGCGACACCAGCGAGCCGAAGTCGCGGTAGGTAAATTCGGGCAGCGGCTTGTTGTCGAGCCTCGCGGCAAGCGCCTTCATCAGAAAGCTTGCCTGCTGGTGAGCCGCTTGCGCACGCGGCGGTACGTTGCGTTCGTTGCCCGGCCATGGACAAGCCGCGCAATCACCGAGCGCGAAGACGTTGTCGTCGATTTCGGTCTGCAGCGTGCGGCGCACGATGAGCTGCCCCAGACGATTGACCGGCAGGCCGTCGAGCTCACTCAGGATGGCGGGCGCCTTGATGCCCGCCGCCCACACCGTCAGATCGGCGCGCACGGTTTTACCGCTGGCCGTGCGAATCATGCCGGGCGCGACCTCGGCCACGGTCTCGCCGGTCATCAGCTTCACGCCGAGCTTGGTGAGCAGTTCGGCGGTGGCCGTCGACACACGCTCCTGCAAGGCCGGCAAAATGCGCGGCCCCGCCTCGATCAGCACGATGCCGACGTCATGCCGCGGATCGAGCTTATGCAAGCCATACGCGGACAACACCTGCGCCGTATTGCGCAACTCCGCCGAGAGTTCGACGCCTGTCGCACCGCCACCGACGATCGCCACCTGAATGCGCGGCTCGGCAGAAACCGACGTACCCGGCCCCGATTCGACCGGCTCATGCACCTGATGCTCCGCGCGCATGCAGGCCGCTATCAGCCGCTTGCGGAAGCGCTCCGCCTGACTGACCGTATCGAGCGCCAGGGAGAACTCCGGCGCGCCCTTCACACCGAAGAACGCCGTGGTGCTGCCGATCGCGATGATCAGCGTGTCGTATTCGAGTTCGCGCTGGGGCAGCAGTTCGGCGCCGTCGTCGTCGAGCACGGTGCCGAGCGTGAGACGTTTGGCCGTACGATCGAGGCCCGTCAGCTCGCCCTGCTGGAACTCAAAGCCGTGCCAGCGCGCTTGCGCCGCATATTCGAGTTCCTGGGTGAACGGGTCCATGCTGCCGGCGGCCACTTCATGCAGCAGCGGCTTCCAGATATGGGTTGGATTACGGTCGACGAGCGTCACTTGCGCGCGCACACCGCCTTTGTTCTTGCGGGGTGCATAGCGGTCGCCTAAGCGCGTTGCCAGCTCCAGGCCCCCCGCGCCCCCGCCAACGACGATAAATCGATGCATTGAACTCTCCGTATTTGCCGATAGGTTATGCGTGGCGATGGCGCGCTTTCATATGAAGCGCGCTCTGTCTGTTCTATCGATTGTCCGCGAGCGGCACGGGTTGTCACAAGCCATCAATACGCATATGTGACCAGGGTGCGACGTTATGGCCTGGCACGCACCCGGTCACATGCCAGTCAATGCGCCTCTTCCCAGTTCAGGCCGGCGCCCACTTCAGCGACCAGCGGCACCTTCAGCGCGGCCACACCGCACATCAGTTCCGGCAGGCGCTTGCGTACGTCGGACAATTCCGCGTCCGGCACTTCGAGAATCAGTTCGTCGTGCACCTGCATGATCATGCGCGTCCCGACCTTCGACTCTTCGAGCCACTTCTGCACCGCGATCATCGACAGCTTGATCAGGTCGGCGGCCGTGCCTTGCATCGGCGCATTGATTGCCGCGCGCTCTGCCGCCTGACGGCGCGGACCGTTGCCGCCGTTGATCTCCGGCAACCACAGGCGACGGCCGAACGCCGTTTCCACGTAGCCCTTGGCCTTCGCGCTCAGACGCGTTTCGTCCATATAACGTGCGACGCCCGGATAACGCGCGAAGTAGCGGTCGATATACAGCTTGGCCGCGTCGCGCGTAATGCCGAGGTTCGCGGCGAGACCAAACGCGCTCATGCCGTAGATCAGGCCGAAGTTGATGACCTTCGCCACCCGCCGCTGATCGTTCGACACTTCGAGCGGCGTCACGCTGAAAATTTCCGCCGCGGTGGCGCGGTGAATGTCTTCACCTTGCGAAAATGCACGCAACAAGGATTCGTCGCCGGAGATGTGCGCCATGATGCGCAACTCGATCTGCGAGTAGTCGGCGGAGACGAGCTTGTGTCCCGGCGGCGCGATGAACGCCTCGCGGATGCGGCGGCCTTCGCCGGTGCGCACGGGGATGTTCTGCAGGTTCGGATCGTTCGACGCCAGCCGGCCTGTCACCGCCACCGCCTGTGCGTAGTTCGTATGCACACGGCCCGTTTGAGCATTGACCATGCGCGGCAGCTTGTCGGTGTAGGTCGATTTCAGCTTCGACAAACCGCGGTGTTCGAGCAGGATCTTCGGCAGCGGATAGTCTTCGGCGAGCTTTTGCAGCACTTCTTCGTCGGTGGACGGCGCGCCGCTCGGGGTCTTCTTGACCACCGGCAATTCGAGCTTCTCAAAGAAGATCTGACCGATCTGCTTGGGCGAACCAAGATTGAATTCGCCGCCGGCCAGCACGTACGCTTCGCTTTCCAGCTGGATCAGACGCGTGGCGATTTCGCTGCTTTGCGCGCGCAGCTTATCGGCGTCGATCAGCACGCCCGTGCGCTCCATCTTGCGCAGTACGCGCGAGGTCGGCACTTCGATGCCGCGATACACATAGTCGAGCGTTTTCTCCGCGGCCACCTGCGGATACAAGGCCTGATGCAGACGCAACGTGATGTCGGCGTCTTCCGCGGCATATTCGGCGGCCTGCTCCAGCGCGACTTCGTCGAATCCGATCTGCGACGCGCCTTTGCCCGCCACCTCTTCGTACTTGATCGTCTTGATGCCGAGATGGCGCAGCGCGAGGCTGTCCATGTCGTGCGTGCGATGCGATTCGACCACGTACGATTCCAGCAGCGTATCGTGCTCGACGCCGCGCATTTCGATGCCGTAGTTCGCCAGCACCTGCTCGTCGTACTTCATATGCTGGCCGACCTTCTTGTGCTCGGCGCTTTCCAGCCACGGCTTGAGCTTCGCGAGCACTTCGTCGCGCGGCAGTTGCACCGGTGCGTCCGGGCCGCGATGCGCGAGCGGCACATAAGCAGCATGACCCGGCTCGACCGAAAACGACAATCCGACGATTTGCGCCGTCATCGGATCGAGCGAGGTGGTTTCCGAATCGAACGCGGTCAGCTCCGCGGCATTGATCTTCTCGAGCCATGCATCGAACTGCTCCCACGTCTGCACGGTGTCGTAGTGGCGTTCGTGATCCACGCTGAGCGCCGGCGGCACATCGGTCTCGGGGCCTTCCACCGCGTCCGCGATTTCCACTTCGCGCAGCCAGGTCTTGAAACCGTGGCGCGTGAACACGTCGCGCAATTCTTCACGCGATTCCGGCCGGCTTTGCAGGCTTGCTTCGATCGACTCGATATGGCCGGTCAGATCGCAAGCGCGCTCGACGGTGACGAGTTTCTTCGCCATGGGCAGAAAATCGAGCGCACGTCGCAGATTGTCTCCTACCGCACCTTTGATCTCGTCCGCATGTGCGACGATGCCATCGAGGGTTTCGTACTGCGTGAGCCATTTGATCGCCGTTTTCGGCCCGCACTTCTCGACGCCAGGCACGTTGTCGACGGTATCGCCGATCAACGACAGGTAGTCGATGATGCGCTCCGGCGGCACGCCGAACTTGGCGATCACGCCTTCGCGGTCGAGCTTCTCGTTCGTCATCGTATTGATGAGGGTGACATGATCCGACACAAGCTGCGCCAGATCCTTGTCCCCAGTCGACACGATCACATTCATGCCGCGTTTTTCGGCTTCGGTGCTGAGCGTGCCGATCACGTCGTCGGCTTCCACACCTTCGATCATCAGAAGCGGCCAGCCGAGCGCGCGCACAGCGACGTGAATCGGCTCGATCTGACGCGAGAGATCGTCCGGCATCGACGGACGATTCGCCTTATAGTCGGCATACCAGTCGTCGCGAAACGTTTTGCCCTTGGCGTCGAACACGCACACGCTATACTCTGCTGTGACTTCCTTGCGCATGCGGCGCAGCATGTTGATCATCCCGTAGAGCGCACCCGTTGGGCCGCCTTCGGGCCCGCGCAAATCGGGCATCGCATGGTAGGCCCGGTACAGGTAACTCGAACCGTCGACCAATAGCAGGGTCTTACCTTCAAGGCTTCGTTCTTCAGGCATTATGACTAAGAGAAAAGTGATTCCGAGTCTGCGATCGCTCGCAGATCAAGAGCGCGCAACGGCTAAGAAGGCCCGCGCATCGTGGCAGATGTTCACGATTATGGCAGAGTTTATCGAGGCGACCGAGTACCTCTCGGAGATTCGCCCGGCTGTCAGCATCTATGGTTCAGCGCGCCTGAAACCGAACTCGCCTTACTACAAACTCGCCACGCAAATCGCGCGCAAGCTGTCGGACGCAGGCTTCGCGGTGATCTCGGGCGGCGGCCCCGGCATCATGGAGGCGGCCAACAAGGGTGCCCATGCCGGCAAAGCTCCGTCGGTCGGCCTGAACATCGAGCTGCCGCACGAGCAATCGGGCAATCAGTGGCAGGACATTTCGCTTCGCTTCCGCCATTTCTTCACGCGCAAGGTCACGTTCGTGAAGAACTCGGACGCGGTGATCGTGATGCCCGGCGGCTTCGGCACACTAGATGAACTCGCCGAAGTCCTCACGCTGATTCAAACCAAGAAGTCGCGCCACGTGCCGATCATTCTGGTGGGCGGCGAGTTCTGGGAAGGCCTGCTTGCATGGTTCAAGAATTCGCTCACGCCGATGGGCCTGATCAATCCGACGGACATGGACCTGATGCAGGTAATCGACGATCCGGATCAGGTGCTCGAAGCGGTACTGAAGTTCTATGAAGACCGGGAAGAAACCGAGCCGCATCCGGCCAAGTCGGATGAAGACCGGATGTTCTATCTGTGATGCCGGCGCTTCGCGCATGGTGCGTGGAGCCCGGTGAACGTGCGGTGTTCGATACTTTGCAGAAGCGCGCTTCAAAGGCGCGCAACGCCTGAGATAGAGGAAGATTGCCGGCCACGCTTGTGATTTGAGGTCACAAAGGCGGGCCGAAAAATCGTTTTGCTCGCCGCCGGTTAGGCGCTACCCTCCTGAGCTTGACCCGCAAGCTCAACGATATGGATCACGATCTCACCTCATCCGAGCCCGCTCTCGCGCCCTCTCCCACACTACGAGAAATTTTTGGCGGCTTTCTTGGTCTCGGGCTGATCTCGTTCGGCGGCGCGCTGCCGCTGGCGCGACGCGCGCTGGTCGAGCGGCGGCGTTGGCTGACCGGCGCTGAATTCACCGACTTGCTCGGCCTCTGCCAGTTCTTGCCGGGTGGCAATGTGATCAACCTGTCAGTCGCGCTCGGGATGCGCTTTCGCGGCGTGCCGGGTGCGTTGGCGGGTTTGCTCGGGTTGATCGCGGGGCCTTCACTGGTCGTGATCGGCCTTGGCGTGCTTTACGAACACACGCAACACGACCCGCATGTTCGTCATCTGTTTGCCGGTCTCGCGGCCGCGGCGTCCGGCCTGCTGATCTCGATGGCCGTCAAGATCCTGCTGCCCTTGCGCAATAAGCCGATGGCCGCACTCATCGCGGTACTCGGCTTCATCGCGATCGCTATCATGCGCCTGCCGCTTCTGCCTACGATGCTGGTGCTCACGCCGCTCAGCATCTACATCGCGTCGAGGACCGCACGATGAACGACACGCTCATTTCTCTTGCCGTCATTTTCAGTCAGCTTTCGCTGCTCGCGTTCGGCGGCGGCAACACCATTCTTCCGGAGATGCAGCGTCAGGTGGTGGACGTGCATCACTGGATGCCGGCTAGCGAATTCAGCGCGCTGTTCGCGCTCGCACAAGCGGCGCCTGGGCCGAATCTGATGATCGTGACGCTGATCGGTTGGCATGTGGCGGGTTGGGCCGGGATGCTGGTGACCTCAGTGGCCAAGTTCGGGCCGTCGTCGCTCGTGACGATACTCGCGCTGCATGCGTGGGACCGGTTCAAGGACCGTCCGTGGCGGCGTTATGCGCAACTGGGGCTGGTGCCGGTGACGGCCGGGATTGTGGCGGCGAGCGCGGCGTTGATCGCCGAGACGTCGAATCCGACGGCGATTGCATGGGCGATCACTGCTTTTACTGCTGTTATGGCGTTGAAGACGCGCGTGCATCCGCTGTGGTTGCTGGCGGCTGGCAGTTTGATTGGGTTGACGGGGTTGGGGCAGTTTTGAGATTTTGAAGGAACCAACAGCGTCTTTGGTCTGAAAGACGCGCATTGACGAACGCACAAAGAGCCCAAAAGCCGTTCGGACGATGTTTCGAGATAAGCAGCACGGCTATGCTTATAGATTCAGCTATTGCGCCATCTGCTTATGACCTACCGCGCCACTACCGTCACGCTTGAAAACTTCGGCGGGATAGTCGCCCAAAAAGACAAATATGACATGAGAACAGTCGGAGTGGCCTTTAACGTCACAGTGGCAGGTAAACGTCAGTACGCTGTACAAATGCGCGGCGCGCCTCGACTTGAAAACGGTATGGTAGTGACGGCTGTACTGCGTGATACGGATAACTGGCAAACACTCGTGGGATGGTTAAACCACTCCACGGGCGAGATTTGCGGCGTCGATTCGCCCGAGATTTGCTTCTGGTGGTTTGTCGCTGGCATCCTGATGTCGGCACTGCTTTACCTTGAATCCATACACAGCAGCGACGCCGGTGCGCGTGTCGTAGTTTGGAGTGTTATGGTCGTAGCGATGAACGCGTGGACGCTATTCTCCTGGCGGAGGTCGGCGAAGGTCTACAGGTTGCTGAAACCTTAAATGTCTGGGTAATTTCGAAGTCATACAATGGCTGTAGTGAAAATTTCTACCATCACTTACCGCGCAATGCGGTAAGTGATGGTAGAAGAGAAAGGCCGTTTATTCGGCATTCATTAAAGCCACTGCAAACCGTCGCCGGTGGTAGTCGTTTCTATCCAATCTTTCATCGCCTTGCGCCGCAATATGAACAGCGCCGCGAGTCGGAGCCACACACTAAGGGTAATTAACGCGATAGCCCACAATCCCAGTGCTTGCAAATATGGGTGGCCAAACATAGCCCATACAAGCGCAAAGGCCCCAATCCACTTAAGCAGATCGTAAGCCCATCTCCGCCTCTTTATTCCATATACAAGCGCTAGGGGATTCGCCACCAGACTTGCGAACACAGCCAGACACCCTTCCCACGGTAGGACGCTGGATTGAAGCAAACCAATCTCCACCCCAGCCTCGCACAGGAAGGCGAGAAAGAATCCAATAAGTGAAACCCGAATACAGCGAGGCATTACTTTCATAGCCATCAGAATTTTACGTTCTTGCAATAATCCATTCCACTAACTATATCGCTCCAGCCCTGCTCAACACTTAGATATCGGCAGTAGTTCTCTTTGTATTGGTCCTCGTTGACTGGCGTGAAGCTACCCGGAACTGGGGTCGCTATAGGCCTCAAGCCTGTACCCAAAATACCCTTATCGCTTAGACAAACGAACAACCCCTTTTGCGTCAATATTTCGTCGTATGACGCAAGGACGTACCCACTCCCAGTTTGGAGACTTGACCAATAAAGCGAGGCACTAGCAACCGATACAGGTTGCGAGATTTGCAGCAGATTTGACATATAATTACCTAACCATATTTTGGCAGAGTTTATATAGGGCTGGAAGGCAGATTGCAAGTCGGCAGCCAGCGCCAGTCCGCCGATTACTGCTGCGACGCCAGGACCGATTTCAGCTAAAGCAAGCACTGTCACTACGATCAATCCGGCGGAGCTGATAATGGTCAGCACATCGTTTGTTTGGACTCTCTTATCCGGATCTTTCCAATCTGCCACAACCCTTATTAATACAGACGTCGCATTCATCAGGTTTGTCTGAATACGTATTGGTTGCAGCATCGGAGTGACATTTGTTATGGTCGCAACGACGTTGGTGCCATTCTGCATAAGCGACAGTGAGTCATTCGGGCTATGGACTGCGGACATCAACGCTTGAAAAGTAGTCATCGAATTCGAACCGCTTTCTACGAACTGAAACACCATTTCTACTTTTGCCATTTTATTCAGCCTTTGACTCTGTATTCCAAGGAGCAATCGAATTCACTGAGGAACGGACGGACGGCGCAGTAGACGGACTCGATCCGACGACATAGCGGTAATAGAGTTGTGTATTGCCTGTTTTGGGCACGTACACCGTCTGGGCGATAAATGATTTTGTCTTTGTGAGAACGACAGGCAGGACATCAATAATCTGCGAAAACCCTTTATCCGTCGCCACTTGGAGACTCGCCGCAATATCACTGTTCGGGTCTTCAAAATTTATGATACGCACCCAGAATATCCATGACCCGTCATCGCGCCTCAATGCAGTCGCGCCGTTTGTCAGCTCATATCCGTGCGGCGAAGTGGCTGTCATTTGGGGGGATGGCGGTGCCGCCTTTGCGATTTGATATGTGATGCCAATAAGAGACAATGCACTCGTTCGCAGAAATAATCGCCTGGTAGTCATCGTGTTTTATTTAGTGGATATCGTTGTTATCGGATGTAGCTTTCACTACATACAAAATGTATTGTTCCAGACGATATAACGCACATCAGATAATTCCGAAAAATTATCGTTATTTCGATGAATACCTTGACGATTTA
>NZ_JAXDPY010000703.1:0-15737 GCF_034668105.1 Paraburkholderia sp. | reverse complement strand
TGAATCCATATCAGGAGGAGACATGGAGGAGACAAGTACTAATATACACATCGGCTTGGTGCGACGCAATAACTTTTTAAGGGAAAACCCGATATCGGGCCAAAATGTCGCACCTTGAGCTGAAACGAGCGCCTGGCGCGGCTTCCGGCTTACGGGGAAGCGCAATGACAGAGCAAGAACCGGGGCGTAGTGTGTCGGCATGCGGCCTACATTGGTGAGCATCGACACCGCCTTTCCGGGAACATCATGAACCGCCCTAACCGTACTGAAGCCGGCGCTACCGGCAGCAAAATCGCCGTCGGCGCCAACCGCTGGAGCACCGACGCCGACCGCTGGGAAGCCGTCGCCCGCCGCGAGCCGCAGGCCGACGGCGCGTTCTTCTACGCCGTCAAGACGACCGGGGTGTTCTGCCGGCCGTCGTGCGCGTCGCGCCAGCCACGTCGCGAAAACGTCGCGTTCTTCACCGACGCCAACGCCGCGCGTGCCGCGGGCTATCGCGATTGCAAGCGCTGCCAGCCCGGCGGCCTGCCGCGCGAACTGGAGATCGTCAATCGCGCTTGCGTCGCGCTGGACGCCGATCCGCAGCAACGCCTCACGCTCGCGCAATTGAGCGATGCGGTGCACGTCAGCCCGTTCCACTTGCAGCGTCTGTTCAAGCGCGTGGTGGGCGTGTCGCCGCGTCAGTATCAGGCCGCGCAGCGCGGCGCCGCGTTGCGCGATGCGTTGCAGAGTGGCTCGGACGTGACGCGCGCCACGCTCGACGCCGGCTTCGGCTCCCCATCGCGGATGTACGACAGCGCCTCGGCGGAATTGGGCATGGCGCCATCCGCGTTTCGCCGCAAGGGCGCGGGGCTCACCGTGCGCTACGCCAGCGCGTCGACTTCGCTGGGTTTCGTGCTGGTAGCCGCGACCGACAAGGGCATCTGCAAAATCGGTTTCGGCGACGATGCCGCGATACTCCTCGACGAACTGCGCGGCGAGTTCGCCAATGCCGATCTGGTCGAAGACGCCGCGCGCCTCGCGCCGTTCATCGCGCAGATCGACGCCTATCTGCGCGGGAGTCGTCAGAATTTCGATCTGCCCTTGGATATCGCCGCAACCGCGTTCCGCCAGCGTGTTTGGGACGCGCTGCGGCGGATTCCCTACGGTGAGACGCGCAGCTATTCCCAGATCGCCGAAGCGGTCGGCGCGCCCCGCGCCGTGCGCGCGGTGGCGAGCGCGTGCGCGACGAATCCGGTCGCGCTGGCGATTCCCTGTCATCGCGTCGTACAGAAGGGCGGGGCGCTGGCGGGATATCGGTGGGGCTTGCCGCGCAAGGCCGCACTGCTCGATAACGAGGCCCAGCATGCAGACGACGTATCGCCCGATGAACGTGACCGCCACAAGCGCGCCGCGTCTACTGCAACCACCACCAAGCTGGATCACGCCGCGTGAGCACGCCTGACGACGTCGCAACACTGGAATTGCCGTTCAAACCACCCTTCGACTGGCCGCGCCTGCTGCGCTTTTTCGGCGGACGCGCGACGCCCGGCGTCGAGGCCGTCGAAGACGGCGCCTACCGCCGCGCGATCGACTGGGCCGGCGACAGCGGCACGCTGACCGTGCGCCTGCATCCGCGCAAGCGCTGCATCGTCGCGAACATCGACGGTCCCGCGAGCCGTCACGCCGATGCGCTTGCCGCGCCGATCGCGAGGATGTTCGACCTGCATGCAGATCCGAAGAAGATCGGCGGCGAACTCGCCGCCGATCCATGGCTCGCGCCGTTGATCGAAGCCGTGCCCGGCTTGCGAGTGCCGGGCGCGTGGTCGGGCTTCGAGCTGGTGGTGCGGGCGATTGTCGGGCAGCAGGTTAGCGTGAAGGCGGCGACCACTATCATCGGGCGATTGGTGCAGCGTGCCGGCGAACGTATCGAGGGTCATCCGCATGACAACACCGCATGGCGCTTTCCGACGCCCGCCGCGCTCGCGGCTGTGGATCTGGAAAAGATCGGCATGCCGGGTAAACGTGTCGCGGCGTTGCAAGGCTTCGCCCAGGCGGTCGCTTCAGGCGACGTGCCGCTCGACAGCGGCATCGCCGACGCCGACGGTTTGCGCGCGGCCTTGCTCGCGCTGCCGGGGATTGGTCCATGGACGGTCGAGTATGTCGCGATGCGTGCCTGGCGTGACGCCGACGCCTGGCCAGCATGGGACCTCGTGCTGATGCAGTCGATCTGCGCACGTGACCCGTCGCTCGTGCGGCCCACGCAGCAACGCGCCCGTACCGACGCCTGGCGGCCGTGGCGCGCGTATGCGGCCATGCATTTGTGGAACGAGGTGGCGGATCGGGTGGGTGCGGCGCGCGGCGGCTGAGGTCGTAGGCAGTCGGGAAGCGAGATTAGCGAGCGGAGGCCTGCGCAGAATCGGCGGTGGTCGTTGTGGCGGTGGCGGTGGCGGTAACGGTAACGGTAACGGTGATGATGATGATGGTGATGGCGGTCATATGGCTCACAACAAGCCCGCACACGTCGGCGGACTGGGCCAGCGCCGCCACGTCACAGTTGAGGCCGTACACCGTTCGGGGACAAACGCGGATCGCGCATCGGGCGCACGGCGCGCAGAGTAACGCGGCGCTAAGCAGAGCCCGTATCGTCTTGAAAAATAGGCGGATTTGAAGCGTCGGAGGGGCCGCCGAAGCGGCCTCAAGCAGCCGTTGTGGCGAGATGTTAAAGTGCCCGCTACCTGAAAATTCCGCCGAACGTTGTCAACCGCGCAGTGCTGCATGGGCAGCGAAGCGGCACATGGCGGCCGACAACGCCCGACTCGCATCAATGCCAAACACGACATCTTCCCGCACGACCGACGCGTTCTCGCACCGCCTGTCCGTGTTGACCTCAGGCCCGCAGCGCAACGCGCTGATACGCGGCCTGCGCGGCATCGAAAAGGAAAGCCTGCGCGTGACGCACGACGGCCAGCTGGCCATGACGCCGCATCCGCGCGCGCTGGGTTCGGCGCTTACGCATCCGTCGCTCACCACCGACTATTCCGAAGCACTGATCGAACTGATCACGCCGGCCGAGCACGACGTCTCGGTCACGCTCGAAAAGCTCGATACGCTGCATCGATTCGTCTATGCAGAGCTTGACGACGAGATCTTGTGGAACAACTCGATGCCGGGCCTGCTGCCCGAAACCGACGACGGCATTCCGATCGCGCACTACGGCACGTCGAATATCGGCAAACTGAAGTACGTGTACCGCATTGGTCTGGCGCTCCGCTACGGCCGCACGATGCAGTGCATTGCGGGCATCCACTACAACTATTCGCTGAACGAAGAAGTGTGGCGGGTGTTGCATGCCGACCAGCAATCCACGGCGAACGCCGTCGACTTCCAGTCCGACCGTTACCTCGCGCTGATCCGCAATTTCCGCCGCACCAACTGGCTGCTGATGTACCTGTTCGGCGCGTCGCCGGCGCTGGATCGCCGATTCCTCCGTGACCGCGAACACACGCTCGAAACGCTGGACGCCGACACGCTGTATCGCCCGTACGCAACCAGCTTGCGCATGAGCGATCTCGGCTACTCGAACACCGCTGCGCAAGCTGCACTGCATGCCGACTACGACACGCTGCCGGGTTACCTCGACGCGCTCGCGAAGGCCGTGAGCCAGCCGTATCCCGCGTACGAGGCGATCGGCACGCAGCGCGACGGCGAGTGGGTGCAGATCAACACGAACGTGCTGCAGATCGAAAACGAGTTTTACTCGACGATCCGTCCGAAGCGCATCACGCATCCGGGCGAGCGGCCGCTGCATGCGTTGGCAGCGCGCGGCGTGCAGTATGTCGAAGTGCGTTGCATGGACATCGATCCATTCGAGCCGACCGGCATATCGCTGGAGACATCGCGTTTTCTCGACGCTTACCTGCTGGTCTGCGCGCTCGACGAAAGCGCGCCGCTGCCGCCGGACGCATACGCGGAGGCGAATCAGAACTTCGGCCGGGTGACGATGGAAGGCCGCAAGCCGGGCCTCGAACTCACGCGCGACGGCAGTCCGATTGCGATGACGGATTGGGCGAACGAATTGCTCGTCAAGATCGACGCAGCCGCGGCAGCGCTCGACGCGTTGCACGGCGGCGACGCGCACGCACGTGCCGTGGCGGTTCAGCGCACGAAACTGGCGGACGCATCCCTGACGCCATCTGCACGCGTATTGCAGACGATGCGCGACAAGCAGCAGAGCTTCCTCGCATTCGCCCTTGAACAAAGCGAAGTGCATGCCGCCTATTTCCGTTCGCGTCCGCTGGATGCTGCGCAGACGAAGGAATTCACCGACCTCGCCGCGCAGTCGCTGGCAGAGCAGGCCAAACTTGAACGAGAAGAGGTGGGTTCGTTCGACGCATTCGTCGCGGCATATCGGGCGTACACGCTGAACCGGTTTAGCGTCTAACGGCGCGGCAGACCGCAGGGCAATGCCATTCAGTTGGCGCTGAAGGGTGAAAAGCACAAACTACTGACCAACCCCACGTTTTCCGGAGCGTGGGGTTTGTTTTTTCAGGCGGGGCAAATCGCGTGCGGAGAGCGAATCGGGGCCAGCGGAACCAGTTTACGATGTCGAGCGTGAAGCGGCCTCGAGACCATTTTTTGCATAGGTAACGTCTACGCAAAGGGAGCCCGATGGCCGACTACGCCGGCAAAATTTCCTGTTGTTTGGCGATTCGTGGATGCATATGAAACACCGCGCCGGGGATGTGGTCCAACAAAAATGACACGCCGAGAGAGGGAGGCTTCAACGCGATGAAAAAAGATCTGTTGGCCATACTGTGCGTAGCGGCGGTGGCGGCGGGGTGTTCGACCCAGGGGCAGGTTGACCCTGACGTCATGCAGATCGCGACGACGCCGTTGACGTGTTCGAACAAAGCCGAGTGTGATGTCTGGTGGCAGCGTGCGCAGACGTGGGTAACGAGCCATTCGAAGTACAAGGTTGAATCTGCGACGGACACGTTGATCCAGACGGCGGGCCCGGATGGCGGCAAGCGTGCGCTGGCGTACCAGATTACGCGGACAGCGAACCCGGATGGCACGGCAACGATCGGTTTTGCCGCACATTGCGACGGCTCGCAGGGGTGCAATCCGAACCCATGGGAAGCGGGTGCCGACTTCAAGCAATACGTACGAGGCACGGGCGCAGCGCAGAGCGGCGCAAACCCGACACAACCGGCACCAACGGCGATGCATCCGGACGCATCCGGACAGTCGATTCCGGGAACGAGTGGAGAAGCGATAACGCAGTGAGGGGAAACCGCGGATAAGGAATGCATGAAACGCGAGCGCGGCACTGCGAGACCCGCCGTACAAAATGCGCCGCCCCACACAGGGGCAACGCTAATAAACCAATAAGAAAACAAGGAAAGGCCGACGCCATAAGAGCACAGAACAACAAAGCGCCGCACAGGCAAAAAACCCGCTTAATGCCCCACAGAAGCCCCGACCCCTTTACGGGGTTTAGTAACCCATACAAGCACAGCCAAAACAAGAAACGCACCACACGAGACACGAAAAAAATCATTAGTGGCCATCATATAAGCCTGCGCCGTAACGACCTGATTCAACTGAGCGGTGACACCATCCCCGGCAAACCCAAGAGCGCCCAACGCATTGGTATAAGCATTGGTGTTAGCCGCATAAACATTAACCGAATCAGCCAACATCGCATGATGATAAATCGTATCGTTTTCCCAATAAGTCGTACTGACCGCAGTCCCAATAGCTCCTGACAAAGTCCGAAAAAAATTCGACAACCCGGAAGCACTAGCAAGCCGCTCATCCGACACGCTGGACAGCGTAATGGTAGTCATCGGCACAAAGAAGCAAGCAACCCCAATCCCCTGCACCAACCGCGGCCAGATCACATGATTAAAAGGCACATCAAGCGTAAAAGTCGAATTCCAGAATGACACACACGCAAACACGATAAACGCAAAACTCGCCACCACCCGCAGATTCAGCCGATGCATATTCTTGCCGATCATCGGCGACAAAAACAGCGCAAGAATCCCGACCGGCGCCGTCGCCAAACCGGCGATCCCTGCGGTGTAGCCCATCACCGTCTGCAGCCAGAGCGGGAAAATCACCACCGACCCGAAGAAGGCCATAAACCCGAACGAAATGATCAGCACGCCGAGCGCGAAGTTACGATCCTTGAACAGCGAGAGATCGACAACGGGTTCCTTATCCGTCATCTCCCACACCAGCAGGAACGCAATCGACACCACCGCGATGATCGCCAGCGTCACGATAAAGGTCGAGTTGAACCAGTCGCGATCCTTGCCGAGATCGAGCACCATCTGCAGACACGACACGCCAATCACGAGCAACGCCAGGCCGACCGCATCGATACGCTGCCTGGTGACCTTGGTCTCGCGGCCTCGCAACAGCAGAAACGCGCACACCGCCGAGAACAAGCCGATGGGCACGTTGATGTAGAAGATCCACGGCCACGTGTAGTTGTCGGTGATATAGCCGCCCATCACGGGTCCGAAAATCGGCGCGCAAATCACGGTCATCGCCCAGAGGCCGAGCGCGAGCCCGCGTTTTTCCGGTGGGTATGAGCGCATCAGAATCGTCTGTGAAAGCGGGACCATCGGCCCGGAGACGAGCCCTTGCAGCAGCCGGAACGCGATCAGCGACTCGAAGTTGTGCGCGAAGCCACACAGCGCCGAAGCAATCGTGAAAAGCAGAACGGACAGCGTGAACAACCGTACTTCGCCGACGCGCCGCGCGAGCCAGCCGGTCAGCGGCACCGCGATCGCCGAGGCCACGGAATACGACGAGATGACCCAGGTGCCCTGGCTGGTCGCCACGCCGAGGCTGCCGGAAATGGTCGGCACGGCGACGTTCGCGATCGAGGTGTCGAGCACTTCCATGAACGTGCCGAGCGCGAGGCCGACGGTGAGCAACGCCAGCGTGCCGCCCCTGAGCGGCGCGGGTTCGGCGGCGGGTAGAGCGTCGACGGAAGCGGTGGCAGCCATGTGTGTTTACCTCAGCCGGGAAAGCTTGTCGCGGCAGCTTTATCGCACCCTCTGAGTGGCGCGGTTACATGCCGGATCATCCTCTGCCCAGACAGCTATTTTCAAATAATGGCGCTTTCAAAAAGCGCCTCCTGGCTATTACTCGCCGTGCGTTGACGGCGGTTCTCCGGATGATTCTTCCTGCCATTCCTGCGGCGTTCGGAGCCCGCAACCTGCGCTTGCGCCCGCGCCAATACCGTTCGCAATGAAACGGCCGAGCAGGTCGAGCAGAGCGGCGTGGTCGTCGCGAAGAGAGCAAAAAACAACACCTTCATTGCACGCGAAGCAAAGTATCTTGAAATTTAATTGCATAGTCAATATTATTGCAGGCAACGAGTTACGCGCGACCCGCGCCACCCGAGACCATGTTCTGACCGATTGTCTGCACGCCGCAATGGCGCCGTGCGAAAAAGGATTTTCCCATGCTGTACCTCAAAAACACCCTTGGCGGCTTGGGCCGCTCCCTGACCGATTCCGCGTTGAGCAGCTTTCAAGGTCCGCATCGCTGGTGGAAACTGGCGTTGCTCACCGTGCTGTTCGTGCTGCCGGGTGGGTCAGTGGGCGTCGCGGTGTTTGCGTGGGTTGAACATCGGCGCGGACGGAAGGGCACTCAGGCCGCACCCGAAGGATCGGCGGCATCTTCCATGGCGACAACCAGTGTCGTCGCGGCGCCGAGCGCTGCGACAAGTTCCGCGGCCGCTTGCCAGGGGCGCATGGGCGCACCGTGTCGGGCCGCGGCTGGAAAGCTGGCCCGGCAGACTACATCATCGGATTCGCGGGTCTAGTTCCTGTTCTGGCCGAGCCGGCTTTCGTTGCCTGCGCGGTGTTTTGACATCGCGAGGAGTAGCGAAGCCGGTAATAGCATGTAACCATCCCGACACCCTAAGTAACACACCTCCGCCTTCCCCCGCATTACCCTTTCAGTTTCCCGCGCCCAGGCAGTTCCATACGCTAACATTCCGGCAGAGCCATGATCTCGCCCGGCGGGAGTGCCGCCATCGGCCGCACTGCGGCGTCCTGAAGGAATCCATTGCATGCAGTTTGACCGAATCTCGCGCGCGGGGACGTTTGCGCCTCGCGCCCTGACTATCGCAGTAGCCGCTGCGCTCGCCACCCTGCTGGCCGGGTGCGCAGTCGGCCCTGACTACAAGCGGCCCGCTGCGGAAATCCCCGCTTCCTACAAGGAAGCCGCGCCTGGCTGGAAAGTTGCCGAACCGGCCGACCAGCACGACCGCGGCGACTGGTGGACCATTTACGAAGACCCGCAACTCAACGCGCTCGAAGACAAGCTGAACGCGTCGAACCAGACCATCGCTCAATTCGCCGCGGCCTATCGTCAGGCACGTGCATTGGTCGGCGAAGCGCGCGCGGCGTATTTCCCAACCGTCGGTGCGTCGTTAGGCGCCACGCGTTCCGGCAACGGTTCATCGTCCAATGGCGTCCCCAGTTCAGTGTCGAGCCGCAGCGGCGTCAACAACAGCTTCAACGTGCAACTCGACGCCAGCTGGGAGCCGGATCTGTGGGGCTCGGTGACACGCTCGGTGAACGCACAGAAAGCCGGTCAGCAAGGCGCGGCCGCCGATCTCGCGAATGCACGGCTGTCCGCTCAGGCCACGCTCGCGCAAACCTATTTTTCGCTGCGCGCGCTCGATTCCACCCAGAAGCTGCTCGACGACACCGTCGCCGCCTATCAGCGCTCGCTGCAACTCACGCAGAACCAGTATGCAGCCGGCGTCGCGGCCCGCTCCGACGTGATTCAGGCGCAAACGCAGTTGCAATCGGCCCAAGCCGCCGCAATCGACAACGGCGTGCAGCGCGCGCAGGACGAGCACGCCATCGCCGTACTGGTCGGCGAACCGGCTTCGACCTTCTCGATTCCCGCCATGCCGCTCACCGCCACGCCGCCCGCCGTGCCCGCGCAGATGCCGTCGGCGCTGCTCGAGCGGCGTCCGGATATTGCTTCGGCCGAGCGCAAGGCCGCGGCGGCGAACGAACAGATCGGGGTGGCGATCGCGGCGTTCTTCCCGTCGTTGACGCTATCGGCTACCGGCGGCTTCGAAAATTCGGTGTTCTCGCAATTGCTGACGGCGCCGTCGCGCTTCTGGACGCTGGGGCCGCAACTTGCCGCCACGATTTTCGACGCCGGCTTGCGTCAGGCACAGACCGAAGCCGCTCGCGCCGTCTACGATCAGAATGTGGCGACATACCGCCAAACGATTCTGGCTGCGTTCCAGGACGTCGAGGACAATCTCGCTTCGCAGCGCATCCTTGCGCAGGAAATCGTCGTGCAGCAGCAGGCTGTGGATTCCGCGCGTCAGGCGCTGGCCATCGTCACGAACGAGTACAAGGCGGGCACAGTCGGCTTCGTTAATGTGCTGACCGCGCAGACCACCGCGTTCCTGGCCGAGCAGAAGCTGGAAAGCATCGCCGGGGAGCGGATGGTTTCCTCGGTAGGACTCGTGAAGGCGCTCGGCGGCGGCTGGGACACAGCGCAAATGAACCGCGAAACGGGCGATGTCGCGGCGCCGGCGCCGCTGCCGGCATCGGCATCAGCAGTAACACCCGTCGCGCAAAGCGGCGCGACGCCCCAATCGGCGCAGAGCAACTAGCCGCGCCGTTCCCGGCCGCAATGCAAAAGAGGCAGGGCCGCGTCACGCGGCCCTGCCTCTTTTTTAACCGATGCGATTGGACTGACTCGAACGGCGGGCGCCCTGCATCTCGCCACGCCACCCAACGCCGACCCGACTCAGTGCACGAACGTCAGCGCGACCGTGTCCGGCCCGCTTGGCCGCCCCAACAGATTCAGCAAACCCGCCAGGTTGTCGCGTGCTTCCGGGGCAGCGCTGGCCGTTCCATGAAACGAAGTCGAGACCGACGACACGTTGCCATTGCCGGTCAGCATCAACGGTCCCTTGAGGGTCGTCAGATCCAGCGTGGACGACGCGCCCTGCGCCTGGAACAGCAACCGGTACGAACCCAGCGGCTTGACCAGCGAGACGCGTGAACTGACATCGTTCAGCGTGATGGTCATCTGGCCGAACGCTTCCTGATTGAAGCTGCGCCAATCGGACCATGCGAGGCGCACGTCGCCTTGCAGATCGAGCGTATTGAACGGCGCGCCGAGGCCGCTCAGCAGCGAAGCCGGCACCGCCATCGCCCCCGGTGTGACGGTCGCGCTGCGCAGGCTTGCATCGACCGTGACCGGGTCGGGCATTGCTTCGCTATGCCGCATGACCATCCGCACACGGCCGGTGAAGAGCGGCCAGAACGCGGTGTGCCATTCGATGCGCCCCGGCAGCAAGGTGGCCGCGCTCATGTCGGAGCCGGCCGCGAGCATCAGCGTGGCCGAACCGTGCCATAGCGAGCCGGCCGGATCGACGAGATTGATGTGTCCACGGGTCTGTCTGGCGAACTGTGGCGTGATCCAGGCGGCCGGCAACAACGTAAGCATCACGACCGCGCTCGCCAGCACCGCGACCGCCATCCACGGTAGCGCGACGCGCAGGCGCCGCATCCAGTAAGTCATGCGAGATCCTGTAACGGCGCGGTCATTTCGCGGTAGACGGCTGCAACGACGCCGTCAGATCCACCTGGCCGTCTTCCTTGAGCGCGGTCACGTGCGCCTCGGCAACCTGCACCTTGAACTGCTTGCGCACGTCGTCGACCCAGGTCGTCCACGCGGGGAACGACGCATTCTTCATCTGGACCTGCACCGCGTTGCCGATGACCTGCACCTGGGTCGCGGCAAGGCCGTGATCGCTGAGCGAGGCGGTGAGCGCGTCCTTCAGCGCCGCGCCGGTCGGTGCGACGCCTTGCGCCGCCGCGGAGAGCTGGCGCGCTTCATTCGACTGCGCGGTCATCTGCGCCAGTTGACGCTGCAAGGCAGGCAGCGATTCATGCAGACGCGCGCGGCCATCCTGCGCCGGCGCCCACAGCACCGACCACGCGATCACCACCGCCAGCACCCCGCCACCCCATGCCAGCAGCGTTTTTTCGCGCTCGGTGCGCTGGTCCCAGAAGCCAGCCCAGCTTTGGGCGAGTTCAGCTTTCATTGTCCGTTCCTGATGGTCCACTTGCCGGTGTTGCTGTCGATCGCGCCGTTCAGGCCGTTGCGCGCGAGGCGCTTGGCGAAATCGGCATCGAGTTTCACCTCGGGCTTGAAGGTCACGTCGAGCCGCCGGTCGTGATAATCGAGCGCGGCGATGCCATTGACCGGCACCGGCGCCAACGAACGCGCCAAGCCGTCGGCCAGCGACAGAAAATCGTCCGGCGACAGCTCACCCGCCGCCACCCGCAACTGCTGCAACTGGCTCGACATCTGGTCGGGCGCGTCGAGCACGACCGTTGTCTTGGGGAAGGTGTTGAGGAGCAGTTCGGTCATCTGCGAGCTGATCGCGTCACGTTGGCGCGAAAGCATCAGCCACTGCACGTTCGCGCCGACGATCGCGATCACGAGCGCGCCGACCGCCAGCATGACCGGCAGGCGCAGACGCCGCAGCGTCGAGCGGTCGAGCCGCCATGGCTGCGAGGCGAACTCGAACTGACACAGATCGAAGCGGCATTCCAACGCGCGCCGGGCGAGTTGCTCGAACGGCAACGGGCTTGCTCCGTGCACGTGGGCCGCGAGCTTCGCCGGGCTGGTCGCGGACAGGCTCGGTTCGTTGCCGGGCACTTCAGTCAACATGTACAGCGAGATCGGCGCGGCCCCGGCGAGCGCGCTTAGTGTGGCGTTGACGGCGTTGGCCGGCACTGCCAGCCCTTCGCCTTGCACGCCACGCGCGATCGCCAGTTCGACACGTGGCGGACCGCTCACCACCGCGCTTTCGATCGCGCCTTCGAGCAACAACGCGGGCGCGGTCTGGACGACGGCGCCGAGCACGGCGGCCACCATCGGCACCACCGACGCCACACCTGGCGCCACCACCGGCGCCACGCCTGGCAGCGACGTCGCCACGCTGCCCGAGCCCGCCAGCACCGGCTCGCCTGCGTTGACCATTTCCGCGACTTCAGCGGGGGTGTCGAGCGCGGCGGCTTGCGGCAGACAGCGCGTGACCGGCACCGCGCGCACGCTGCGGTGGCCGGCGGCGGCAAACGCCTCGCAGAAAAAGCGGAACCAGCCGCGGTCGATGACCGCGAGCAACTGCCGCCCGCCCGCGAGCGGTTGCGGATCGACGGCGATGTGGCAGGTTTGCGGATCCTGGATCAGTTGATCCTCGACGATGTTCGGCAACGCCTGACGCAATCGCGGGCCGCGCAACGGCGGGAGCTTGGCGGGCATCATCAGCAGGTCGCGGGCGGCGACCATCAGCACCGTCGACGAAGCGCGCGGCAGCAGCGCGAGCGCCGAGCGGCCCGCGCGCTGGGTGCGGCCCGACTTGTCGAGCAGCACGAACGGCAGCTCAGGCAGTTGCCATTCCTGCGATGGCACCGCCGGATCACGCGGCGGCAATAGAACGATCAGCGTGCTCAAAGGCCACTCTCTCTGGGAAAGGCGTTATTCATAGTTGGTCTTGTACTCGCACGATACGCGTAGTGTGCGTCAATGCGTCGCGATAGACGAGGGTTGTGCGATCCACTTCCGCACGTTCGTGCTGCACACGGCCGTGGACCAGGAAGTAGCTCGTGTTGACGTCCATGACACTCGGGTCGATCGAGATCGACTGGACGCCGGCGCCGGTCAACGCGAGTTGCACGTCGCCGACGTTATGGAAAAACACCGTCTGCCGGCGCGCGACGAAGGCCTGTGCCGAGGACAGATTCATCCCTGGCACGATCGCCGCGATTACTTCGGCGGAGGCTGTATTCATGTTGACCGCCGACGCCGTCGGCAGCACGCTGACGAACGGCCGCAAGCGCGCGACCATTTCCGGCGTATAGCCGGGGATGTCGAGCAGCGAATCGACGCTGATCATTTGCAGCGGCGCGACCTCGGCGTTGTCGTCGCCGTCTTCGATACCGGGTTTGTCGGTGAAGTTGCCGCCGGTGGCGCCGCCACCGGGCGTGACCGGGGCCACCGCTGCCCCGGGGGTGGACGTGACCGTCTGGAAACGTGTTGCCGATTGCCCGAGACTCGAGCGTACTGCCAAGGCGGTGGCTTTCGCCAGTTGGCTGTTCGCGCCGAGGGACACGAGCAGGCGCTGATAGGCGGCGATCTGTTCCGTGTTCAGTTGCAGGACGCCCGGTGCCGGGCTCGAGACCAGGTTGCGGAGGTTGAACTTCGCCTGGGCGTCTTCGATTGAACCTGAGAGGTAGGTGGCCTGGCCTTGTTCGGCTCTGACTTCGCCTATTTGCCCGAGGAAATCCGACAGACGGGTTTTGGCGATGGGGACACCCCATAGGCCACCCAGGTAGGTGATGCCGGCCGAGGTGTCGCCCTCCGAGCGGAGGATCAGGCGCGTCCAGTCCAGCGCGCCGCGTGAGACCCAGAGGGCTTGCGATAGGAGGCGCTGGTTTTCGATCCTTCGGATCTGGACTTGCTGGCGCCAGAGCATGCCCGATACCAGGATCGCTGATAACGCGACTACTAGGAGGGCGCTGATGATTGCCACTCCGTGCTGGTGTTTTGCCTGTGGCCGACTTTTTGGGTGTGCACTCGCCTCGTTGGCCTTTGCTTGTTCTGCCTGTGGCTGGTTTTTTGGCTGTGCGGCCGCCGTGTTGGCCTTTCCTTGTGCCGCCTGCGCCCTCTGTCCCGGCTGTGCGCCAGCGGCGTTGGCCTTTCCTTGTTTTCTTAGCGGTTTATTTGTGTTCCCCCTGTGCGGGGGGGCACCTACTTTTCTTTGCCTGCTGCAAAGAAAAGTAGGCAAAAGAAAGCAGCTCAAACCGCTAACTCTTAAGTGGGTCCCCAGGCTCGGAGGGGGCAGTGGTGCATCTGGAATCTGTGCCCCCGTATCCCCAACCCAAAGTGACAAGGCAGTCATACTTCCCGTCTCGCGCAACGCGCTCGCCGGAATGGTCCGCTTTGAAAACCATGGGCTTCGTTGGGGGCGCGTGAGGGGCATCGGCTCCGCAACTGACGAGGCCCTCTTACTTCCCGTCTCGCGCAGCGCGCTCGCCGGAATGGTCCGCTTTGAAAACCATGGGCTTCGTTTGAGACGCATCGCCAGCTTCGCCTCAGCGAACCGCCACGCCGATTCGCCCGCAGATACTTGGGGGTTGGAGACGCATGCGCCAAACGCACCGCTCGTGTCGGACTCGCTAGGCGCGTTGGGCGTGCTGGGCGTGCTGGGCGTGCTGGGCGCGTTGGGTGTGTTGCGTGTGCTGGGCGTGTTGGGCGTGTTGGGCGTGTTGGGTGCACCGAGTGTGGGGGATGCGCCGAGGGTTTGAGATATGCCGCTCGGCGCGCGGAGCGCCGCCGGAACGGATGACTGCTTTGTCACGAGGGGTGAATGTGCGAGGGCACGGATTCCAGATGCACCACTGGCGTTTACTGTGCGGGGGACCCGCTTAGCATTAGCGGTTTGAGCCGCTTTCTTTTGCCTACTTTTCTTTGCGGCGGCAAAGAAAAGTAGGTGCCTGCCCCGCACAGGGGCGACGCAAATAGACCGATAAGATGTATTAGCCTGGACTCGATCTGACAGGTAGTCGGGAAACGAAGTAACGAAGCCGATCAGTGAGGGATCAGTTTCTCCCTGGCAAGATCAAGGGAGTCGAGAAACGTGCGCATGGGCGTCTTTCCGTAGCACCATCGTCCTTGATGTTCGCGCTCGTTGTTGTACTGGTCAAGCCATACGTCCAGATCAGCCTGCAGGGCCGGGATCGAGTCGTAAATCCTCTTGCGGAAAGTGACGCGGTAGAACTCGTTGAGCATGGTCTTGTGAAGGCGTTCAACGATGCCGTTGGTTTGCGGAGAGCGCGCTTTGGTGCGGGTGTGGTCGATATTTTCCACCGCCAGATAGAGTTCATATTCATGATGCTCGGGGTTGCCGCAGTACTCGGTTCCCCGATCGGTAAGCACGCGTGCGAGCGGGATGTCAAAGCTGTCGAAGAACGGTATGACGCGATCGTTGAGCAGATCGGCGGCCGGCAACGGCGTCTTGCGATCGTAGAGTTTGGCAAAGGCCACCTTGGAGTAGGTATCGACAAAGGTCTGCTGATAGACACGACCCACGCCTTTAAGCGTGCCAACGTAAAAGGTGTCCTGGGCGCCGCAGTAGCCGGGACATTCGGATTCGAACTCACCGTGCGTTTCCTTTTCCAGCTTGGCGCGCTCGAGCGCGGCCAGTTGCGACTCGGTCAGCACCATCCCTTCCTGAGCGGATTTGGCTTCCAGAGCCTTGAGACGCTTGTTCATGGTCTGAAGGTCATGGCGCAACCAGACGCCACGCACGCCCTGTGGCGAGACGCTCAGGGCGTGCCGTTTGAGTACTTCGTTGGCGATGCGTATCTGGCCGTAGGCGGGCAGCTCCAGCGACAGTTCGAGTACGGCGGCCTCGACCTCAGGATCCACGCGATTCTTGATGACTGGGCGGTGGTGCGAGATTTCCTGCAGCGCCGCTTCGCCGCCTGTTTCGTACAGGTCCTTGAAACGGTAGAAGCTGTCGCGGGAATAGCCCATTACGCGGCAGGCCTGACTGACATTGCCAAGCTGTCGGGCTAGCTCCAGCATACCGAGCTTGGCACGGATGACCTTCTGTTCCTGAGTCATGGCGGACTCCTTGCGGTTTGCTGTTTGCATTGTCGCTCCGGGCTACGCCC
>NZ_JAXDPY010000702.1:0-3201 GCF_034668105.1 Paraburkholderia sp. | reverse complement strand
GTCCGTGCCCATGTTGCCGCCGTTCTTCGAGAACGCGTGACGCACGTCCGCCACCGTGCGCGTGCGGTTGTCGGTCATGGTATCCACGATCACCGCCGCGCCGCCGATGCCGTAGCCTTCGTAGCGGATTTCTTCGTAGTTTGCGCCGTCCACGCCGCCCACACCGCGCTGGATCGCGCGGTTGACGTTATCTTTCGGCATGTTGGCGTCGTACGCCTTTTCGACGGCGAGCCGCAGACGCGGATTCGAGTCGATGTCGCCGCCACCCATGCGGGCCGCGACCTGAATTTCCTTGATGAGCCGCGTCCAGACCTTGCCGCGCTTGGCGTCGGCCGCTGCTTTCTTATGCTTGATGTTGGCCCATTTCGAATGACCCGCCATACCTTTCTCCATCGCGCGCGCCAGCGGGGCGCACGCATTGTGCAATTGTCGTTGCGATGCCGGGCGCTGGTGATTGCGATCTTGCGCCTCGATTCAGACGGTTTCAGCTTGATAACGCCCGGCTGTGTCCGGTTGCGCCGCGGCTAGCGGGGCCGGTTTTGCAGCGCGGTTGGGGCCAGGCGGTGCGGCTAGCGGGCTGAAAACGCCGCGCCAGTTCCGGCAAGCCCCGCGTAAAGGCGCGATGCGCCAGGCAGTTGTGCAAGTTGAGCCGCTCTTTGAGCGGATTCGAATTTTATCACGGCGCGGGGGCGCGGCAGAGGGGAGCGTGGCCGGAAAGTGCTTGTAAATCGAACAGCGGCGTTTTGCGCGCGGCCCCTCCCGGCCTTTTCACTTTTCAACCTGCCGTCAGTTCTTCGTGCCGAACAGGCGGTCGCCGGCGTCGCCGAGACCCGGCACGATGTACGCGTGCTCGTTCAGGTGCGAATCGAGCGAGGCCACGTACAGCTTGACGTCCGGATGCGCGTCCTGGAACACCTGCACGCCTTCCGGCGCGGCCACCAGCGCGAGGAACAAGATGTTCTCGCCCGCCACGTTGCGGCGTTTGAGCACGTCCACCGCGTGCACGGCCGAGTAACCGGTCGCGACCATCGGATCGCACAGAATGAACACGCGGTCTTCCAGATCCGGCAGGCGCACCAGATACTCGACCGGGCGATGGTCCTCGGCGCGATACACGCCGATGTGGCCCACGCGCGCCGACGGCACCAGCTCCAGCAGACCGTCGGACATGCCGATGCCGGCACGCAGCACCGGCACGATCGCCAGTTTCTTGCCGGCGATCACCGGTGCGTCGATTTCGACCAGCGGCGTGGTGAGGCGGCGCGTGGTCATCGGCAGGTTGCGGGTGATTTCGTAGCCCATCAGCAGCGTGATCTCGCGCAGCAGTTCGCGGAACGTGCGAGTCGAGGTGTCCCGGTCGCGCATGTGCGACAGCTTGTGCTGGATCAGCGGGTGATCGAGGATGAAAAGATTGGGAAAACGGCTGTCCTGAGTCATGGCGGGAGCGCAAGCGGCTGAAAAAGGGATCGGTTCCGGTGTCGGATCGGCGGCTGGTGCCGGCTGAAAATACGGCCGGCTGGCACGCCACGGCGCAAGTTTACCGAAAGAGTGCCGCGGGAAGATACCGGAGATTGCAGCAGCCCAGGGCAGTCCGGCACCGATTCTTCTAGAATCGGGGAAACCGGGCCGCGATCAGGCGGCTTTGGTCGGCGACACGGGGTCACGAGCCGGGCCAGGGCCAGGACCAGGACCAGGACCAGGACCAGGACACGAAGGGCCCGCGGCAGCGGGTAGCGAGCAAGCCGCGACCGGGCCACAAAGAAGTCACGAAAGGCGCGACCGGTCCACGACCGGTTCGCAATCGAGTCACAACGACGCGCACATTCACGTCACGAGGATACACACATGGACATGGGAATCGCAGGACGCACCGCGCTGGTTTGCGCGGCCAGCAAGGGATTGGGGCGCGGCTGCGCGGAAGCGCTGGCGGCCGAAGGCGTCAATCTGACGATCGTCGCGCGCACGGCGCAGACGCTGGAGGCGACCGCCGCCGAAATCCGCAAGCAAAGCGGCGTGGAAGTGAACACCGTGGCATGTGACATCACCACGCCGGAAGGACGTGCCGCGGCGCTCGCCGCGTGCCCGCAGCCGGACATTCTGGTCAACAATGCGGGCGGGCCGCCGCCGGGCGACTTCCGCAACTTCACGCACGAAGACTGGATCCGCGCGCTGGAGAGCAACATGCTCACGCCGATCGAGCTGATCCGCGCGACCATCGACGGGATGAGCGAGCGCGGCTTTGGCCGCATCGTCAATATCACGAGTTCCGCCGTGAAGGCGCCGATCGACGTGCTTGGCTTGTCCAACGGTGCGCGCTCGGGCCTGACCGGCTTCATCGCGGGACTCGCGCGCAGCAAGGTGGCCGGCTCGGGCGTGACGATCAACAGCCTGTTGCCGGGTATCTTCGACACCGACCGGATCGCCACCACCTTCGCGGCGCAAGCCAAGGCGCAAAGCATTTCCATCGACGACGCGCGCAAGCAGCGCATGAAGACGATCCCCGCCGGCCGTTTCGGCAATCGCGACGAATTCGGCCGGGCCTGTGCGTTCCTGTGCAGCGTGCACGCCGGCTACATCACCGGGCAGAACTGGCTGATCGACGGCGGCACTTACCCCGGTACGTTCTGAGCGCCGATCTTTTTGAAGCAAGCGCGGCACTCTCCCTACAACAACGACAATCACAACGGTTTCAGGAGTCTTACGTCATGAGCACCCGCATCGCGCTAATTGCGCACGATCACAAGAAAGACGACATCGTCAAACTGGCCGGCGAATACGTCGATACGCTCAGGCGTTGCGAGATCGTCGCGACCGGCACGACCGGCACGCGCATTGGCGACGCGCACGGGCTCACGGTCGAGCGCATGCTGTCGGGCCCGCATGGCGGCGACTTGCAGATCGGCGCGCAACTCGCGGAAGGGCGGGTGGACATGGTGATTTTCCTGCGCGACCCCATGACCCCGCAGCCGCACGAACCGGATATCAATGCGCTGGTGCGGGCCTGCGACGTTCACAACATTCCCTGCGCCACGAACATTTCGACCGCGCGAATGATTCTCGACGTGCTGACCTTACGCCTCACGCAGCAGGTCTGAACGCGCGCGTGTTGCGCGATCGGTCGACGTCACACACCAAGGAGACATGATGGTAAAAGCAATCCGATTCGATAAAGCCGGCGGCCCGGAAGTGATGAAATGGGTC
>NZ_JAXDPY010000701.1:0-3452 GCF_034668105.1 Paraburkholderia sp. | reverse complement strand
GCGTCCGCGCCCGCAGGCGGCTCGGCAGTATTGCCGGCATCGGCCGCATCCGTTCCTGCTACAGACGTGCCGAAATAAATTTTCGTTCAAAGTGCTTTTTGTGCGTTGAACAAACTGTTTAGACCAGTTACAATCTAAGTCTTGAAGCGATTCGCGGGTTTTATAAGTTGTTTTCCCGGATTGCAGTTAGTGCCGACGTGGTGAAATTGGTAGACACGCTATCTTGAGGGGGTAGTGGCGAAAGCTGTGCGAGTTCGAGTCTCGCCGTCGGCACCAAATGTTATCTAAATGCCAGCCGCTTGCTTCGCTTCGGCTGGCATTTTCACTTCTGACGCGCGGTTTGCGTCGGGCTTGCGGCATGTGTGTTGCCGAAGTGATTTCGCGTCAGGAGTGCTATGCTCTTGGCGGCATTCAGAACCAACCGAAAGAGGACAGTCTTGAACCTCGCAGCCTATTTCCCCGTCTTGTTGTTCCTCATTGTGGGCACCGGTTTAGGCGTGGCACTGGTCAGCATTGGCAAGATCCTCGGTCCCAACAAGCCCGATACCGAGAAAAACGCACCATACGAGTGCGGCTTCGAAGCATTCGAAGATGCGCGCATGAAGTTCGACGTGCGCTACTACCTCGTCGCCATTCTCTTCATCATTTTCGACCTTGAAACCGCGTTCCTGTTTCCGTGGGGCGTGGCCCTGCGCGACATCGGCTGGCCTGGCTTCATGGCGATGATGATTTTCCTGCTCGAGTTCCTGTTGGGCTTCGCCTATATCTGGAAGAAGGGCGGCCTCGACTGGGAATGATGGATTAATCGCCGGTTTGCGTGGGTGGCCAAGGCTTGCCGCCCCGTCTGGAGTGGAAAGCAAATGAGTATCGAAGGGGTCTTGAAAGAAGGGTTTGTCACCACGACGGCAGACAAACTGATCAACTGGACGCGCACCGGGTCGTTGTGGCCGATGACGTTCGGGCTCGCGTGTTGCGCGGTCGAGATGATGCATGCGGGCGCTGCCCGTTATGACCTTGACCGTTTCGGCGTGGTGTTTCGTCCGAGTCCGCGTCAGTCGGACGTGATGATCGTTGCCGGCACGCTGTGCAACAAGATGGCGCCGGCTCTGCGCAAGGTCTACGACCAGATGGCCGAGCCGCGCTGGGTGATTTCGATGGGCTCATGCGCGAACGGCGGCGGCTACTACCACTATTCCTATTCGGTAGTGCGCGGCTGCGATCGGATCGTGCCGGTCGACGTCTATGTGCCGGGTTGCCCGCCTACCGCGGAAGCGCTGGTGTACGGCGTGATCCAGTTGCAGGCCAAGATCCGCCGCACCAATACAATCGCCCGTCAATAAGGCCAACGCCTCCCCCACAATATGGCAAGCAAACTCGAGACCCTGAAAGCGAACCTCGAGGCGGCCTTTGGCGGCCTCCTGTTGAGTACTACCGAGGCAATCGGTGAGTTGACGATCGTCGTGAAGGCGAGCGACTACATCAATGTGGCAACGCGTCTGCGCGACGACCGCTCGCTCGGCTTCGAGCAGTTGGTCGATCTGTGCGGTGTTGACTATCAGACCTACGCTGACGGCGCATACGACGGCCCACGTTTCGCGGCCGTTCTGCACTTGTTGTCGGTGCAGAACAACTGGCGCCTGCGTCTGCGCGTGTTCGCGCCGGACGACGAAGTGCCGATCGTAGCCTCGGTCGTCGATATCTGGAGTTCGGCCAACTGGTACGAGCGCGAAGCATTCGACCTGTACGGCATCGTCTTCGAAGGCCACCCGGACCTGCGTCGCATCCTGACCGATTACGGGTTCATTGGTCACCCGTTCCGTAAAGATTTCCCTGTCTCCGGTTATGTCGAAATGCGTTACGACCCGGAAGAGAAGCGCGTCGTCTATCAGCCTGTGACGATCGAGCCGCGGGAAATCACGCCGCGCGTGATTCGCGAAGATCGCTATGGCGGTCTGAAACACTAAGAGAACGCCATGGCAGAGATCAAGAACTACACGCTCAACTTCGGCCCTCAGCATCCGGCAGCGCACGGTGTGCTGCGCCTCGTGCTCGAACTCGACGGCGAAGTCATTCAGCGCGCCGATCCGCACATCGGTCTGCTGCATCGCGCGACTGAAAAGCTCGCGGAAACCAAAACGTTTATCCAGTCCGTGCCGTACATGGACCGTCTCGACTACGTGTCGATGATGGTCAACGAGCACGGCTACGTGATGGCGATCGAAAAGTTGCTGGGCATCGAGGTGCCGATTCGCGCGCAGTACATCCGCGTGATGTTCGACGAAATCACGCGGGTGCTGAACCATTTGATGTGGATCGGCGCGCACGCGCTCGACGTCGGCGCGATGGCCGTGTTTCTGTATGCGTTTCGCGAGCGCGAAGACCTGATGGACGTGTACGAAGCAGTGTCCGGCGCACGGATGCACGCGGCGTACTACCGTCCGGGCGGCGTGTACCGCGATCTGCCTGACGCAATGCCGCAATACAAGGCATCCAAGATTCGCAATGCAAAGGCATTGTCGAGGATGAACGAGAACCGCCAGGGTTCGCTGCTCGACTTCATCGACGATTTCTTTACGCGTTTCCCGAAGTGCGTCGACGAATACGAAACGCTGCTCACCGACAACCGGATCTGGAAGCAACGTCTGGTCGGTATCGGTGTCGTGAGCCCGGAACGTGCGCTGAACCTGGGTATGACCGGCGCCATGTTGCGCGGCTCGGGTATCGAGTGGGATCTGCGCAAGAAGCAGCCGTACGAAGTCTACGACAAGATGGATTTCGACATTCCGGTCGGTGTTAACGGCGATTGTTATGACCGATATCTGGTTCGCGTCGAAGAAATGCGCCAGTCCACGCGGATTGTGAAACAGTGCATTGAGTGGTTGCGTAGGAATCCTGGTCCGGTGATGGTCGACAATCATAAAGTTGCGCCGCCCTCGCGCGTCGGCATGAAGTCGAACATGGAAGAGCTGATTCACCACTTCAAGCTCTTCACCGAAGGCTTCCACGTACCGGAAGGCGAAGCGTATGCGGCCGTCGAGCATCCGAAGGGCGAGTTCGGTATCTACCTGATCTCGGACGGGGCGAACAAGCCGTATCGCCTGAAGATCCGCGCACCGGGCTACGCGCACCTGTCCACGCTTGACGAAATGGCGCGCGGCCACATGATCGCCGACGCTGTGACGATCATCGGTACGCAGGACATCGTGTTCGGCGAAGTGGATCGCTAGGACGTATTCATCGCCGCGTGTCTTCAGATTGCACCGAAGCGCGCGTCAAGCAAAGGAACGCCGGGTCTGTCGCAACATGCAACGCGCGATGGGTTTTCGTTCGGTAGGAATTGAAAGAGTCGTGTCTGAAAATGATCTCAGCTGAAGGCCTGAAAGAAATCGTTCGCGCGATCGCGAAGTATCCCGCCGATCAGAAACAGTCCGCCGTCATGTCGGCGTTGGCCA
>NZ_JAXDPY010000700.1:0-8470 GCF_034668105.1 Paraburkholderia sp. | reverse complement strand
TTCCCCATGTGACGGCGTATGACAACGTCAAGCTGCAGCACCGGCTTGTCACCGAAACTTTCGGCATCGAGACGCTCGAGCTCGTCACCGGCTGGTCGATGGGCGCATTGCAGGCCTACCACTGGGGCTCGATGTATCCGAGCATGGTGAAACGCATGTTGCCCTCGTGCGGCTCGGCGCGGTGTTCGCCGCACAACTTCGTGTTCCTCGAGGGCGTCAAGGCAGCACTCACCGCGGATGCGGAATGGAAAGAGGGCTTCTACGACAAGCCGCCTGCCCGCGGGCTGCGCGCGATGGGCCGCGTCTATGCCGGCTGGGGTTTTTCGCAGGCGTTCTATCGCGAAAAGCTGGCGATCAAGGCGCTTGGATATTCATCGCTGGAGGACTTCCTCGTGACGTTCTGGGAAGGCGGCTTTCTGGAAAGCGACGCCAACGATCTGCTCGCCATGCTGTGGACCTGGCAACACGGCGACATCAGCGCCAACCCGCTCTACAACGGCGATTTCGACCTCGCGCTTTCGAGCATCACGGCAAAAACCATCGTCATGCCGGGCCAAACCGACCTGTACTTTCCGCCCGAAGATAGCCAGTACGAGGTATCGAAGATGCCCAACGCCGAATACAGGCCCATTCCGTCGATCTGGGGCCATCAGGCAGGCGGCGCAGGTCTCAATCCTGTCGACGCCAAATTCGTCAACGCGGCGCTGGCCGACCTGCTGGAACGCTAGACTCACAATCGCCCGACGGCCCACGGTCAGTGGGTCGATATATATATTTGTTGTACTTATCAATATCGGAAAGGAGCTTTCATTTTGACAAACGACGAACTGTCAAACCTGGATGCCGTCCAGATCGCGCATGCGGTCCGGACCCGAGAGCTGTCCGCTATCGACGTGGTCAAGGCCGCGCTTGCGCGTATGGACGCGCTCGAGCCGTCCGTGCATGCATTTTGTACCGCCACTCCGGAACTCGCGCTTGAGCAGGCCGAGGCAGTCGAGCGCATCGTGATGGCAGGGGGCGATCCTGGTCCGCTCGCTGGCGTGCCGTTCGGAATCAAGGACCTCATCTCCGCCGCGGGTATTCGCATGACGGGCGGCGCGCCCGCCTACGAGAACTTTATCGCGGACGAAGACGATGTTGCCGTCGAACGCATGAAGCAGGCTGGCGCGATCGTCATCGGCAAGACCAACGTACCCGAGTTCGGCTATAGCGGCGTCGGCCACAACCCCATCTTCGAAACTACCCGGAATCCCTGGAATCTGGCGATGACCCCCGGAGGGTCGAGCGCTGGTTCGGCCGCGGCGGTGGTATCGGGCATGTGTCCGATCGCGCTCGGCAGCGACGGCGGCGGTTCCGTGCGCATCCCGGCCGCTCATAGCGGCATCTTCGGCATGAAGGCGTCAATGGGGCGCGTGCCGCTCTATCCGGGCTGCCGCGACGAACTGTATCCGGGATTCTCGGGCTGGGAATCGCTCGAACACATTGGTCCGCTCACGCGCACCGTCGCAGACGCAGCGCTGATGCTGTCCGTCATCTCAGGCCCCGACGAGCGCGACCGGTTATCCCTTCCTGCGGCCGACTTCGATTGGAAAGAAGCGCTGCATGGCGGCATCCGGGGCTTGCGAGTGGCCTACAGTCCGGATTGGGGCTACGCACCGGTCGACCCGGAAGTGCGCGAAGTGGTTGGCCGTGCTGTCAAGGTCTTCGAACAGGAACTGGGCTGCACAGTCGAGATAGCGCATCCGGGCTTCTCCGATCCCTTCGCGGCTTTCTGGGCGCTGGTCGCGCAAGAGACCGACCTCGTCGGCATGCGCAAAATCGTCGAGCAGCATGGCGACCGCATGTCCCGGCATCTGGTGGAAATGATCATGCATCCGTGGTCCGCCGAGGACTTCACCAACGCCAACCTGAAGCGCAAGGAAGTAACCAACAGGATGTGGCGCTTCATGCGCGACTACGACCTGATCCTGACGCCGACGCTCGCTGTGCCGCCCTTCCCCGTGCATATTCAGGGCCCGGAAAAAATCGACGGCCGGATGGTCTCGACGACCCAGTGGCTCGCCTTCACGTTCCCGCTAAACATGACAGGTCAACCCGCCGCGTCCATACCAGCCGGCTTTACGAGCGACGGCTTGCCGGTTGGCATGCAGATCATAGGTCGCCATCTCGCCGACGCCACCGTGCTGCGTGCCGCCGCCGCATTCGAAGCCGCGCAGCCGTGGCGCCATGTCCAGCCTCCCGTCGTCGCCAACCTGATTGCAAATCCGGCCGCAGGAAGCTGATCTTCGTCGCCGCACCGTTTATCTCCGATCCTTGATGTTTCCCGCAAATCCCCTTCAGGAGAATTGTATGAATCAGTCTGTCACGCCTGGCGCTACAACCGCCCAGCACAACGGCCTCGCCGAAGAGTTCGAACACGAACCGGTTCCGCTCCCCCGACGACAATCGTTGAGGTCTGTAGCAGCCGTATGGTTTGGATTCCCGATGGTTCTGACACAGGCGGTGTTTGGCGGCATCATCACGCTGAACCTGGGTTTCATCCATGGCGTGCTCGCCATCCTGATCGGCAACTTCGTGCTGTTCCTCTACGTGGGCGCCCTCAGCCATATCGCGGGTTCCACCGGGCTCAACTTCGGCATGCAGGCCAAGGCCACTTTCGGCACCAAGGGCTATGCTATCGCAAGCGGATTTCTCTCAACTGTCGTGGTCGGATGGTACGCGTTCCAGACCGGGTTGACCGGTGCAACCGTGCATACCGCGTTCGGCTGGAACGCGACAGCGGTGATCGTGTTCGCGATGGTGCTCTATACCTTCATCACGTTCCTTGGCATCAAAGCACTTTCCATCGTCGGCCTGATCGCGGTGCCCTTCTTTATTATCATGGGTCTGGTGGCCGTGGGATTCGCCGCGGGGGAGCACGGCCTTTCCAGCATCATGACGTACACCGGAACCGCAAGGACAATGAGCTTCGGTAGCGCAGTCACGCTTGTCATTGCAACCTTCGCGGACGCCGGCACCATGACGGCGGACTTCACACGTTGGTCGAAAAATGGACGGGACGGTGTAATCGCTTCGTTTTCTGCCTTCCCCGTGGCCAACTCGATTGCCTTTCTGTTCGGCGCAGTCGTCGTGGCGGCCGGCGCTGCGGTCAACCCGACGCAGAACGGCGGTGACTTCCTGCCGCTCCTGAGCGGCCACGGGCCGGTGGTGTCGGCATTGGCGCTGATATTCGTGTTTGTCAACCTGGGTTCGGTCTGCGCGCACTGCCTCTATAACGGCGCAGTGGGCTACAGCCACCTGTTCGGCAGCCGCATGCGCGTGATGACACTCGTGCTGGGCCTGATCGGCGGCCTGGCCGCGGTTGCGGGCGTCTGGAGTCTGTTCCCGTACTGGCTCAGCATGCTCGGCATGTTCGTGCCGCCGATTGGCGCTGTGATGATCATGGACCAGCTTTTCTTCGGCAATGCGGGCCGAGTCGACGACGCGCAACCGTTCCACGGCAAGGCATTCGCAGCATGGGCGCTGGGTTCGATCGCGGCGGTCATCGTGCACATGTGGGTACCGGAATACGGCGAAGCGCTGATCGGGCTGGTGATAAGCGGCGCGACCTACGCGGTGCTCGGGCGCGGTCGCACTCAGCGCGCCGCGCTCAATCAATCGACCTGAGCGTGCACGCTCGCCGATGCGGCGGTCTTGCGACGATCTGCGAAGGAGGGCAAGCACCCTTCCTCGCAGATCGCTGAAGGAACTGTTGAGAAGGTGCGGTTCCGCTTGTGCCGCTCACTGCTGGACCCTCTCTGGACGCTGTGGACCAGGCGCCGTCTAATCGGCAGCTTTCAAAGTACAACGGTCGTAACTGTTCAAGCTCCACGCTCCCGGTGAAACTCACTCTTTCAGTTATTCACGATGACAATGCATTTTGTCTAACCTAAATTCGCGTTCAGATTGTTACCGGTACCGCCCGACAGCGCCGCTCGTGCAGGTTGAACTGGCGTGAAGGTTAATGGATATGACCGTTGAAAGGCACCTGTTCGATCAGACATAAAATACAGGATGCCTTATTACGTGATGACAGAAAATCCGATGATCCTGCAACTCGGAAGGACGCTCACGCCATATTGATGGATCCGCGATGCGGCATGCGAGGCGACGACGCTACCAGACAGTGAAGCATTTACCTCGGAACTGATTATGAAATTAAAGCTTATCTCGCTGGCCGCGCTTGCTGCGGCATCATCCGTTGCGCACGCTCAAAGTAGTGTTACTTTGTATGGCACGCTCGACACGGCGGTCGCGTATTTTAGTAACCAGAAGGGAGCGCACGGCTCAGGTGGAACGTTTCAGATGGCATCGGGCACGCTTAGCGGCGACCGCTGGGGTTTGAAAGGTACTGAAGACCTTGGTGGCGGCCTGGCGGCCGTGTTCAATCTGCAATCCGGATATAACCTGAACACCGGCGCTGCTGGACAAGGCGGCCGCATGTTCGGTCGAACCGCAATGGTGGGCCTCGCTGACAGGAGCTACGGCACCGTCACTGTGGGACGCCAATATGACCCGCTCGTCGATCTGATCCAACCGCTGACAGAGGACGATACCTATGGGTCGGCCTTTGCAACCCCCGGGGACATCGACAACTATGACAATAGTTCCCGTGTCAACAACTCGATCAAATACACGAGTCCGACTTATGCCGGCCTTCAGGTGTCAGCCATGTATGCCTTCGGCGGCGAAGCCGGCGAAACTAGCGGCGGACAAACCTACGCAATTGCGGCGCTCTATAGCCATGGCCCCCTCAATCTGGCTGCCGGCTATCTTCGTGCGAACAACGATGGTACGTCCTCGACATACGATGGCTTTACCTCAGCCGGCCTCGACTCGACGGCCATCAACGGTGCGTTTATTTCCGCGACCACGCTGCAAATCATCCGCGCCGCCGGTACCTATGCAATCGGTCCGGTTACGCTGGGCGCTGCTTATAGCAACGTTGACTACGGCAACTATGCCGCTGCCCCAGGCTCGAACAACGGCACCAGGTTCAACACGGCGCAGGCGTTCGTTAATTACCAGTTGAACGCTGCCGTCGAACTCGGGGTCGGCTACAACTACACGAAGGGCAGCGGCAACAACGTCGACGCCAGCTACAGCCAGGTCAGTCTTGGCGCGGACTACGCGTTGTCCAAGCGCACTGACTTGTATGCACTGGCGGCCTATCAAAAAGCCTCCGGCAACACAATTGACGCGGAAACCGGCCAGGTGGTGGCCGCAACGGCGTCTATTGCCGACTTTGGCAATGATGCAAGCGGCAACAACCAGACAATGGTGATGCTTGGCATCAGGCACCATTTCTGATTCGTCTAACTGAGTTGTATCGACGAGCGACTCCCTTGCGGCCACAACACAAAGGGCCTTGGGGGAGTTTCATGTCCCGATGAAGCCAGGAAAAGGGTGCGCGGTTAGTACGATTTGTACGGCAGGAACTTGCCCGACAGCAGCACCTTGACGCGGTCGCCTTTCGGATCGGGCTCACGCTGGATATCCATCGAAAAATCGATCGCGCTCATGATGCCGTCGCCGAACTCTTCGTGAATCAGTTCCTTGATCGTGGTGCCGTACACGCTGACGATTTCGTACCAGCGGTAGATCAACGGATCGGTCGGCACCGCAGTCTCGAGCGAACCCTTGTACGGGACGATCTGCAACCACGCGACGGCCTCGTCCGGCAGCCCGAAAATCTCGCCGGCAATCTCGGCCTGCTGCTTGCTGAAGGTCATCTGGCCGAGGCACGCGGCCGTCGTCCACTCCTTGCTCTGACCGATCTTCCCGGCAACCTCACTCCACTTCAGGCCCTTCGCGACCTTGGCGGAAACGATCATCTGCGTTACTTCATTGCGGCTGGAAATCATAGGTGGCTCCTTGGGTGAGAAATCAGGCAATTGCCTTGAGATTGGGTCCGGCAGCCCGCGCGATTGCGGCCGGCGCGGCTGCGCCGTCATCGAGCCCGGGATAAACGAGCCGCGTTGTGGCGGCGGCCACGCGCCCGGTATCGGGTCGGTCGCCGTGGGAGGCGCTCAGTTCTTTCGAACGCCGCACCAGAAAGTCGACCAGATAATTGCGGATTCGATAAAACTGCGGGTCATGGTGCATGGTCTCGCGCTGACGGTTAGCCGGCAGCGTGTTGACGACGATCTCGGCGATCCGGGCGCGCGGCCCGTTGCTCATCAGCATGATCTTGTTCGACAGCAGAATCGCTTCGTCGACGTCGTGCGTGATCATGAATACGGTCTGCTGCGTCGCGGTGCAGATTTTCAGCAATTCATCCTGGATCACACCGCGCGTCAACGCGTCGAGGGCGCCGAACGGCTCGTCGAGCAGCAGCATGCGCGGCTCGATCGCAAACGCCCGCGCGATGCCGACGCGCTGCTTCATTCCGCCAGACAACTCCGACGGCTTCTTCTTTTCCGCGCCCTTCAGGCCGACCATCTCAATGAAGCGTTTGCCGTGCCCGGCGATCTGCTCGCGTGTCCAGTCCGGATAGCGTGAGCGCACCGCGAACGCGATGTTGCCTTCCACGGTCATCCACGGCAGCAGCGCATGGTTCTGGAACACCACGCCGCGATCGAGCCCGGGTCCGGAAATTTCGCGATTGCGCACGATCACGTGCCCCTCGCTGGGCTGCTCGAGACCGGCCAGTACGTTCAGGATGGTGCTCTTGCCACAGCCGGAATGGCCGATTACGCAAATGAATTCGCCCTGCTCTATCTTGAAGCTGACGTTTTCGAACACCGGCGGCAAGTCGTCGCGATAGCGCTTGGTCAATCCTTCGACGCTGACGAAACTCGTCACGCCGGACGTCTGGGCATTGGACTTAGTCGACATAGGTCACCTTGCGCTGAAGTTGGGCGAACAGCAGATCGAGTGTCATGCCGACCAGACCGATGAGCAATACCGAGAACAACACGTTCGCCAGTGACAGGTTGTTCCATTGGTTCCACAGGAAGTAGCCGATGCCGGTGCCGCCGACCAGCATTTCCGCCGCGACGATCACGAGCCACGCGATGCCCATCGAAATCCGCATGCCGGTGACGATGGTGGGCGCCGCCGCGGGCAGCACGACCCACAGCGCGCTGCGCAATGGCGGCACTTCAAGCGTGCGCGCCACGTTGAGCCAGTCACGCCGCACCCCGGCGACGCCGAACGCGGTATTGACGAGCATGGGCCACACCGAGCAGATGAAGATCACGAATACCGCCGAGGCCGACGAACTCTTGATCGTGTACAACGCGATCGGCATCCAGGCGAGGGGCGAAATCGGCTTCAGCACCTGGATGAACGGATTGAAAGCGAGGAACGCAAGCCGTGACATGCCGATCACAAAACCGAGCGGCACCGCAACCAGCAGCGCAATCGCGTAACCGGCCGCGACCCGCACGAGCGAATAGCCGAGCTGGATGCCGACGCCCTTGTCATTCGGTCCGTTGTCGCGGAACGGATGCGCGAGCTGGCGTGCGGCCTCGTGCGCGAACTCGGCGGGCGATGGGAAGCCGGTGACCTTTATCGAATCCGCCGCAGCGCCGCCAGCACCCGGATCGGGCGCCTTGCCCATCAGCACTGCATACTCCGCTGCCTCGGCGGCCTCGGCACTCGTGGCTTTCGATGCCGTCGTCGCGGCTGTCACGGCTGGCGTCTTAGGCATCGTCGCGGCCTGCCAGATGAGCAGCAGCAGCGCGAGCAATACAAGCGAGCATAGCGCCGCCTTGCCTCTCAACGTGAATCGTCGAATTGGAGTCATTCAGTTTCCCCTGCGTTCAGGCACGTTTGATGGCAAAGCCATTGAGGTAAGCGTCAGGTCGGTTCGCGTCGAAAGTTCGACCCATCACCGTGATCGGCCGGTAGCCGCCGTTGTCCGCGAGATCCGGTGGTGTCTCACCAAGCTGCTTCATCGCGTTGCGCGCGTCGGTCAACAGAAATACCTGCTGCGCGAGCGAACGATAGTCAACGCCGCCCTTCAGATAGCCCCAACGCTTCATCTGCGTCATCATCCACGTCGCCATCGAATACCACGGCAGCGGCTGGAAATCGATTCGGTCCGCGACGCGGTGCACGTGACCAATGCCGTCCGCATAGGTGCCGGTCAGCACCTGCCGGATCACCAGCTCGGGCTGATTCAGATAGGCTGGCGCGGCAATCATTTTCGACAACCCGGCGCGATGCGCAGGGTCGCTCGCATAGGCGGACGCGCGCAGATTCGCACGCAGCAGCGCGGCGAACGCGTTCGGGTTCTGCCGCACGAACGCGTCGGGCACACTGAACGAGCAGCAGGGGTGCCCCGCCCAGATGTCCTTGGACAGAATATGAATGAAACCGACCTCGTCGAATACCGCGCGCTGGTTAAACGGATCGGGTCCCAGAAATCCGTCGATATTGCCCGCGCGCAGGTTGGCGATCATCTCCGCGGGCGGCGTCACGCGCA
>NZ_JAXDPY010000699.1:0-5055 GCF_034668105.1 Paraburkholderia sp. | reverse complement strand
CTGACGACCGACCGGTACGCTGGCGATGGTTTGTGGGTTTGCCGGTGCGACTGCGGGGGTGAGGCAACAGTGAGCGCCGGGCGCCTGCGCCTGGGCAAGGCGCGATCGTGCGGCCGCTGCTTCGGCGCTTCGACAGACTGACCGGCACAGTCTGTCCGATGTGGTCATGGCATGCGCGCTCAATCACGTTACAGCTAATGCCGCCATGGCCTGATGCACTCCCGCTTCGGCGCTGAACTCAACCGGGCAGCTTCACCCTGAAGACAGCGAACGGCCCGGAACGTGGCAGATCATTCTTGAATGCCACCTCCCAGAGGTGGGAGTCTGCGATGTAGAGATAACCCTGGCTGATAGCGAAACCGTCCGCCCAGGAGAGTCTGCCGGGAGCGCGTACGAAGAGGTGCGATTTTACTTTGTGTGTAGCAGGATCGATGTCGAGCGCAACCACGGTGCTGTGTTCGAGATCGCCGCCATAGAGCGTCCCGCGCGCGCTCATGATCAAACCGCCGGTCAATTCAGCCGAGCCGAGATATTGCACCTTGCGCGACAGTTGGGCGGGGCTCAGTCCGGCGTCGATCAGCGCACGGGTCGGCACTCGCCAATAGTTATGATCGGTCAGCGGCCGGTAGTAGAGCCAGTTGGCATCCGGGGAGAGCGCGATGCCATCCGCGTGGATCACGACCTGTTTGCCATCTTTGGTTTGCGCCGGTTGATCGCCGATCATCAGATGCTGCCGGGGATCGGCAAAGGTTGAGCGGTCGCCGACCAGAGTCTGCCGCGATTTGCCGGTTTCAAGGTTCAGCACGACCAGGCTTCCGCGATTAGCCACATTGGTCAGGTACGCGTATCCATGGACGAGGTCGATGCGCACATCGTTGAGGGAGTCGGTCGGGGCTACGGTGCCGTCGAACCCATAGCTGCGGATCACCCTGTTGCTGCTGAGATCGAACTCGACCAGCTTGGGCTTTGCGCCCGGACCGGGGCCCGCCAGCACCGCCCGCCCGGAATCGAGTACCCAGAGATGGTCGGCCTTGTCCACCCACATCGCCTGCGGAACCGCCCACTCGTGCTCCGTATCCGTGCCGGCGGTATTCCAGGCCTGATCAGGATAGGGAGTCACCGCGCCGTTTTGCGCGTTGACCTCGACGAGCCTGTCGCCGGACTGAGCTGCGGGGGCGCTGGCGAAGATGCGGCCTTCGTGGGACACGCCAATGCCCACGAGTTTGAATGTATCGAAAGTCTTGACGGTTTCGAGAGGGGGTCCGTAATCGCCTTGCGGCTGGGCCGATACAGTTGGGGAAATACCGGCGGCAATGGCAGCACAGAGTAGCGCAATATTCGTAAGCTTCACTATTTTCACCTCGGTATCCCTATGCAAAATCATTGACTAGTTCAGGCTAAGATGCAAAAGCGCAAAATCCTATCGGGATTTTTCTCGAAGGTGTCGAGCCTGCGCCGACGAGTCGGTCTTCGTATTATCTGGGGGTGATGTTCAAGACTTACTACGGTTAGTCATGGGCAACCTCTTTTTTACGAGCGAGCCAAGGCCTGAAGCGTGTAATGCGCCGATAAGCTTACTCGTCCGCGGCAATAAAAAGCATTGAGATATAGAGAACGGTCGAGACGACAATGATGCCGACCCCGACTAGCACTTTAGTCCTATTAAATTCGAGCCCACCATTTATTGCAACAGCGATTCCTGCTACCGCAGAAAGGGTTCCTGCAGCCGCCAAGCCGACGTGAATCTTGCTTCGGATAAGCTTTCTCCTTTCGGGTGCAACTGTCGATTTCCAGCGCTTCTGTTCCATTCGAAGCTCCTTCGAGTAGTAAGGCGGCCCTTCGGGCTTCGCCACATCTAACCATAGTGGGCTCAGAAAAGGAATCGCGCTCCTGCATTGAGCAGCCTGCCATTGATGCCCACGTCACGGACGCGGTGCGGGTGGTTTGCGGTGCCGCCGCGGTGATCGAAGTGCTTCGGTGCGGAGAACGACGCACATGACCGGGAGAGGGCCAATCGCTACGATGAGATGACGCCGAACTGCTGGAAGCCCTGACGTCGAGGCAAGCGGTGCCACTGATTCAGTCTTTTGAAACGCCGGCAGATGACCTCGAACAGGCGATCCAGCATCTCCTGATCGCATTTGATAGTTACGTGGGAGCCGTCTCAGAACGCAGGCGAGTCTCTGCTTGAGGCTTATCGATGGTTCTGCCGCTTCGGAAAAACGGGTCGTTGAATCGGTAACCGCTAGAATTGCGGCTTTAGCCCGGAATACGCCAATGTCTTTTGCCTCGCTTGGCCTGATCGATCCCTTGCTGCGTACTGTGCGGGACCTCAATTACCAGACACCTACGCCGGTGCAGGCCAAGGCGATTCCTGCTGTGCTCAGTGGCAAGGACGTGATGGCTGCGGCACAGACCGGCACGGGCAAAACAGCGGGTTTTGCGCTACCGCTGTTGCAACGCCTGGTGCAACACGGCCCGGCGGTGTCCAGCAACCGCGTGCGTGTTCTGGTGCTGGTGCCCACGCGTGAACTCGCCGAACAGGTGCTGCAAAGCTTTATCGATTACGGCAAAGGCCTCGACTTACGATTTCTGGCCGCCTACGGCGGTGTGAGTATCAACCCGCAGATGATGACGTTGCGCAAAGGCGTGGATGTGCTCGTTGCCACGCCGGGCCGTTTGCTGGATCTCAATCGCCAGAACGCAGTGCAGTTCGATCAGGTACAAACGCTGGTGCTGGATGAAGCCGACCGCATGCTGGATCTGGGCTTTGCGCGCGAACTCAACGCCGTCTTTGCTGCGTTGCCCGCTCAGCGCCAGACCTTGCTGTTCTCCGCCACGTTTACCGATGACATCCGCGCCATGGCGGCGGGCATTCTGCGCGACCCGGTCAATATCAGCGTCAGCCCACCCAATGCCACGGCGAGCAAGATCAAGCAGTGGGTGGTGACCGTGGATAAAAAGAACAAACCTGATCTCTTCATGCATCTTGTGGCCGAGAACAACTGGGAGCACGCGCTGGTGTTCGTCAAGACCCGCAATGGCGTGGATTACCTGGCGGCCATGCTGGACGAAGCGGGCTATTCGGTCGACACCATCCACGGCGACAAACCACAACCCGCCCGCATGCGTGCGCTGGAGCGCTTCAAGACGGGCGAAGTAAATATGCTGGTAGCCACCGATGTGGCTGCGCGCGGGCTGGATATCGACGACCTGCCGCTGGTGATCAACGTCGATCTGCCGATCGTGGCGCAAGACTACGTGCACCGCATTGGCCGTACCGGCCGCGCGGGCGCCAGCGGCGTGGCGGTGTCCCTTGTATGTGCGGATGAAGCGCCGCAACTGGCCGCGATAGAAGCGCTGATCCGGCAGACGTTGCGCCGTGAAGAAGAGCCGGGTTTCGAAGCCGAACACCGCGTGCCGCAAACGAGCGCGACGGGCGAGATCATCAAGAAACCCAAAAAGCCGAAGAGGCCCAAAGTGCCGCAAGCTGGGCCGGGCGCCACGCAGGTGCCCAGCAAAAAACCGCGCCCGCAAAGTGGCGACAACAAACGCAAGCCTGCGGCGCAACGCGCTGTGGCCACGGGTAAAGGCACAAGCTTGTCCAGCGGTAGTCCATTCAGCGTGCAAAAGCCACGCAGCAAACCCGCCAGCAAGCCAGCTGCGGATTCACGTAAGCCGGCTGCCAAACCCGCTGATCGCCGCGGCAAACGCCAAACCTGATCCGTGGGGATGAGTAACGCCAGCCCTGGAACAGGCTGGCGGTTTGCGGCCCGCTGGCAGGCAGCGGCGCAAGTGCGAACACGCCCTAGTCCGCAACCGGCATTGGCATGTTCGAGACATTGACCGTGACTCGCGCCAGAAGTCGGTCGGCGTCCTTGTTCTTCAGGCGCAGTGCGCCGGCAGCGACAGCTTTCGCTCGCACGTCGAGGCGAATCCAGTAGTACGGCGCACCTTTCGGCGTGAAGGTGCCGTCGGCCGCGCGTGTGGGGATCCATGAGGCGGGATCAAGTCCGATTTGCAAGGCCATTGCAAACAGCGCATCGGGCGTCGGATCGTCCGAAAACAGACGGCAATGTTGGGCTTGCGGACCGCGAGTGGTCCAGGCGCCGCTTTTCAATTCGTCTACGTAAATCATGATGATCGGCTAACGTAATAGGGGTTTTGCGAGGGCAGCGCCGCCAGCACTACGCCGGTGTTCGGCGTGTCCGGCAACGTGAGGCGCGTTTTGCCGCGTAGCCACACCGAGGCGTCCGATTCGCGTTGACCGGGAAACCTTCCCACCGAGGGCAGCACCGGGTTGCCGGACAAATATGGCGCGCCGAGCGCTTTCTGCTCGACGCCGTTTTGCAGCATGCAAACGACAGTTCTCTCACTGCACAAGACAGAAAACCACGGAGCCGCCGCTTCCACCTGGGTGTCTGGCGGAAGGCAGCCGGAGTCGAACCGACCTGAGAGCGTCTGACGCCCTCAACTGGGTTTGAAGCCCAGCCGCACCACCGGATACGAATGCCTTCCTACGGTGATTGAACTACGTGACCTACGCGTCGCAACTCAAGTGCCGACAATCAAAGCACGTCGAGCCAACGACTATCCGTGCGCATCAAATGCAGGCCACGGTGGAAGCGAGTATAACCAACCCGGTCGAAGAACTCCAAAAGCTGAATCGCGCGTTTTCGGCCAAGACCGGTGACATCGCGAAACGGAGCGGCCGCTACCGTACCCGCATTCTTTTGCGCTTCCGAGGCCGCGATCGATGCCAGTTCGCGAATCACCTCATGATGATAAAAGAGGTCCCGCACGACCTGAAAAAGCTCGCCCTGCCGCGCGAGCTTGCGTAGCAATTGCCGCACGCGATCCTCGGATACACCATGCGCGTTGGCCAGATCGCGGACCCAGGGCGGATCGAAACGTCCCGCTTTCAGCACGGGGAGCAGCGCTGCGGCGAGCGCACGATCGGCGGCGTCGAGGGTCACCGCATGGTCCGGCAGATGCAACCATGGCCCGCGTCTGACGATCTCGCCGCGCGCCGCCGCATCGTCGACTAGCGCGCGC
>NZ_JAXDPY010000698.1:0-5941 GCF_034668105.1 Paraburkholderia sp. | reverse complement strand
CGAAAAGTTCATCACGCTCGCGCTGAACAACACGGACGCGCGCGTGCGCGCCGGCAAGCCGGTGTCCCCGGGCTTCCTGTTCGCCACACTGCTATGGCACGACGTCCAGCAGCGCTGGCAGAAATTCGAAGCTAACGGCGAATATCCGGTGCCCGCCCTGCATCGCGCGATGGACGAAGTGCTCGACATGCAGACTGAGAAACTCGCTATTCACAAGCGTTTTTCGTCGGATATGCGCGAGATCTGGGGCCTGCAGTTGCGCCTCGAGAAACGCTCGGGAAGAAGCGCGCTGAAGCTGCTGGAACACCAAAGATATAGAGCGGGGTATGATTTCCTCCTGTTGCGCTGCGAATCGGGCGAACTCGATGAGTCGGTCGGTGCGTGGTGGACGGAGTTCATCGAAGGAGACATCGCTGCGCGCGAGACATTGCTTACGCAAGGCGGGACGGACCGGAGCCCCAGAAAACGCCGGCGGCGCAGCAGTGGCGCCAGAAACCGCAAACCGGGCGACGGAATGGAGGGCGGCACGCCAGCCGAACGCACAGCCAACGACGTGGGCCATGACGGCTCGCACGAAGACTGACGCGGCGTTTCGCTGAAGTCGTCGAACGATAGTCGTAGGAAGTTATGCCATGACGGTTGCTTATCTCGGCCTCGGCGCGAATCTTGGGGACGCGCGCCAGACCCTGAAAGACGCGGTGGTGTGCCTCGCACAACAGCACACCATCAACGTGCTCGCCAAGTCGAGCCTGTATCGCACCGCCCCGATCGACGCGGGCGGCGATGACTATTTCAACTGCGTCGTGAAGGTCGATACGACACTCCCCGTGCGGCATTTGCTCGCGCTATGCCACAAGATCGAGCATCAGTTCGGCCGTGAACGGCCGTTTCGCAATGCACCGCGCACGCTCGATCTGGACATTCTGCTGTTCGGCGATCAATCGATCGACGAAGCCGATCTGATCGTGCCGCATCCGCGTTTGATCGAGCGTGCGTTTGCACTCGTGCCGCTCGTCGAGATCGACCCGGCGTTGATCATCCCGCAACACGGCCGTGCCGAGGCGCTGCTCGAGCGCGTAAGCGATCAGCGTATCGAAAAGGTGAAGGGGCCCTGCCAGTGCCCCATGCTCAATGCATTGACCGCCGGCGCCGCTGCTGGCGTCAAGGGTCGTTGCGAATGAATTCGCCGCCGCTTACCGTCACCGCGCCGCAATTACGGCCACCCTTCGGCTATCTCGCGATCGAAGGGCCGATCGGCGTCGGCAAAACCTCACTCGCGCGGCGGCTCGCGCAACGCTGGTCGATGCAGGAATTGTTCGAGCGGCCGCAGGACAATCCCTTTCTCGAACGCTTTTATCGCGACACCGCGCGTTATGCGCTGCCCGCACAATTGCACTTCGCGTTGCAGCGCGCCCAACAGGCCCAGGAAGTGGTGGCCGCGCACGTGGCGGGCACCCCGCTGATCGCCGATTTCATGACGCAGAAGAACGACATCTTCGCGCGTCTGACGCTGCAGGAAGACGAGTGGCAGCTATATCGCGCCCTCGCCGCGCGACTCGACGTGAGCGCGCCCGCGCCGGATTTCGTGGTCTATCTGCAAGCCAGTCCTGAAGTGCTGTTCGCGCGCATCCAGAAGCGCGCGGTGCCCATGGAACTGCAGATTTCCGACGCCTATCTGCACGCGCTCTGCGACGCCTACAACGAGTTTTTCTATCACTACGACCGCACGCCCGTGCTGACGGTCAACGCTGAACATCTGAATCCGCTCGACTCGAACGCGGACCTTGCGCTACTCGCCGAACGCATCGAAACCATGCGTGGCCGCAAGGAATTCTTTGTCAAAGGCACGTCGCTCTAAGCGGCGCGCCCCCTCTCTTTTGCTACGGATTTCCTCATGACCTATTTGCAGGAAGCGAGCCGGAACGCTATCACCGTGCCGAAACTGCAGGCGATGCGCGACGCCGGCGAAAAGATCGCCATGCTGACCTGTTACGACGCGAGCTTCGCCGCGCTGCTGGATCGCGCGGGTGTCGACGTGTTGCTGATCGGCGACTCGCTTGGCAACGTGCTGCAAGGCCAGACGACCACGCTACCGGTGACGCTCGCGGAGATCGCGTATCACACGGCGAGCGTCGCGCGGGCGCGGCCTTCGGCGCTGGTGGTGGCCGACCTGCCGTTCGGCACGTACGGCACGCCGGAAGACGCCTTCAGGAGCTCGGTGGAGCTCATGCGTGCCGGCGCGCAGATGGTGAAGCTCGAGGGTGGTGAGTGGCTCGCTGACACGGTGCGCTTTCTGGTCGAACGGTCGATTCCGGTGTGCGCGCACGTCGGTCTGACGCCGCAATCGGTGCATGCGTTTGGCGGCTTCAAGGTCCAGGGCAAGACCGACGCCGGCGCGAGCCAGGTACTGCGCGACTCGCTTGCCGTGCAGAACGCGGGCGCCCAGCTGATCGTGATTGAAGCGATTCCAACGCTGCTCGGGACTGAAGTGACAAAGCAATTGCGGATTCCGACGATCGGTATCGGCGCGGGCCTCGACTGCTCGGGGCAGGTGCTGGTGCTGCACGATATGCTGGGGATTTTCCCCGGCAAGCGGCCGCGCTTCGTGAAGGATTTCATGCAAGGGCAGCTGAACATTCAGGCTGCCGTTGAAGCGTATGTGCGAGCGGTGAAGGACGGCTCGTTCCCTGGGCCCGAGCATACGTTCTGAACGCACGCCCTGATCGACGTTGCGGAAATCCGCAACCACGCCGCCACACCACATGAGGTGCGGGGATCCACATGGCACGCACGCCTGTCCGGATGGATGACCCGCTTGCTGCATGTTCGCCACAGTTGAGCAACCGCGCGGCCGCGGCACGCGATGTCCAACGCCCGCAGCGCGGCTCCGTTGGCCTTTTAGCTTTAGCCCAGCACGTGCGCCTGCACCGCGCCTCGCAATGCGTTGCACACGAGAAGCGCTTCGGCATTCTGCACATCGACTCGCGTCAACACGCGTTCAGCGGCGTGAAGGGCGGTATCCTCCAGCAGCACGCCCCGCATGATCCCGGGCAGTACGCCCGACTTTAATGGCGGCGTCCACCATCGTCCCGCCAGCTTCACAAACACATTCGACCGCCCTCCTTCGGTCAATTCGCCGCGCTCGTTAAAGAACAGCGTATCGAAAGCACCTTTTGCTTCCGCTTCGCGCCAGCCGCGATCATATTCGGCGCGGTGCGTGGTTTTGTGTCGCAACAGCAGATCATTGGCATCAGTTGCGGGAAAACCGTGGTCCGGTCCGAGCAGAACACCGACGGTTGAGTCGATCAGCGGCGTCAGCACTGCCGCGATTATTTGCACCGTGCCATTTTTGCTCAACGCGACGCGCATACGATGCGGGATTTGCGCGGGCAACGCCGCACATTTCTCTGTGATTTGCGCGCGAATTTCATTTTCTTCGTCGAGCTTGAAACCGAATGTCGCGGCACTGGCTGAGAGTCGTGCGAGATGGCGCGACAGATGCCGCACGCCCTCTTCCCGCGTCGCATACATCGTCTCGAACAGGTCGAAACCCGGCGCGGCGCCGGTCAGAAAGCGGGCCTTCCATTGACACTCCGCATATTCGTCAGCGGCGACACTGTCGAGAACGATGCCCCCGCCAACGCCCATCTTGCCTTGCCGCTCACCGCCTGGCCGCGCGGCTGGGCTCAAGGTCAACGTGCGGATCGCGACAGACAGGCAGAAGTTGCCGCAGGCGGTGTCGTTGGGTGTGTCGTTGGCTATAGAAGCGGAAGCGGAAGCGGAAGCCGCTGCGGCAGTCGCCGCGGGCGCATCGAGCCAGCCAATCGCGCCCGTATAAAGCCCCCGCGGTGTGCTTTCGAGCTCGTCGATCAATTGCATTGTGCGATGCTTCGGCGCGCCGGTGATCGAGCCGCACGGAAACAACGCGCGCAAGATCCCGGCGAAAGACGTGCCGGCGTGCAGCGTCGCATGCACCGTCGACGTCATCTGCCACACCGACACATACGGCTCGACCGAAAACAGCGCCGGCACCTTGACCGAACCTGTCTGCGCCACGCGCGACAAATCGTTGCGCAGCAGGTCGACGATCATCACGTTCTCGGCGCGATTCTTCGGGTCGTTTGCAAGGAACTCAGCGGCATGACGATCGGCCACAGGATCGGCTGAGCGCGGCGCCGTGCCTTTCATCGGCCGGGCGTGCAAGGTGACGCCTTCTTTCTCGATGAACAATTCGGGCGAGCACGACAGCACCCATTCGTCGTCCGGCAGCGCGATCAGCGCACCGTACCGCACCGGCTGACGCGCCCGCAGGCGTCGATAAAGCGCGGTCGGCGAACCGAATACATCGAAACCAAGCCGGTACGTGAAGTTGACCTGATAGGAATCGCCGGCGCACAGGGCGGCATGGATCGCCGCGATCGCTTCGTTGAATTGCTTTGGATCGACGCTCGCGCGCACGTTCGCCGTGCCCGCCACAGACGGCTCGGGCGCGCCGCCGTCGCGCTCCGCGAGCCACGCATCCACCTCGTCGCGCGACAGTTTCTCGCAATGTTCAAACAATAAAAAACGCAGCGTGGCATCGCCACGCTGCGTTTCTTTCCATGCCCAGTGAGTCAGGCCGCTGTCGAGAAGTCTCCGGCCAAACTCGTAGTCGGCGAGCACGACGGCATGCAAACCTTGCCGCGTGTCCGCGGCCACGGTCTCGCACACGACTTCGAGTTGCGCAGCGTCCGCGCAAACCCGTTCCTGCACAAAGCCCGTGTACAGACGACTCGAACGGCGCGCCGCTGTCGCGTCGCAATCGTCGAGTAACGCGAACACTGCGTCGCGCTCATCTGCCGTCATGATTACCGCCAGATCAAACCACTATTAATCGAAGAAGCTTTTCACCCGATCGAACCAGCTCTTGCTCTGCGGGCTATGCCGCGCGCCCCCCTCGACCAGCGCCTTTTCGAACTGCTTGAGCAGATCGCGCTGTGGCTCAGTGAGCTTGACCGGCGTTTCGACTTGCACGTGCACGTAGAGATCGCCGGCGATGCTCGAACGCAGCCCCTTGATGCCCTTGCCGCGCAGACGGAACGTCTTGCCCGACTGCGTGCCTTCCGGCACCGTGAAGCTCGCGCGGCCCGCGAGGGTCGGCACTTCGATCTCACCGCCGAGTGCCGCCGTGGTGAACGGAATCGGCATCTGGCAGTGGAGGTCGTCGCCGTCGCGTTCGAACACCGAGTGCTGCTTGATATGAATCTCGACGTACAGATCGCCCGACGGACCGCCATTGATACCCGGTTCACCGTTGCCGGCCGAGCGGATGCGCATGCCGTCGTCGATACCTGCCGGGATCTTCACTTCCAGCGTCTTGGTTTCCTTCACCTTGCCCGCGCCATGGCAATGGCCGCACGGCTCAGGAATATAGGTGCCGGTGCCGTGGCACTTCGGGCAGGTTTGCTGGATGCTGAAAAAGCCTTGTGACATCCGCACCGAACCCGAACCGCTACAGGTCGGGCAGGTCTCCGGCTTGGTGCCGGGCTTGGCGCCCGAACCGTGACAGACTTCGCACGACACCCAACTCGGCACGCGAATCTGCGTGTCGTAGCCATGTGCCGCCTGTTCCAGCGTGATTTCCATGCTGTAGCGCAGATCGGCGCCGCGATACACCTGCGGGCCTGCACGGCCGCCACCGCCGCGTGCGGCACCGCCGGCCGCCTGGCCGAAGATGTCGCCGAAAATATCGCCGAACGCATCGGCAAATCCGCCGAAGCCTTGCGCACCGGCTCCGCCCATGTTCGGATCGACGCCCGCGTGGCCGTACTGATCGTACGCGGCGCGCTTTTGCGAGTCCGACAGCATTTCATAGGCTTCCTTCACCTCTTTGAAATGCTCTTCCGCATCCTTGTTGCCCGGATTGCGGTCGGGGTGATGCTTCATCGCAAGCTTGCGATAA
>NZ_JAXDPY010000697.1:0-10369 GCF_034668105.1 Paraburkholderia sp. | reverse complement strand
TAGCAGAAAGCTTGCCCGGGAGACCACGCAGCGCTTGCCCGGCAGACCACGCAGAGCTTGCCCGGCAGACCACGCAGAGCTTGCCCGGCAGACCACGCGGACCGGTCAGCACTTCTGCCGCTGCGCGCGGAATTCCGCCCGCGCTCCCTTACATCGCACCGATTGACGCGTTGAGCACGTTGCGCGGGGTTCTCCGGCCGGGAAGACCGCGCACATGGCGCTGGCGCAAGCGGTGACGCGCTTTGAGGTACGCGCCTTTAGCGCGACGGCACGGCAGTTTTTCCGGTAGCCGCGCGGATCGTCAACACCGCCAGCGCCGCGCCGGCCAGCGCGCATCCCGCCGATGCCAGCGCCACCGCTCGCAATGCCGCGCCAAGAGCCTCAGCTTGCGCGCGCGTCACTTCGGCCCGTGCCGCCGCGTCCGCTGCGTCCGCCGCGTTCGCTGCGCCTGGCGCGGCCGGCCCCGGATCCATCGAGTCTTGCGTCAGCCGCGCCGCCTGCCGCGCCGCTTGCGGGACATGCAACACATCGAACCGCGCATCGAGCGCCGCGTCGTGCGACCACACGAACACGATGCCGAGCACCGCAATCGCCAGCAGACTCGCCACCCGGGCGACAGCGTTGTTGATGCCCGACGCGACACCCGTACGCGCGGCGGAAACGGAGGACATCACCGTCGTCGTCAACGGTGCGACGGTGATCGTCATGCCCAGTCCGAGCACGATAAGCGCCGGAAAAAAGCCGCGCCAATAGTCGCCGCGCACCCATGGCAGCGCGAGCATCGCGAAGCCGAGCGCCGCGATCACCGGGCCGACGCCCAGCAAGGCCCGCGCGCCGTAACGGCTGGTCAGGCCGCCGGTGAAGCGCGACAACAGGCCGATGGTGACCGGCACCGGCAGCAATGCCGCGCCTGCCTCGGTCGCGCTATAGCCGTACGCGCGGATCAGCGTGAACGGCAGAAAAAACAGCGCGCCGCCTAGCCCGAAATAGAGCAATAGCGTGACGAGATTCGCGCCGACGAAGTCGCGCGAGCGGAACACGTCGAGCGGCATCATCGGATTGCGGGTCTTTGCTTCGAGCGCTACGAAACCGGTCAGCACCAACAGGCCGCCGAGAATCGACGTCAGCACCCGGCGGTCGCCGAAGCCGCGCGCCGAAGCGATGGTCAGGCCGTAGGTCAACGCGGCCAGTCCCGCGGCCGCTGTGACGGCGCCTGGCCAGTCGAGCTTCGGCTGCGCGCTATCCTTGAGCGCGGGGTCGAGTTTCGGCTGTGTGCTTTCCTCGAGCGCAGGGTTGAGTTTCGGCTGTGTGCTTTCCTCAAGCGCGGAGTCGAGTTTCGGCCGTGTGCTTTCCTCGAGCGCGGGGTTGAGCTTCGGCTGCGCGTTTTCCTCGAGCGCAGGGTCAAGTTCCGACGCGTCGTCTTCCTGCCGGCTATCCGGCACGGCGACGATCGCCAGCGCGACGGTTGCGCACGCGACCGGGACGTTCAGAAAGAAAATCGCCCGCCACGAAAACGCATCGACGAGCCAGCCGCCCGCCACCGGACCGACCGCCGACGTGATCGCGCCGACGCCGGCCCAGGTGCCGATCGCCTGGCCGCGCTCCTTGTCGTCGAACACCGCGCCAATGATGCTGAGACTGCTCGGCACCAGCAACGCCGCGCCGATGCCTTGTACGGCGCGCGCCGCGATCAGCGCGCCGACGCCGGGCGCGAGGCCGCAGCCGATCGAGGCCAGCGTGAACAAGCCGATGCCCGCGATAAATACGCTGCGCCGGCCGAGCCTGTCGCCGAGCGAGCCGCCCACCAATACCAGCGCGCCGAGAAACAGCAGATAGGCGTTGACCACCCACTGGATCGCCGCGACGCTCGCGCCCAGCTCGATCTGGATCGACGGCAGCGCGACGTTGACGACGGAGCCGTCGATAAACGCCATGCTCGAGCCGAGGATGGTCGCGGCGAGCGCGAGCTTTTTGCGCCGGCACGGATGAGCGAAGCTAAGGGGGCGCGCGCGGATGGCGAGCGCGTCGCACGGGCTCGCCTGCGCGGGGAGAACGGAGGAGGGACGGCGCATAGGCGCCCGAGCGTGCGGATCGGCCAAGTCCGCTCCCAGATGGATGAACGGCCTTCAGCATAGCAACGCCGGGGGCGATTCGATAGGCGGTCACCCCATCCGCTGCGCCGGGCCGCGACAACCGGCACGGAACCATTGGATTCGAGCGTTGCTGGACAATGCGCCCATGCGAGAGTCATCGCATCGGCGCAGGTGCGCGGGATCAAAGCGCTACGGTTCGATGAGCAAAAAAAGCTTGTCCCGCTCAAGACCGCCTAACAAATCAGACCAGCGATGGCGCCTGCCGCTCCGCCTCGTCGTCGGAATCGGCGCCGCCGTTGGCGCTCGACCCGCGCCCGGCCGCCGGTTCCTGATGCAGCCGGTTCGCATGCATCAGGCGATACAGGGTGGCCCGCGAAATGCCGAGCTCGGCCGCAGCCTCGGACAATTTGTAGCCATGGCGCTGCAACGCATGCTCGATGGCGTTCTTTTCAGCTTTGCTGCGAATTTCCGCCAGCGTCACGGCCGGCCCGTGGTCGGTTTCCGGCAAACCGAGATCGCTCGCCGTGATAAAGCGCCCCTCGCTCATCACCACGGCACGGCGCACGCAGTTGATCAGCTCGCGCACGTTGCCCGGCCACGGATAGTTCGACATGGCGACGATCGCGTCGCTCGACAGTCCGCGCAGTTTGCGCGCGCCATCCTGCCGGTACATGCTGAGCGCGTAGTTGGCGAGCAGCTTGATGTCGCCGCCGCGCTCGCGCAACGGCGGCTCGACGAGCCGCAGCACGCACAGGCGGTGATACAGGTCGGAGCGGAAGCGCCCGTCTTCGACCGCTTTGTCCAGATCGACGTGCGTCGCCGAAATCACCCGCGCGTCGACATTGATCGGCCCATTGCCGCCGAGGCGTTCAATCGTGCCTTCCTGCAGGAAGCGCAGCAGCACCGCCTGGCATTCGTGCGGCATGTCGCCGATTTCATCCAGAAACAGTGTGCCCTCATTAGCGCTTTCGATCCGGCCGATCTTCCGTTGCAATGCGCCAGTAAAGGCGCCGCGTTCGTGGCCGAACAATTCGGCTTGCAGCAGGCTCGGCGGAATCGCCGCGCAGTTGATCGCGACGAACGCCCGGCCGGCACGCGGCGAGCGCTCATGAATCGCACGGGCGGTCAGTTCCTTGCCAGTGCCCGATTCGCCGGCGACGAACACCGGTGCATCGGTCACGCCGCATTTGTCGATCCGCCTGTACAGCTGCTGCATCGCCTCGCATTGCCCTACCATGCCGTGCCGGCCCAGCGACGGCTCCGGCACGACCGGCGCATGCCGCAGGCTCGATAACCCGTGCGCGTGGCCCAGCGCGAACACAAGCCGCTCGTTCAGCCACGGCCGGGTAACGAAATCGAAGCAGTAATCGAGAATGAAGCGGCTGACGAGTTCGTTCTCCGCCTGGCCCGGCGCGATCTGCGCCACCCAATTGGTTTCGACGCGCCGCATGCAGGAGGCCAGCGCGGACAGATGCTGCGACGTGCAGTCACCGGGCAATTCGACCAGGCCGACCTTGATGTTGCCGCGTTCGATCATGCGTTCGGCGATCGCCGTGCTTTTGGCATGCACCGCCTGCCAGCCCGATGCGGCGAGGAAGCTGGCGAGGTCCTGATCGGGCGAGTTCGACACATACAGAACCGTGCGTTCGGCTTCGACAGGCGTGCAAGTCGTATTCATGTAACCCCCGGATCGTTGCTGCTCTCAGAACTGCACCTGGACATACTGGACGGACCGGCAATGACACATCACGGTAGCGGTAATGGCGGGGGCATGGAGCGGCGGCACGTGCCGCAAGGTGCATTGGCCAGATAGCGGGAGCAACGTTCAACGCTGAACCGCCTGACTATTTCATCCCCGAATCACAACAGCCGTTTTTTTACCTCGGTGGCGCGACACAGGCGCTCTACGTGGCGCATGCCCTAACCATAAGCGAAAGCGCTTTCGAACGCCATACAAACAAGTCTGGATTCAGAAACGTTTTTCGTGCCGCGAGGTGTGGGCTGGCCGTTCAAAAATTGTCCGTCAAGCCCGGCTGTGCGAGGTGTACCACAGAGCGCGATAAAACGCATGACGATCGTCGTGCAAACGCATGCGGCACCATCGAGCCGCCGCGTCTCAAGCCTGCGACATGTTGGGCAGCGGCTGCAAGGGCTGCTTCGTGCCCCGAAGTATCGGCACATTTGACCGGGCTGCGCCGCAAAGCGCGGCCCGACAGGGTGGGACGAAAGCCGGGTCCAGTCATGCGGACAGGTAGATTGTCCCGCCTTACGTTTGCGGCGAATCGATCGCGTGTCGAATCCGAATCAATGCGTGTCGCGAACCCGGCGCGGACCCACCGCTTTGCAACAGAATCACCGCGCGGCAAGGGATTGAGAGTACCTGGCACAGCCATTGCAATAAGAGCTTCGCAAGCCAATACATTGCCGCCGGGGTCCGGAAGCACGGGGAAGCAACGGGAGCCCGGCGGCAAACTTGGTCTTCGTAAGCGCGGCCGGGGATGCCAATGCGTCTTGCGAGGGTGCGGCGGGGCCACTGAAAAACGGATGTCTAAAAAACGGGGTGAATGATCGAGACGAAGTTTCGGTCATTCGTCACCGGACAACGTGAAGCGCTGACCTCGCCACTTTTTCCGTCAAGCTGGACGGATACGAAGTGGATGACCGAAGGTGCTGGCCAACGTAGCTGGCCGAAACAAATAAGTGGAAAAAAGCGACAGGTACCGTGCCCGCGCATTTCATGGGCACGCGACGCACAGAACAGGGAAGGGGCAGCGCACGGTCAGGACCGGCCGGCGCGACGAAGCGGGGAGAAATGGCCTGAGTCTCCATAGAGAGGCGCATGTTACGAGGTGAACCGGGCGCCGTGCCCGTGTACTAGTGCAGGCACGGCTTACCTGGATGCGGTCCGCAAACGGTCCATCATTCGGGGATTGTCATGAAAACGAATAGCAAGCCGGCCGCATCGCGGCTGGACCATCACAACGCGGCGCACGGCGCCGCGTTCTCCTATCGGCGTCTTCTGGGGCGGCAGCGCACATTGTTCGCCGCGCCGTCGGCCGATCTGCTCACGCTGGTCATTGCCGAGGCTGTGAAACGCAAGGCTCAGGCCGAGATTCAACGCGATGCGCTGCGCGACACGATGTTCGAGATGCCGGTTACGCGCGAACGAGACCACGAACGAGGCCAGGAGCGCGGCGTGGACGTCTACCCGTCCGATCGCGACGACTACACCTGAATGTCGACTGTGATCGACGCGGCTTTGCCAACTGACAAGCCTCAGGCCGGCGGAGACCTGGCATGATCGACATCTTCCTGATTTCATCCAGCGCGGAGCGAGCGCCGCATATCGTCGCGCGTCTCGACGAAAGCGGCGTGGTGTATCGCTTGCGCATCGCGTACTGCACGCTGCGGCAGTTGCGCATGCATGCCCGCGCAATCAGGAGCGCCGATCTGCTGATCGTCGACGACGTCGATCTAAGCGCGCGCGATCTGGACGGCGCGGAGGAGACGCTGGCCTGCTCGCCGGTCCTGCATTGCATGCTCGTCACGCCGGCGCCATCCACTGCGTTGCTGACTGCCGCGATGCGCGTCGGTGTGCGGGATGTACTGTCATGGCCGCTGGAGGCCGGCAAGATCGGCGCGGCGCTCACGCATATCGCCGCAAAAAAGAACGCGGAGAACGCGGGCGGCCGCCGCGCCGGGCGGCTCGTCTCGCTGGTGTCGAGCAAGGGCGGCAGCGGTACGACGCTGATCGCCGTGAATCTCGCGTATTCGCTGGCCTCGCTGCGCAACAGCCGCGTGCTGCTGATCGATCTCAGCCAGCAATTCGGCGATGCCAGTCTGCTGATAGCCGATAAACCGCCGCCCGCGACGCTCGCCGATCTGTGCTCGCAGATCGACCACCTCGACGCCGGCTTGCTGGACGCATGTGTGATGCGGGTACACGCGAACCTCGACGTGCTGGCCGGCGCCGGCGATCCGCTCAAGGCGGCCGAGGTGCAGCCCGCGCAACTGGAGCAAATTCTGTGGTTGGTACGCGAGCGGTATGACGCAGTACTGATCGACATCGGTCAAAGCCTCAATCCGCTGACGATCCGTGCACTCGATCGTAGCGACGCCATCTGCATGGTGGTGCGGCAGAACCTGCTTTACCTGCATGGCGGGCGCCGCATGCTCGATATTTTCAGGGAACTGGGTTATCCGTCCGGCAAGGTGCGGGTGGTGGTGAATCAATACGACAAGAACGCAGCCGTCAACCTGCCCACGCTCGAACAGACGCTCGGCGCGAAAGTCGCGCACCAGCTTCCGCGTGACGAAAAGCGCGTCAACGAGGCGCTCAACCGCGGCGTGCCGCTCGTCATCTCGGCCCACGACAGCGGCCTCGCGCAAGGCATCTGTCTGCTCGCCGACATGCTGTGGCCGGCGCCCGTCGAGCCGCGCAAGGGCATGCTCGGCCGCCTGTTTGCGGCACGGCCGAATGCGCCGCCGCAACTGAAGCCTGGGCACTGAAGCCGGCCGCCTGCCGCGTCTCGCCGGAATGGAATCCCGGGCGCGCGGGATGACATGGACGTCCGGCAGCAGGTCGGGCGCATGGTGCGAGAGGAACACCTTCTGTGCGACGGCAAGCGGTCATTGTGCGTGAAGTACACCTCTGCCCGACGGCAAGCGGTATCGGGCGTAACGGGGTAAGGTGCTGTTCCGGGTGATTCCGGGCGTGTTTTGACGGTGTATGGTGTAGCTTCACCCACGACGCAAGCGCCACGTCCCGAGCCCACCTGATTACTCTTGAGAGAACCGCACGAGCGCAGCATCACCCATGCAAATCGATACAAACCCACTCAACGCCATGGCGTCGATCCTCTCCAATCCGATCCTCAACACGGATTCGTACAAGGCGTCGCATTACCTGCAATATCCGCCTGAAGCGTCGGCGATGTTTTCGTACATCGAGTCGCGCGGCGGACGCTACGACCGCACGCTGTTCTTCGGTCTGCAGATGCTGATCAAGGAATATCTGTGCCGCCCCATCACCGCGGAGATGATCGAACAGGCGAAAGCATTTTTCACGGCGCATGGCGAACCGTTCAACGAAGCCGGCTGGCGCCACGTCGTCGAGCATCATGGCGGCTATCTGCCCGTACGGATCCGCGCGGTGCCGGAAGGCTCGGTGGTGCCCACGCACAATGTGCTGGTCACGGTCGAATGCGACGACCCCCAGGTGTTCTGGCTCGCCTCGTATCTGGAAACGATGCTGCTGCGCGTGTGGTATCCGATTACGGTGGCGACGCAAAGCTGGCATCTGCGCAAGACGATCCGCGCCTATCTGGAGAAGAGTAGCGACGATCTCACGCAACTGCCGTTCAAGCTGCACGATTTCGGCGCGCGCGGCGTGTCGAGCGCGGAGTCGGCGGCCATTGGCGGCTCGGCGCATCTCGTCAGTTTCATGGGCTCGGATACGGTGCTCGGTGTGGTCGCCGCGAACCACTACTACAACGAACCGATGGCGGCGTTTTCAGTACCGGCCGCGGAGCACAGCACGATCACCGCATGGGGTCGCGAGCGCGAAACGGACGCGTTCCGCAACATGATCGCGAAGTTCGGCAAACCGGGGGCGATCGTTTCTGTGGTGTCCGATTCCTACGACCTGTTCGCCGCACTCGAGGCATGGGGCACGGACCTGAAGCAAGCGGTGCTCGATTCCGGCGGCACGCTGGTGATCCGGCCTGATTCCGGCGATCCGCTCACGATCGTCCTGCAGACCATGCGCTCGCTCGAGGCATCGTTTGGTTCGACGGTGAACGGCAAGGGGCGGCGCGTGCTCAATCATGTCCGCGTGATTCAGGGCGACGGCGTGAATCCGGATTCGATCGAGGCGATCCTTGCGGCCATGGATAAGGCCGGCTTTGCCGCGGACAACATCGTGTTCGGCATGGGCGGCGCGTTGTTGCAGCAGATCAATCGCGATACGCAGCGCTTCGCGATGAAGTGCTCGGCGATCCGGCTCGGCGATGAATGGCACGACGTCCGCAAGGACCCGGTGACGGATGCCGGCAAGCGGTCGATGAAGGGCCGGCTTACGTTGCTGATGAATCGCCACACCGGCGAGTACCGGACGGCGACGCAGCCTTTGGTCTGGGACGACCGTACCGTTGAAGGGGACTGGGACGAGGCGCTCGTCACCGTGTTTGATTCCGGGAAATTGCTCGTCGACGTTGCGTTTTCCGAAGTCAGGAAGCGGGCACACGCGGACGAGGGTTAAGCGGGCGTTCGGCGGCCGCGCAGAAGCGGTAGCGGTGCTACCGGCAGCGGCGACGTGGCCCAATCGCCATGCCGCTGCTAGCGCCGGAGCAAACCCGTCAACTCACATTCCAGACCGAAACGCCGGCAGCATCAATATCAATCCGGCAGGGGCTTCCTTCCCGCAGCCGGGTGTCTTCGTTCGCGATATCAAGCCGCATCCCCACGATATTCAAGCGGACATACCGGTCACCCCGGCGTAACTCGACAGCGTCGACCACACCGGCATGAGCACCGTCGGGTGAAATCGTCACGGCGTGCGAAGAGATGCGCCACATCACGCGTTGCCCGGCAGGCAGGTCGGAACCGCTATCGCCCGTCGCGATCGCGAGGCCGTGGCCGATCTCAACCTGCCGCGGCGCGGTCATCGAACCCACGCCCACGTTGTGCAAGCCGAGCAGTTCCGCAACGCGCATCGAAGCCGGCCGTTCGAACACCGTATCGATGGAACCCGCCTGCAGCACGCGCCCCTGTTCGACGACCAGCACCTCGTCGGCCAGCAGCGCCGCTTCGTCGGGATCGTGCGTGACGATGACCGTCACCGCCGCAATCTCGCGCTGCAAGGCCCGCAGCGACTGCTGCAAACGCCGCCGCCGCGGCGTATCGAGTGCCGCGAACGGCTCGTCGAACAGCAACAGTTCGCTATGCCGCGTGAGGGCCCGCGCCAGCGCCACGCGTTGCCGTTGACCGAACGACAATTGATGCGGCAAGCGCGCAACCAGTTGCGTGAGGCCAAGATGATCGAGCCAGTAACGCGCGCTGGCGGCGTCGGCGTCGATAGGAAACTTGAGTTGCTGCGCGACCGTCATGTGCGGGAACAGACCGTAGTCTTGCGGCATATAGCCGATCTGACGGCGCTCGGGCGGCAGTGTGCTCAAGTCGGTGGTGCCCAGCCGCACGTCGCTCGACGCATTGGATTCGAGCCCCGCGATCAGACGCAACGCCAACGATTTGCCCGAGCCCGACGGCCCGATGATCGCCAGCCGCCGCGTTGCAGGTGTCCACGCTATGTCGAGGTCGAACGCGCCCAGGCGGCGCTGCAAATGAAAGGCGAGCCGCAGGTCGGCGCGCTCGCCACGGCTCGCCGTCAGATCCGGGCCCGGTTCCAGCGCGTCGTCGCCGCTCTCGGTTTGTTCGAGCGCGGCTTTTGAGCGAAGGCTATAAATCGACAGCGCCGCGCAGACAATCGCAATCGCGAGTGTCGGCAGCAGCAGCGGCATCATCGCCGGCAGCCCCCGGCCGCCGAATACGACATACGTGTACACCGGCAGCGAATACGGGTGATAGGCGACCATCACCGTCGCACCGAACTCGCCGAATGCTCGCAACCACGCGAGCGCGAGTCCCGCCCGAATCGCCGGCCACGCAACCGGCAACATCACGCGGAAGAAGCGGCTGTTCGCATGATGGCCGAGCGTCGCGGCGACGTCGTCGAGCACGGGATCGACAGCGGCGAACGCCGATTTTGCGGCGATGATCAGGAAGGGCGCGGCCACGAAGGTTTCCGCGAGCACGATCCCGGCGAACGAATCCGTCAGCTTGCCACCGGTGAACTGGCCGACCCAGCTATACGGGCCCAGCAGAAACAGCAGCAGCACGCCGCTCGTGAGCGGCGGCAACGCAAGCGGCAACTGCACGACGAAGCCGAGCGCCGCCATCTTGCGTGAGTTGGAACGCGCCAGAAAATAGCCGAGCGGCACGCCGCCCAGCAGAATCACGCACGAGGCCACACTGGCGCTCGCCGCCGAAATGCCGACCGCCGACCACACCGCGGACCAGTCGACGTTCGGCCAATCGGCCGCGCCGAGTTGTGGCACGCTCGCGATAAACGGCGCGCATAAATAGACGGCCAGCAGCGCCGCCAGCCACAATAGCGGTCGCGCGGCCGACCGCTTTGCCGCCTGCTTCACTACCTGATTCACTGCCTGATCCACCACCTGATTCACCGCTTGTTGCCCCCCACCTTATTGCGCGGCGTC
>NZ_JAXDPY010000696.1:0-8962 GCF_034668105.1 Paraburkholderia sp. | reverse complement strand
GAACGCGGCGCATACCAGGCAGTGGCTCAAGCATCGCGCGATCATCGCGCCGTCGACGTCAGCCGAATCGCGCGCGGCGCTCGCCGCGCTTGCCACGCCGACGGCGGATCAGACAGAACCGTCTCTCGTGAAGGGCGAAACCCCCGGCGACGATGCGCGTCTTGCGCTGGTGTTCTCCGGCAATGGTTCGCAGTGGGCCGGCATGGGCAAGCAATTGCTCGAACAGGAGCCGGTGTTTCGTGCCGCGCTCGACGAACTCGACGCGCTGTGGCGCGCCGACGGCAGTGCCTCGCTGGTCGAGGTGCTGCGCGAAGGCGTCACAGCCGCCACATTGGAAGCGACCGAGCACGCGCAACCGCTGCTGTTCGCGATCCAGGTGGGCGTAGTGCGCGTGATCGAGGCGCGTGGTGTCGGCTATGACGTGTGCCTCGGTCACAGCGTCGGTGAAGTCGCGGCGGCGTGGGCGTCGGGTGCGCTGACGCTGGCCCAGGCCGTCCACGTGATCAAGATTCGCAGCCGCGCTCAGGCAGGCACGCGCGGCACGGGCCGCATGGCCGCCGCCGGCCTCGGCGAAGCCGCCATGCGTGCACTGATGGCGCAACTCGGCGTGGACGCCGCGGTGGAAGTCGCGGGTGTCAACAGCCCGCAGGCGGTCACGCTGGCCGGCCCGCTCGGCGCTTTGCAGATGCTCGAAGCCGCGGTGAAGGAAAGCGGCCGCTTCTTCCAGATGCTGGACCTGGACTACGCGTTCCACAGCCGTCAGATGGACCCGATCGAGCCGGGCGTGCTGCACGGTCTCGCGGATCTCGTGCCGAACGCCGCAACGCGTAGCTTCGTCTCGACGGTAACCGGCGCCGAACTCGCGGGCACCGAACTCGACGCACATTACTGGTGGCGCAACATCCGCGAGCCGGTGCGTTTCGGCGATGCCGTCGCTCAGGTCGCGCAGACAGGCGTGCGCCTGTTCCTCGAAGTGGGCCCACATTCGATTTTGCGCAGCTACGTGACGCAGACGCTCGACGACGCCCGCATCGCCGGCCGCTCGCTGCCCACGCTCAAGCGCCATCACGACAGCGCGCAGATGCTGCACCACGCGATCTACGCGATGATCGCGAACGGCGCGCGCGTCGATATCGAACGCTTCGCGCCGCTGGGCGCGCGCGTGGCATTGCCGTCCTATCCGTGGCAGCACGAACGCCACTGGCTCGGCCCGACCGCCGAGGCCTACAACCTGGTCAATCGGCGCCGCGAACATCCGCTGCTCGGTTACCGTCTGCGCGAACACGCGCTCGCCTGGGAAAATCAGCTCGATCCAGCCGGTCTGCCGATGCTGGCCGATCACGTGGTCGACGGTGGCATGGCATTCCCTGGCGCGGGCTACGTCGAAATGGCGCTGGCCGCCGCGCGCGTGCATTTCGGCACGCAAAGCTGCGCTGTCGAGAACCTCGAAATCCGTCTGCCGGTGGTGTTCCAGCCGCAGCATTCGAAACTGTTCCGCTTCACCGTCGACGTCCGCACCGCGAGTTTCACAATCGAAACCCGCGAGCGCATGTCCGACGAAGCATGGTCGCTCAACGTCACCGGCCGCTTGCTGGCGAGCGGCTGCGCGCTGAACGAGACCGGCGACGCGAGCACGCTGCCGGCCACCACGCTCACCGAGTTGTTCGCGCAGCCGGCCATGGCCGGCACGACCTTGTATGCGAACACCAGCGCGATCGGTTTGAGCTACGGCCCGGCATTCCAGTGGGTGCGCACGGTGCACGTCGACGCGAACGCCGGCATGGCGCTCGCGGAAGTGGACGTCCCCGCAGTCCTCGTGCAAACCGGAATCGAATCCGCAGCCGGGCTGGACGCCTATGCGTTTCATCCGGCCTTGATGGATAGCGGTTTCCATCCGCTGTTCGCGTTGCTCGCGCCAACTCAGCAGGCGCAGAGCGAACGCGCGGCCTATGTGCCGGTGCAAATCGGGCGCATCGACTATCTGCGCGGCGACGCGGTCCGCTACGTGCTCGTGCGGATCGAGCGGCGCAGTCCGCATTCGGTCGTGGCATCGTTCGAATTCGCCGACGAGCACGGCGCGATCGTCGCGCGGCTCGGCGCATGCCGTTTCCGCCGCGTCGATCTGATGGGTCGCCGTCAGCATGCGCCGGCACGCTACGCGTATATCGCCGAAGCGAAACCGCTCGCCGCCGACCTCGACGCGCGCAGGTTGCCCCGGCCGGCCGCCTTGCTTGAAGAAGCCGCCGCGACATTGGCCGCGCAAGAAGATCAGTCGCGCAGACAGGCGCATCTGACTGAAATGCTGCCCCTGCTCGACGTGCTCGCGAGCGCTTACGCATTGAACGCGCTCGACGCGATCAACGTTTTTGCGCAAGCGTCGCTGCCGGACTGTGCGCATCCGGCGCTGTTGGCACGTCTCGCGCAGATCGTCGTGGAAGACGGCCTGGCGCAGCGTGACGGTACGCGGCTGGTGCGCGACAGCGCGGCCTGCGAGAGTCTCCCGGGCATCGACGAACTGTGGCGCGATCTGCTTGCGCAGTCGCCCGCGCACGTCGCCGAATTGACGCTGCTCGCGCATTGCGGCGCGGCGCTGCCTGCCGTCTTGCGCGGCGAGGTGAGCGGCGCGCAGATCCTGTCGCCGTCGCGCAGCAGTCTGGTCGAGCACTTCTTCGAAGCTTCGCCGACGTGGGCGCATGTCAATGCGTTGAGCGGCGCCTGCCTGCATCGGGCGATCGAAGGGTGGAGCGAAGCGCGCCGCTTGCGCGTGCTCGAACTCGATTCGCCGTCGAGCGAGGTGCTTCAGCCGCTCGCGATTCACATGCCGGTGTCGCGCTGCGATTACACGATTGCAGGCACGCATGAACAGTTGAGCGGTTTCGACGCGAGCGAGTATCCGTCCATCCGGACCGCGACCATCGAATTCGGTGACGCGCCACGCCTGAGCGGTACCGAGGCGGGCGAGCGCTACGACATTGTGGTGGCGAGCCACGTATTGGCCGCCCAGAGCGAGCCGCGTGCGCTGCTCGCCGCGCTGCGCGGCTGGCTCGCGCCGGGCGCGCTGGTCGTGATCGCGGAGCCGCGCACCAGCCGCTTCGCCGATATCGTGTTCGATCTCGACGCGGATGCCGCGCACGCCAACGCGCGCCGTGCGGCGTGGTTGTCGCCGGCCGCGTTGACGAAACACCTCGAGGAAGCGGGTTTCGAACAGGTCACCCGGCATAGCGAACATGGCCTGGATCTCGAAGTCGCACCCACGCTGGTCGTCGCACGCGAGCCGTATGCGGGTGCTTCCGCCGGCAACGAAACTGAAGTGCGGACGCCGCCGGCGCATTGGTCCTTGCTGTATGCAGCGCAAGCCGGCGCCGACGAGACCCTGGCTGCTGCCTTGCAGGCCGCCGGGCACACTACGTCGAGCACCACGCTCACGGCGTTGCGTCACGACATGAGCAAGCTGGCCGCGCCGGCAGGGCGTGCGCATCACGTCGTATTCATCGCGCCGGATCACACCATGTCCGCTGATGCGGACGGCGCGGAGGTGATGCACGTCCAGCAGCAGACCACGCTCGCACTGGCGCAACTCGTGCGTGATCTCGCCGCGGTTGCCGGCGTGATGCAGCCGCAATTGTGGATCGTCACGCGCGGTGGTGCGCCAATCGTCACACCGTTTGCCGATGCCGCGATGCTGCGCCCCGAGCAGGCCGCGATGTGGGGCCTTGGCCGGGTACTGGCCAACGAGCATCCCGAACTGTCGTGCCGGTTGATCGACGTGTCTCCAGCGTGCCGCAATGCAGCCTCAGAGTTGGCGCGCGAACTGCTCGCCTCCGACGGCGAAGAAGAAGTGCTGCTCACGTCTCATGGCCGCTATGTGCCGCGCATGATGCCTGCGGCTAGCGCGGCAGCGCGCCGCGATTCGGCTGCCGCGCTACGTCCGCGCAACGAAGCGGCGGTGCTCGGTTTTGCTTCGCCGGGATCGTTGCGCAATCTTGAATGGTTCGCGCCGCCGCTACGCGAACTCGCCGCGGACGAAGTGGAAATCGAACCGGTAGCAACCGGTCTGAATTTCCGCGACGTGATGTACGCAATGGGCCTGCTGTCCGATGAGGCCGTCGAAAACGGTTTTGCCGGCGCGACGATCGGCATGGAACTGTCGGGGCGCGTGGCGCGCGTCGGCCGGGACGTGCGGCGTTTCGCACCGGGCGATGCGGTACTCGGTTTCGCGCCGGCTTCTTTCGCGAGCCACGTGCGCACGAAGGCCGAGGCCATCGCTCACAAACCCGAACGCCTGACGTTCGAAGAAGCCGCCACGGTGCCGACCACTTTCTTCACGGCGTACTACGCGCTGTGCGAGCTGGCGCGGCTGCGCCGCGGCGAGCGCGTGCTGGTGCATGGCGCGGCGGGCGGCGTGGGCATCGCGGCGATCCAGCTCGCGCGCCACCTGGGTGCGGAGGTGTTTGCCACGGCGGGCAGCCGCGAGAAGCGCGAATTCGTGCGTCTGCTCGGCGCCGATCACGTGTTCGATTCGCGCAGCCTGGCGTTTGCCGATGAAATTCGCGAGCGCACGCAAGGGGCCGGCGTCGATATCGTGCTCAATTCGCTCGCCGGTGAAGCGATGGTGCGCAGCATCGACACGCTGCGTCCGTTCGGCCGTTTCCTCGAACTCGGCAAGCGCGACTTCTACGAGAACAGCCGTATTGGTTTGCGGCCGTTCCGCAATAACATCAGCTATTTCGGCATCGATGCCGACCAGTTGATGAGTGCCTTGCCGGATCTGACCGCGCGTCTGTTCGAAGAGGTCATGCAGCTGTTCGCGGGCGGCGCGCTGCATCCGTTGCCGTATCGCGCGTTCCCGGCTGAGCGCGTCGAAGAAGCTTTCCGTCACATGCAGCAGGCGCGTCAGATCGGCAAGATCCTCGTGACATATCCGGCAGGCACGCCGAGTCCGGCGTGCACGAAGGCCGGCGCGGACGCGCTGCGACTCGATCCGGCGGCGGCCTATCTGATCGTCGGCGGCACGGGCGGACTCGGTTTCGCCACCGCGCGCTGGATGAGGTCGCGTGGCGCGCGCCATCTGACGCTCGCGAGCCGTTCAGGCGTGCTGGCCCCGGAACTCGCTGCCGAGGCCGCGCGTTGGCGCGAGGAAAACGGCACCCAGGTGCACACCGCGGCTTGCGACGTCACGGACGCAGCCGCGCTCGACGCACTGCTCGCCGGAATCGCCGCACGCGGCACCCCGCTCAAGGGCGTGCTCCATTCGGCGATGGTGATCGACGACGGCCTCGTGCGCAATCTCGACGACGCGCGCTTCGCCGCGGTGCTCGCACCGAAGCTGGCCGGCGCGTGGAACCTGCACCGCGCCACGCGCGACGCGACTCTCGATTTCTTCGTGGTCTATTCGTCGGCGACGACTTTCCTCGGCAATCCGGGGCAGGCCAGCTACGTGGCGGCCAATACCTTTCTCGAGGCGCTGATCGGGCAACGCCGCGCGGCCGGTTTGCCGGGCACCTACATGGCATGGGGCCCGCTGGACGACGTCGGCTTCCTCGCGCGTCATGCCGAAACACGCGAAGCGCTGCAGGCGCGCATTGGCGGGTTGTCGATTACGTCGGCCGAAGCGCTCGCCGCCCTGGAACGCGCCATTGTCGACCTGAACGTCGGCGAAGCGGTGGTGCGGCTCGACTGGCAGGCACTGTCGCTTGGCATGCCGGCCGCGCGCGCACGCCGCTACACGGAACTGCAGGCGCGCGGCAGCCATGAACCGGCGCGTCAGGGCGGCGCGCAGATGCGCGACCAGATTCTCGGCCTGGCTTTCGCGGAGGCCTTGCAGCTGGTCGAAGAAACCTTGCAGGCGCAGATCGCACGCATTCTGCACATGTCGCCGGAAAAAATCGAAACCGGCCGCTCGATCCTCGACATGGGCATGGATTCGCTGATGGGCATGGAACTCGGCATGGCGGTCGAAGAGAGTTTCCAGGTCAAGCTGTCGATCATGACGATGGCCGAAGGCGCAACCGTGCATTCGCTGGCGCAGCGGATCGTCGAATCGATCCAGACGCAGGATGAGGCCGTGGAGCCGAATGGCGTCGCGGCGCAGGTGGCGGCGGTCGCCGCGCAACATGCGCTCGATGTCGGCGCTCATGCGCTGGCCGACGTCGCCGATGCGCTGTCGGGGCACGCGGACACGGCAACGCCTGTGTCGACACCCGCCGCGGCGGAGGTCGCTTGATGAGCGCGCCCGCAGGGTGGAGCCACCGCGAGGGGACCCTCGCGCGGCCGCTGGCGTTGAGCGGTCACGGCCTGCATACCGGACGGCGCGTGAACGTGCGGATTCTGCCCGTCGGTACGGATGGCCCGCGCGGCATCGTATTCAGGCGGATGCAAGGCGCCGACGTGCTGGCCGAGCTCGCGGTGAGTCCGGCGCTGCGGCGCGGCCAGCCGCTTTGCACGATGCTCGAAAGCGCCAATGGCGTTCGTGTGCGCACCGTCGAACATCTGCTGGCGTCGCTGCTGACCTGCGAGATCGATCGCGCGATCGTCGAACTGGACGCCGAGGAAGTGCCGATTCTGGACGGCAGCGCAGAGCCATGGATCGAAGCGATCCGTGCGTGTGGGCGGACCGAATTGCCGCATGCCAAGCGCTTCATTCGCGTATTGCGTGCTGTGAAGATTGCCGACGGTGAAGGCACGCGCGATGAGCGCAGCATCTCGATCGAGCCGTCGTCCGTTTATGAAATGGCCGTGCGTAACGACCTCAAAGGCTTCGGCGCATTGCGCTGGGACGGCGCGCTCACGCCCGCGAGCTTTGCCGGGGAGATCGCACCGTCGCGTTCATACGGACGCGTCAAATGGGCGATCCCCGCGATTCTTGCCGGCTACATGCGCGGCATGCCGATTCTGCGCGGCGCGCGCCTTTCGTGTACCGCGGCGATCGTCGGTAATCGTGTGCTGGGCGGCATGCGCGTGCCCGATGAGTTCGTGCGCCACCGCGTGCTGGATCTGGTCGGCGACATGGCGATGGCCGGCGCGCCCTTGCTCGGTCGCGTCAGCGCCTTGCGGCCGAGTCATGAAATGAACTACCGGCTGATTGCCGAACTGCTCGCCACGCGCGACGCATGGGAATGGGCCGAATTTGCGGCTTGATATCGACATCGGGCCGGCACCTCACAGGGTTAGTTGAACAGCATGGGATTGGGTGATCACATTCGCCAGCAACTCGCCGCGAAGGCGTTGATGCGGCAACTGGAACGCGTCTCCGAAGAGGCGCAGACGCCGGGCGCGCCGTTGGCCGCCGTCGCCGGCGGCACGCGCGCGGCGCAGGACGCTTCGCGCGCCGCGCTGTGCAGCTTCGAGACCATGCCGGGTTATCAGCAGGTCGAAATATTGCGGCAGATGGGTGAGAAGCTGCAGGTCGTGTCGCCGTTTTTTCGCGTGCACGAAGGGATTGCCGGCGCGACCACGCAGATCGGCGGCGCGCAGTATCTGAACTACGCGAACTACAACTATCTCGGTCTGGCCGGCGATCCGCGCGTGTCCGCGCGCGCGAAAGAGGCGATCGACCGCTATGGCACGTCCGCCTCGGCGAGCCGGATGGTGGCGGGTGAACGGCCCGTGCAGCGCGAACTCGAAGCGGCGCTTGCCGGCTTGTACGAGGTGGACGATTGCGTCGTGTTCGTGAGCGGCCATGCCACCAACGTGACGGTGATCGGCTCGCTGTTCGGTCCCGGCGATCTGATCGTGCATGATTCGCTCGCGCACAACAGCATCGTGCAAGGCGCGCAATTGAGCGGCGCGAAGCGGCTGAGTTTTCCGCACAACGACTGGCAAGCGCTCGATGCGCTGCTCGCTCGCGTGCGGCATGATTACCGGCGCGTGCTGATCGCGATCGAAGGTCTGTACAGCATGGACGGGGACATCCCCGATCTGCCGCAGTTCGTCGACATCAAGCGCCGGCATGCCGCGTTTCTGATGGTCGACGAGGCGCACTCGCTCGGCGTGCTGGGCGAGCAGGGCAAGGGCGTTCGCGAGCATTGCGGCGTGGCGAGCGGCGACGTCGATATCTGGATGGGCACGCTCAGCAAAACGCTGGCCGGATGCGGCGGGTTTATCGCCGGCTCGCAGGCATTGATCGATATCTTGCGGCATCTCGCGCCCGGGTTTCTGTATAGCGTGGGCCTTGCGCCAGCGCTCGCGGCGGCGTCGCTGGCGGCGCTCGAACAGCTGATTGCCGAACCGCAGCGCGTGGCACTGCTGCGCGCGCGCGGCAAACAGTTTCTCGACGAGGCGCGCGCCGCCGGTCTCGATACCGGTAAAAGCGCGGGTTATGCGGTCGTGCCGATCATTACCGGCAGTACCCTGAAAGCTGCGCAATGGGCCAACGCGATGTTTGCGGAAGGCATCAACGTGCAGCCGATTTTCTATCCCGCCGTCGAAGAGAAGGCGGCGCGGTTGCGGTTTTTCATCTGTTCAACGCATGAGCCGGAACAGATCAGCCGAACCATTGCAGCGCTCAAGCGCCTGCCTCGTTAAAGCGGAACCTTCGCCATGTACGCCGTTCAATCAGAGCGCGCTCGCGCGCAGCAACAGGGCGCGGAAGCGGACTCGCTGCAGTTCCGCCCCGCGCGGGCGGAAGACGCCGAAGCGTGTGCGCCGCTGATCTTCGCCTCGGGCGTGCGTGAGTTCGGATTCTTTCTCGGTCAACCCGACGCGCGCTGCATCGAATTTCTGGAGTTCGCATTCACGTCGAAGCACGGTCGTTTCTCTTATCGCCGGCACCATGTTGCGGTGACGGACGACGGCAAGGTGATAGCGGTGCTTGCCATGCATGACGGCAGGAACATCTGGTTTGACGACCCGCATGTCGCGCTGCTGCTGCTGATTTTTTTCGGCGTGCGCCGCACGGTTGGCATGCTGTTGCGTGGGCTGGTGCTGGAGAGTGAATTGCCCGCACCGAAATCGTCACAGACAC
>NZ_JAXDPY010000695.1:0-10241 GCF_034668105.1 Paraburkholderia sp. | reverse complement strand
GGCCGGTGATGATTCATCACGCGGTACTCGGCAGCATGGAGCGTTTCATCGCGATGCTGCTCGAACATCACGAAGGGTGGCTGCCGCTGTGGCTCGCGCCCGAGCAGGTCGTGGTCGCGACGATCAGCGACGCGCATACGGCCTACGCGCGGCAAGTGATGCAGGCGCTCGACGCCGCCGGCATCCGGGCGCTGCTGGACGGCCGGCCGGAGCGGCTGAAAAAGAAGATCGTCGACGCACGGGAAAAACAGGTGCCGATTTTTGTCGCGGTAGGTTCACGCGACGAACGCGAGCGGACGATCAGCATTCGCGCGCGTGATGGGCAGCAGTCGACGCTTGCCATTGCGGAAGGTGTCGAACATCTGCGGCTGGCTGTGCAGCCGCCGGCGTTGCAATCCCGGCCGTGACGGGGTAGCCCGCCGCTTATCGAAACGGACGCGCGGTGCACCCATTTGCGCAAAGGTGATTTCGATGTCCGGCACTTCTGAGGCCAGCGGCCCGCACCTATAGTCGGTTCAGCTTTCGGACGCTAACCCCATCTTCCGGGGTCCACGCGAAGCTTCCCAAACTTAAGGAGCAGACCATGTTGACCAAAACGTCCCCCGCGCCTCTCGCCGAACCCGCTGACGCCACGCTCGACGCGCAATACTTCGAATATACGTCGTCGGCCAATCCGATCGGCGCGAAGCTCATCTCGCGCGTGCCGTTCCGCAATTTCTCTCCCTCGCTCTACGCAACCGGCGCAACCCGCGTCGTACCGCTCGACCTCTCCGCGGAGTTGGGTTGCCCGAGTCCCGCGACCGGTCCGGGCCTGTGCGCCCATTTCCTGCGCATCAACGCGGGGGATACGTTGACGCTCGCCCCGAACGCAACCTCGCAGCTTTGCTACGTCATCAGCGGGAGCGGCAACATGACGCAGGGCGAGACCGGCTTCCCGTTTGCGCAGGGCGATTTCTTCACGATGCCAGGCGGTGACGCCGCCGTGCTGTCCGCCGACGCGACCGCAACGCTCTATTACGTCAACGACGCGCCACTGCTCACCTATCTCGGCACGACCGGCGTCGAGGCGCGCTTTGCGCCGACGCTCTATCCGGCCGCCCGGGCGCAGGAAGAATTGCGCAAGGTCGCGGAAGAAGCCAACGCGGGTCGCCGCAACCGTATCAGCGTGCTGATGGGCAATACCAACTTCCCCCAAACGCGAACGGTCACGCATGTGTTGTGGGCCATGTTCGGCATTGTGCCGCCCAACTCGATCCAGAAGCCGCACCGCCACCAGTCGATCGCACTCGACTTCATCGCCGGGGGCCAGCCGGGTGTCTATACGCTGGTCGGTACGGAGCTGGACGAGAGCGGCAATATCGCGAACCCGACGCGCGTCGATTGGGAAGCCGGGATGGCGTTCGTTACGCCGCCAGGATACTGGCATGCGCACTTCAATGAAACGAACGAAAACGCTTATGTGATTCCTATCCAGGATGCCGGCTTGCAGACCTGGCTGCGCACGCTCGATATCCGTTTCGCCCGTTAAGGCTGTAGCGCCAGCGCGAGTCCGTCGTCCCAGTACGGCGGCTCGCCAAATACCTCGGCGTAGAAATCCACGAACGCGCGCACCTTCGACGAGACGATTTTCTTCGGCGGGTAGACCGCCCAGACGGCCGGTTCGGCTCGCCCCGTGCGCGCCTCCCATTCGGGCAGCGCGTGCCGCAGGCGGCCTTCGCGCAGGGCCGTGGCCGCGAGCCATGTCGGCAGCAGAGCCAGCCCGCAGCCGGCCACAGCGAGTTCCAGCACCGCTTCGGAGTCGTCTGCGCGCAAGCGCCCTTGCAATTCCACCACCACCTGTTCCGACTGCGCGTGACTATCCGCGGCGCGGGTGAAAGACCATTTGTCGTCCGGCAGCAGGGACAAGCGAAGCACGTCGTGCGCGGCCAGATCTTCAGGGACACGAGGCATCCCGCTTCGCTCGAAATACGCCGGGCTGCCGCAGACGATACGGCGATGCGGCGCAAGGCGGCGCGCCATCAATGACGAATCGTGCAGCACGCCGATACGGATCGCCACGTCGATCCCGGCTTCGATCATATTGAGCGTTTCGTCGGTCGACACGATGTCGAGGCCGATGGCAGGGTAGCGCGTCATGAACGCGGGCAGATGCGGCACGATATGCCGGCGCCCGAATGCCGGCGGCATCGTGACGCGTAGCACGCCTTGTGGCGTGAGATTCAGCGACGACGTGACCTGGCGCGCATCATCGAGCGCCTGCAGCGCAAGCATGGCGTGTTCACGAAATAGCCTGCCGCCCTCTGTCAGGACGAGCCCCCGCGTCGACCGGTTAAACAGGGCAATGCCCAGATCCTTTTCCAACTCGCTCACGTAGCGCGAGACGGTGGAGGTCTTGACCGCCAATTCACGGGCCGTCTTGCTGAAGCTCTGCAGTTCAGCCGCGCAAACGAAGGCTCTTACCGCCGCAAAATAATCCATGGTATGTCCGACGCGAATCGCGCGTCCTGCAAGAAACCCTCTTTCCGAATCGTGGCCTGGGCCACGGGTGCGGATGACTCAACCCGCGGAGGTACATGCCAATGATACGGTTACCGGGTTTGATCCGGCTGCTGCTCGACCACGCCGAACCACCCCATACCGCGATACGTTTCATAGCCGGGCGTCAGCGCGTATCCTACAAGCGATCCCTTTGCCGTGCGGTAAGTTCCGATATCCGCCGTGTCCGGTGGCAGGTCGAAGCGCATCTCGTCGCGGCCCGCCGTGGCGGAGGAGGCGATCACCCGGCCCGTTGCGTCAACGATCATGCAGCGCGTGCGCTCCCGTTCTCCACGGGTCAAGCGGACGCCATTGACAACGGTCGACGCCTGCTTGGCCCAATCGAAGAACACGGCCAGAACGCCGACGACCTTTCCGTCAGTCGCACCGTTCTGGCGGATCGCCGTCGCGTAGGTGGCAACCTGCGCGCCTTTCAATTCCGCGGCCGTGTCGACGTTGGCGGTTGCGTACTCGTCGCCGGAGCGTGTAGCGAGCGCCGCGGCGAACCAGTCGTGCTGGGCTGCGTTCACTGTGTCGATGACGGGAAACAGCGCAGGTCTGCCATTCGCCACGACGCGACCCTCGGTATCCAGCACCCAGATGTCGAGATAAACCGTGTAGCTATCCAGGATGACCGACAGCCGCTTTGCCGCATGCGCGCCAGCCGATGCCGAGCCATCCGTCATGCAATCGACGACCGCTGCATCGGTTGCCCACCAGCGCACATCGCATGATCGCTCGTAAAGGTTGCGGTCGACCACGTCGATCATGTTCAACGCAAGGTCGGTCAGACGCTGGCCCTGTTGCCGCTCGAGCTCCATCACCATCCGTTCGCTGATGCTGGCCAATTCCTTACCGAGCTCGCCGGTCAGTTGCCCGATCCGGCCTGACACGTTCTTCACCTGGTTTGCGACGACCGCAAAGCCGCGGCCTGCTTCTCCAGCACGCGCAGCTTCGATCAACGCGTTGATTGCCAGATAGGTCGCCTCGCGATTGATCAGGTCGATATCGGCGATCTTGTCTCTGGATATCTTGCGCACTTCGCGGGTCAACCCGGCGATGATCGCGCCTTCGGACGACTGAGGAGGTTTGGCCTGCTCTATGGACATCTCGTATATCCCAGTTGCGTGCGGAGTGGGGAGCCAGTGGCTCCTCGCCGGTTCGGAGAGTTACTCGGGATTAACGGCACTCTGAAGCGGAGACTTAAGGAAAAAACGACCGATATATCAATGCTTTAATGCGCCATTTATGTGCGCACCGACACTGTGCATTTTTTCGTCGGTCAGGCGGCCGCAGGCGAGCGATCTGAAAGCGTCCGTTTCGATCTTCAGACTGAGCGTTGCTCGCGAGGCCGGCGCACCACGTTCTGCCGCCCAGGCACACATGGTGGCTTTGCACTCAAGACCGTGGACCACGAAATCGCGCCGAGTTGGCTTATCTAACGCCGCAAAAATGACCTCAGCCCTGGGGGACTTTAATCTTGCGAGCCGTACGTTTTAGATTGGTATCCGAAGTATCCGTTGCTATCGGAGCGCAACTTGCGCGCGGCTCAAACCATGTTGGAAGAAAGACGGGCTCGTTCACGCCCGGCGTTTCTCGTTGCGCGAGCAACAATTCCGCCGCCCGCTTGCCGAGGAGTGCCGAATCGCGCATGACGGTCGCAATAGGCGGCTGATGGAAGCGGCCAAGCGGAACGTCGTCGCAGCACACAAGGGACAAGTCTTTCCCAAGCTCCAAACCGCGACGGTGCACCACACGCAGCGCACCCTCGAGCAACTGGTTGCCCCCAAGAATGACCGCGCTCGGTGGGACGGCGCCGGAAAGCATCTCCTCCAGCGCCTGTTCCCCATGCTCCGGCGACAGGGTGCCGCGGTGAACCAGCAGGTCACGCGCGATACCCAGCCCGTCATAGGCGTCTTCTACGGCACGGACCCGTTCCCTTGTGGGCCGCACGTCGCGCCCCACAACAAGTCCTATCCGCCGATGTCCCGCCGCCAATAAATATCGGCCGGCATCGCCGACGCCGCGGTAATGGTCCGACAGCACGTAATGCGCGGGAATGTCCGCGGGCAAGGTTCGATCGATCAGCACGACCGGCGTCTGCGTATGACGCAACGCGGCGAGCGTGCCGGGATCGTCTTCGAGGGCAGGCAGGACGATCAGCCCATCGACCTGACGCTGCAACAGCAGTTCGATGCGTTCCGCGTCGACGCTCGGAATGCCGCCTGAATTGGTCAGAAGAACCGAAAAGCCCGCCAGACTCAGCACACTTTCCGCACCGCTCACGATCGAGGCAATCAGTGGATTAGTAATGTCCGACCCGACAAAGCCGATAGAACGTGTGGTACGGCGACGTAAGCCTTGCGCGAGCGCGTTGGGGGCATAACCGAGCTGCCGCGCAGCATCGAGCACGCGCTTGGTCAACTGCGGGCTCGATCCGGGTTGCCCGGATAGCACGCGTGAAACCGAGGCAATGCCGACGCCGGCAAGCTCTGCCACCGCCTTGATACCAGATCGTCCGCGCGTCGTGCCGGTCGTGTCCTTGCTCATTGTTTCCTCTTGATCTTGACAGCGCAGTTTACATCATCTATCTTTGGGAAACGTTTCCGGAAACGTTTCCTAGCTTGACCAGCGGGAAAGAGACAGCGCGCTACGGGTGTTGATGGCTGCGAGAGAAGACTGGTTCGCGGTCCTTGTCAGAGGGACGATCGTCGATGCGCAGGCGCGCGCGGCCCATCCAATAAATAGAACAGAGGTGACCTTTGCAAAGTGCAGTCCATCAATCGTCCGAAGTCAGGCGCGCCATACGAAACGCAATCTTGAGCGCGATAGTCGGCACCGCCATGGAGTGGTACGACTATTACCTCTACGCGACCGCCGCAGCGACGCTTTTCAATAAACTTTTCTTTCCGTCCTACGATCACCTCACGGGCACGTTGCTGGCCTATGCGAGCTTTGCGATCGGCTTCTTCGTGCGGCCTGCCGGCAGCCTGCTGTTCGGGCGCATGGGGGACCGTCTGGGGCGCAAGAAGGTGCTGATCATGACGCTGCTGCTGATGGGCGGCTCGACCACGCTAATGGGATTGTTGCCCACCTACGCCGTGATCGGCGCATGGGCGCCGCTGTTGCTCTGTGTGCTGCGGGCGTTGCAGGGGCTCGGCTCCGGTGCCGAATATGCGGGCGCCGTGCTGATGGTGATCGAAAATGCACCGCCCAAGCGACGCGGGTTGTATGGCTCGATGCCGTATATCGGCGTCGCGCTCGGGTTGCTCATGTCGCTCGCGACGTTTCACCTTTCCTCGAGTCTTTCCAAAGGCGCATTCGAAGAGTGGGGCTGGCGTATTCCCTTCCTGTTGAGCGCCGTGGTGGTGGCCCTGGGTCTCATACTGCGCAGCTCGCTCAAAGAGACGCCTGTGTTCCTGCAGATGCAGAAGAAGAACATCACCGTCAAAGCGCCGGTCACGGAAGTCTTCAAAACGTCGTTGAGGCCCATGCTGTGCGCGTGGGGCGCGCGTCTGGGCGACAACTCGCTCGCCTACATTTACGAGTCGTTCGTGATTGTCTACTTCACGCAGCAACTGCACATGGCGCGCGACGTGATCGTGACGGCGCTCATGGTCAGTACGGCGCTGCAGTTCGTCACCGTACCGTTGTTCGGCTGGGTGTCGGACAAGGTCGGCCGCAAACCGGTTTACATGGGCGGCGCACTGATCTCGGGCCTCTCCATATTTCCGTTCTTCAGCATGCTCCAAACCGGCGAGCTGGTCTGGATCTATGCGGGATTGTTCCTTGTCTCGTCGATCGCGAAGACGATGATGACCTCGGCGCAAAGTCCGTGGCTCGCCGAAATGTTCCCATCGCGAGTACGTTACACCGGCTTTTCGCTCGCACGCGAAGTGACCTCGCCGATCTCGGGCGGCATCGCGCCGATGATCGCAGTCGCATTGCTCGCAGCCGGGCACGGGTCGCCTCGGTACGTAGCCTGGTATGTAGTCGGACTCGGTGTGATCACTGCGTTCTCGGTCTTCATGGGACCCGAGACGCGCGGCCGGCCTCTCGATGACGATTCGGCCAGCGCTAAAGATGCATCGACTCGCGCAGAAAGCATTCAAGCCACGCTTTAGAACCAATTGTTTTATCAGTCAGGAGTATCAATGAAAATCACCAAGGTGGAACCGCTGCACGTCGGTCAGTTCATGTTTGTCCGGGTGGACACAGATGAAGGCATCACAGGATACGGTGAGGCCGGCGCTTGGGGACATATTGAAGCATCCGGTGCGGCAATCCGACGTTTCGGCGAATACCTTGTCGGCAAAAACGCGTTTGAGATCGAGCATCACTGGAACGTGATGCATCGCTTCAGCTACTTCCAGGGGCTCGCGATCAACGCGGCCATTTCGGCCATCGACATCGCCTTGTGGGACATCAAGGGCCGCGCGCTGAACACGCCGATCTATGAATTGCTGGGTGGTCCTGTCCGCACGAAAGCACGCATCTATGGGCATATCTATGAGAGCAACATCGAAAAGATGCTCGTGGAATGCAAGGCGAAAATGGAAGCGGGTTTCACTGCATTCGGCCACCTGAACCCGTTCCTCGACGAAGGCAACGATCAGGTCTATTTCAAAACGCACATCAAGAAGATGCGCGATGCCATCGACAACGTGCACCGCATGCGCGAAGTCGTAGGCGATCGTGTGGATCTTCTGATCGAGTTGCATCGGCGCTTGACGCCGGCCGAGGCGATCGTGTTCGCACGCGGCATTGAAGACACGCATCCGATGTTTATCGAAGATCCGATTCGCCCTGAAGGTCCGGACGCCATGGCGCGCGTGGCCGAGAAGATTCACATTCCGATTGCAACGGGTGAGCGCTTCTCGACCATTTACGAATTTCAGGCATTGATGGCTCGCGGTGGCATGGAATACGCGCGCGTGGACCTGTGTCTGTGCGGCGGCATCACCGGTGCACGCAAGGTGGCCGCGATGGCTGAGGCACATCATGTCCAGGTGGTGCCGCACAATCCGTTGTCGCCCATTGGCCTCGCCGCCTGCCTTCAGCTTGATGCCGCCATTCCGAACTTTGCCATTCAGGAATACGCGACCGGGTTCGAAGCGGGGATCTTCGAATCGCGGCCAGAGCATTTGGGAACGAACATTGTCGACAAGGTGCCGTTGCCCAAGGATGGTTTCGTCGATATTCCGACGGGACCGGGTCTCGGCATGGCGCTGTTGCCCGACGCTCAGCGTATTCGGCCGCCGTTGTCGAAGCCTATCTCCATGCGGCCGCATTTCGACGGCTTCGTTGTCGATCAATAAGGCGAGATTTATTTCGACGGGGCGCGTTTATTGATGAACGGCGCCCCGTCGCGAGATCCCGGCGCGCGGCCAATGCAACAACAAGCAAGCGACACATTAGATGTCGCTGCTGGCGTTCGTCCGTTACGTTTACACAGCCGACGCAGTGACTTTCAATTCTTCTCATTCAAGGCAGTGAAGAGTAGGAATAGTTATTAAGTTTTCCCATAAGACAGCCGTTAATACACGAACGAAAGAACTCACTAGGGGGAAAGAAGATGGGTCGGCTGGGAATTGCTGGAAAACTATGGACTGCACTGGTCATCATGTGGCTCGGGCTGTTCGTGCTGGGCGGCTGGGCAGCGCTGCAAAGCCGGCGGTCGATGCTCGAAGAGCGACAGGTCGGTGTAAGAAATGTTGTTGAAAGCGCACTCAGTGTTGTGCAGGTTTACGGAGCGAAGGTTGCCGATCACTCCATGTCGCTTGAACAGGCGCAAAGCGCGGCACTCGCGGAACTGGCATCGATCAGATATGGCAAGGACGGCTATCTGTTCGTGTTTGATTCCCGTCCGGTCGTGCTGGCAATCGGTAATGCATCGGTCAAGTCGCTCATTGGCCAGAACGTCGGCGAGCGCGCCGATCCTACCGGCAAGAAGTATTACCTCGAATTAGCCAAGGCCGCGGCCGCCGGCGGCGGTTACGTGGACTATTTCGGCGTGGCGCCCGATACGGGCGCGCGCGTTCCCAAAGTCAGCTACGCAGGCGCTTATCAGCCGTGGGGCTGGTACGTTGGATCAGGGGTGTTTCTCGCGGATATCGACGCCGCGTTCAGGGCGGATCTGCTCGGCTATCTTTTGATCCTCGCGTGCGTGGGCGGGGTTGTTTCCACGGTGATGCTGGTGATCATTCGCAACATCAAGCGCAGTCTTGGCGGCGAACCGGCTTACGCGGCAGGAATTGTCGAGCAGATCGCCGCGGGCGATCTGTCGGTTCACGTGGGCGGTTCGGCGATTCACGACGGTAGTCTGCTCGCGGGTATGAACCGGATGCAGCAGAGCCTCGCAACGGCGGTGGGATTGGTGCGGCAGAGCGCGAATGCAATCGATGTCGCTTCGCGTGAGCTGGCAACCGGCAATAACAATCTGTCCGCGCGTACCGAAGAACAGGCGGCGTCGCTGGAAGAAACCGCGTCCAGCATGGAACAACTGACCGCCACGGTGAGACAGAATGCGGAGCACGCGCATGAGGCCAGCTTGCTGGCGCAGAATGCCTCCGAACTCACGGATCGCAGTAGCGCCTTTGTGGCCGACCTCGTCGCGAGTATGCATACCATCGGCGAGCAATCGAAACATGTCGGCGACATTGTCGGCACGATCGAAAGCATCGCGTTCCAGACCAACATTCTGGCTTTGAATGCGGCGGTGGAGGCGGCCCGCGCGGGTGAGCAAGGGCGCGGTTTCGCGGTGGTGGCCAGTGAGGTACGGATGCTCGCGCAGCGCTGCGCAGCCGCGGCCAAAGAGACGCGCACCATCATCGACGCGTCCGCGGGCACGGCTTTGAGCGGCTCGAGCACGGCAGACCGTGCGGGACACTCCATGGCTGAAGTGGTTGACGCAATCCGGCGTGTAACCGCTGTGATCACCGAAATATCGGCCGCCTCCAGCGAACAGAGCGCGGGCATTGAACAGGTGCGCCTCGCGATCGATCAGATGGACGAGGTCACGCAGCAAAACGCAGCGTTGGTGGAACAGGCGACCGCGGCGACCAATTCATTGGCGGATCAGACGGGACAGCTACAGGCGGCGGTATCGGTGTTCAAGGTCGTCAACGCGTGACACGAGTCCGTTCATTTGCGGGACGCTTGCAGAGGTATCGCAGCGAGGTGGAGCGGGAACGTTGCGCGGCTTGACTCCGTCAAGTTCGGTCGCGCGCGCCCCGCGCGGGTTGCGCGTAGCGCCAACCAGCTGGCCGTATCGTCCGGAACGCTGTTAATAGTGGCGCCAATAGAAGAGTATTGGACTTTAGTCCCGTGTCGAGGCGCCAGGTCAGGCATCTTTATCGTACTGCCTGGTATGCCGGCAATCTGATCAAGCCAAGATGTAGACAAATGCGCACGCACGACATTTACATTCGCCTGAGCAGCGTGAGCTCGGTGCCGCGCTGCCGATCATATTCATCACGGGACACGGCGACCTCTCGATGAACCTTCTCAAGCGGCGACGTGTTTCTCGACGCTCTGTCGTCGACGCCGTCATATCGCCCCGACTGCGTCATTCTCGATCTGCAAATGCCTGGGCTGAATGGCCTGGAAGTTCAGCGGCGTCTGTCGGGCAGTGGCATGCCTGTCATTTTCATCACCGCCCATGATGAAGTCAGCGTGCGCGAGCAAGCGCTCGCAGGCGGAGCGGT
>NZ_JAXDPY010000694.1:0-2746 GCF_034668105.1 Paraburkholderia sp. | reverse complement strand
GTGCGGCGTCACTACGTATTCCTGGGTTCCAGCGGCCATCTCATGCGGCATGCCGCCCGGCAGGCACAGTGCAGTCGGATAGGTGCCAAGCCCGCCCTGCGCCTGGTCGTCCATGCTCTGCTGGAACACCTTCTTGTATTCCTCTGTGAGCGGGGCTTTCTGACCGACCCCCCAGGGCTTGTTTGGATCGTACTTGATGACCTGCCCCTGCAGGCGATAGTTGATGGTGATCCACTGGCCCTTCCAGTCGGGGTATTTCGGCTCTTCGGCTGCTGCGCCTCTGCCGGCCAGCAGCATGAGCGCGGCCGCCAGCGCAAACGTCATCCCACTCGGGTTTCCACGCACCATGATGTCCTCCTTGCCTTGCGAAAGGCGTGCCTGCTTGTTCTCGATCGCATGCAACCGCCATTCGCCCCACGGCCAGGATACACGCCCGGGCGCGCAATTGAAACGCCGGCTAGATTGCCTGGGGGCGAGCAAAGCCGGAAGCGGGATTGCGGCCGAACAAACTTCCGCGCCGGGGGTTAGAGCAGGACAGCCTCTTTGACATTGCGCCGGCTGAAGGGTTTCCAGGCGACGCGGAGAAATGCAGCTTCATGCGCGCGCTGGCCGTTTCGCCCGGTATTCCGAATTCCCTGCGGCTCGAGGACGTGCCGGAACCGCCGGCGTCGGACGGCGAGGTGCTGGTAGAGACGCTTGCAATCGGGATCTGCGGCACCGACCGCGATATTGCGGCGGGCTTGTACGGCTGGGCGCCACCGGATTCGGACCGGCTGATCATCGGTCACGAGTCGCTCGGACGTGTTCTGGAAGCTCCTGCCGGAGGCGAACTGCGGCCCGGGGACCTCGTCGCCGGGATCGTGCGGCGACCCGATCCAGTCCCCTGCCCCGCTTGCGCGCATGATGAATGGGACATGTGCCGCAACGGCCGCTACACCGAGCGCGGCATCAAGGAACGCAACGGCTACGCCGCCGAACGTTTCCGTATCCATCCGAAATTCGCGGTCAAGCTCGATCCAAGCCTCGGCGGCAGCGGGGTGCTGATGGAGCCGACCAGCATCGTTGCCAAGGCGTGGGACCAGATCGAGCGCATCAGCCGGCGCTCGCAGGCATGGCGGCCGCAAAGCGTTTTGATCACCGGCGCCGGCCCGATCGGCCTGTTGGCTGCCCTCGTGGGCAAGCAGCGCGGCTGTGAGGTGCACGTGATGGATCGCGCTGCGAGCGGCGCCAAACCTGAACTGGTAGCGGCCCTTGGTGCGGCCTATCATGCCGGCACGCTGAATGGGATCGCGCCGGACCTCGTCATCGAGTGCACGGGTGCCACCACGGTCATTCTTGAGGTGCTGGAACGCGTCGCTCCCGATGGTATCGTTTGCCTCGCCGGCATCTCCTCCGGAGAGCACAAGCTGACATTGGACGCCGCCAAGCTGGAGCGATCCATGGTGCTGGAAAACACCGTCCTGTTCGGCACCGTCAATGCCAACCGACGCCATTATGAGGCCGCGGCCACGGCCTTGACCCGCGCCGACCACGTCTGGCTTGACCGGCTGATCACGCGCCGCGTTGCCTTGCGCGACTGGCAGCACGCGCTGGAACGCCGTCCGGACGACATCAAGGTCGTGGTCGATTTCAAAGCCTGACAGCATGACGTTGCCGCTCGAGGACTACGCGATTATCGGAAATTGCGAGACGGCCGCGCTGGTCGGACGCGACGGCTCGATTGACTGGCTATGCTGGCCGCGGTTCGACTCTGCTGCTTGCTTTGCCGCGCTGCTGGGCACGGTAGACAATGGCCACTGGATCATCGCGCCGAGCGGAACCGCAGTCAGCATCACGCGCCGCTACCGGCCTGACACGCTCGTCCTGGAGACGCGTTTTGAGACCGCTACAGGTGCCGCGGTGCTGGTCGATTTCATGGCCCCCTACCTTTGCGGCGGCCATCTCGCCCGTCTGGTCCTGCCCGAATGGGGCACGGTCGCGTTCGCCATCGAGCTCGTGATCCGCTTCGGCTATGGCCAGATCGTGCCATGGGTGACCCGGACGGAGCATGGACTGCGGGCGGTCGCCGGGCCGGACAAGCTGCTGCTGCACTCCTCCGCCGAACTTTATGGCGAGAATTTCCGCACGTTGGGCGAGTTCTCCGTGAGCGACGGCAAGCCAGCATCCTTCCTGCTCAGCTACGGATTTTCCCACCTACCGGACCCGCCGCAGGAACATCCCTCCAAGCTGTTGCCGCAGGCCGAGCGGTTCTGGCTGCAATGGTCCGCGGCGTCCGGCGTCGAGGGCCGATGGAGCTCAGACGTGAAGCGGTCGCTCATCACGCTCAAGGCGCTTACCTACGCCCCCACCGGTGGGGTGATCGCTGCCCCTACCACCTCCTTGCCGGAGCAGCTAGGCGGCGAGCGCAACTGGGATTACCGCTATTGCTGGCTGCGAGATGCGACACTGACGCTGCTCGCCTTCATGAACACGGGTTTCTACGACGAGGCGCGCGCCTGGCGGGACTGGCTTTTGCGCGCGGTCGCCGGCAGTCCCGAACAGATGCAGATCATGTACGGCATTGCCGGCGAGCGAAGCCTGGTCGAGCTGGAACTGCCCTGGCTGCGAGGCTACGAGGGCTCTGCACCGGTCCGCGTCGGCAACGATGCGCACCAGCAGCTTCAGCTCGACGTTTATGGCGAATTGCTCGACGCGCTGCATCAGGCGCGTGCTGGCGGCATCACTCCCGACGAGGACGGCTGGTCGC
>NZ_JAXDPY010000693.1:0-4807 GCF_034668105.1 Paraburkholderia sp. | reverse complement strand
GCCGATCACGCGCAGCAGGATCGCGTCGCGCAGCACCGGATCTGCAGGTAGCGCTTCGGGCCTGAAAAATACGCCCTTGCTGGTGCCACCCCGCATGTAGACGGCGGAAATTTTGCGTTGTGCCATGACTACTCTCTTCCTAACGTATGGATTCGTTTGACGGTGCGTGCACCGTCGATGCTATGGACAGCGGACCGACGTCACATGCGCGTCTGTGCAGCGCCTACCGCCGCATCGGCATGCCGCACGGCCGGTATCAGACGATTCGTCGACCCGCTTTCAGGCAATGCGTCGACAGCCTTGGACACGCTGTCATCCCGGTCACCGACGCCCCCGGCCATCACTTCGTTTGCGTACGCCGCGTCGAAGCCGCCTTCGCGCCGGGCAACGAAGATCGTCGCGACGATGCAGCCGATCACGTTGACGAGTGAACGGGCCTGGCTCATGAAGCGGTCCGCGCCCAGCACAAGCGTCAGGCCCGCGACCGGCAGCACGCTCGACGAGCTGAGCGATGCGGCAAGCACAACGATAGCCGCGCCGCTCACACCGGCACTACCCTTCGAAGTGACGAGCATCACCAGACACAGCGAAACGAGCTCGCCAACGCTGAGATGAATATCCAGCGCCTGCGAAATGAACAGCGCTGCGAGAGAGAGATAGATCTGGCCGCCGTCGAGATTGAACGAATACCCAGTTGGCAGCACCAGACCCACCACGGTCGGCGAGCAACCCAGTGCTTCGAGCTTTTCCGTGACCTGCGGAAACACCGTCTCGGACGATGACGTGCCGAGCACGACAAGCAGTTCGGTCCGAAAATAGCGCAGCAGTGCGAAGATGCTGATGCGGCACCATACCGCCGAGATAAAACCAAGCACAACGACGACGAACAGCACCGCTGCAAAGTACATCGCGCCAACGAGCCAGCCAAGCGAAACGAGTGTATGGATGCCGTACTGCCCGATCGAAAACGCGATTGCGCCGAACGCACCGATCGGCGCGATTCGCATCACGATACGCACGAGCCCGAACAGCACCTGCATAAAGCTGTCGAGAAAATCGGCGAGCGGCTTGCCGCGTTCGCCGAGGCCCGATAGCACAGCACCGGTCGCGACTGCCAGCACGACGATCTGGATGATTTCGCCCTGCAGAAACGGCTCGACGAAGTTGGTCGGGACAATGTGCACCAGCGCCCCGATGAAACCGCCTGCCGCACTATGCGTCGGCCGGTATTTTTCGAGGCCAGCCGCGCTGAGTGTAGCGGGGTTGATATGCATGCCAGCGCCTGGCTGCACTATCGTGCCGATGGCGAGTCCGAACAGCAGCGCGAAAGTCGAGACGACCAGGAAATAGACAAGCGCCGTGACGGCGATACGCCCCGCCTGCCCAAGATTGGTGACCTTAGCGACGCCCATCGTCACCGTGCAGAATACTAGCGGCGCCACGAGCAGGTGAATGAGTCCGACAAACAGGTCGCCGAACGACTTCATCTGGATCGCCAGATGCGGTGCAACAAAGCCCAACAACGCGCCGATCACCACGCCGAGCAGCACCTGCATGTAAAGTGGTTTAAACAGTCTCATAATCTCGTCCGTCTCCTTGTCTTTTCTAATCTCTTCCACGCCTGCCGATATCGCACGCCGGGCTGTTTACCGGGCCCTCGGCACCGGCTTGTCCGTGACACAGTCCATGAAGTCCGGCACTGTCATTGCGCACAGCGCGGCCGTGTCACCGAACAACTGGATTACCGCGTCCTGTCGGTCCGCGTCCCAGCAATGCCCAGCGAGATCGCGGAACTTCGCATGAAGCAGCCCGGCGGCCTCATCGCGCCGCACTGGGTCGCCGACGGGAAAAGCGACCTCGACGAGTTCCGAAACCGCCCCGTCGCGCGCGGTGATCCTGATTGCGTTCGCGCACGAATGGACGTCCGGATCATGATGGGCGCCGGTGTATTCGGGCGATTCCGTTACTGTCATCCTTGCGCGCAGCGCGTCGATGCGTGGGTCCGCCGCCATCGCGTCGCTGTACGACGCCGCGGTGAGTTTGCCTGTCAGCAGCGCAACCGCCACCATGTATTGCAGGCAATGGTCGCGGGCGGCGACGTTCGGCAACGGCCCAGACTTGACGATGCGCCGCATCGCCTCATCCTGCGTGAAGATTTCGATACGCTCGGCCTCGAAACCGTGCGCACGAAACCACTCGTGCAACTGGATCGCCGCTTCGACGGCTGTCGAGCCGTTGCGCTGGCACGGCACCAGCTTGAAGATCACACGTTCGAGGAAATAGTCGCCGGGCGTGCGGCCAAGCTGCAGCGCGCGCCCACCTAGATGCACTGCTTCGAACCCCCAAACAGGCGCGCGCAGCGGGTCGGGATATCCCATCTCGCCGCGCAGCGCCATCGCGGCGAGCGTTACGCCACGGCTTGCCGCATCCGCACCGGCCCAGCCCTTGCGCGTCCCGGCGTTGGGCACATGCCGATACGCATTCAGGCTCTGGCTGTCGAGCACTGCGTTCGACAGTGCATTGCGGATGGTCTGCGCATCACCGCCCAGTAGCTTCGCGACAACGGCGGCCGACGCTAACTTCACGTAAATCACGTGATCGAGCCCGACTGACGGACCGTCGAGGCGGTTCGACGCGAGGCAGCCCTGAATCTCGTATGCGCTGCGCAGCGCGCGGAATGCGTCGCCCATCGTGAGCGCCGGCTGGCTCGCACGCAGCAACTGGACGGAACGGTACTCGGCCGCGGCGAGAATCGCGCCGAGATTGTCTGACGGATGACCGCCGAGCACGCTGGTATCGCTGAAGTCGAGCCAACGAATCAGCATCGACGTATCGAATGCCGCTTTAGCCGGATTCGCTTCAAGGGCCGTGCCGAGCACCCGCGCACCGAGGCCGTCTGAACGGCCCGCGGTATCGAAGAGCGGCCCGAGCAGTAGCGGCGGATCAGAGAGGGCACCCAGGGCGCATGCAAGCGCATCCATCACGCACAGCGCGGCGGTGCGCTCTGCCTCGGGAGTCAGGCGACTGTCCCGCGCGACATAGTCGGCGATCGTTTCCAATATGTCACTGGTTCCGACACCAGCGGTGTTCGATATAGAATCATTCATGGCCCATATTTTTGAATAATTCAGTCCAGTGGAAAAGCGAATATTTTTCGCCATCCTTTTCCATAAAGGAAAACATCATGCGTCGTCTTCCACCGAATTCAGCACTGCGCGTCTTAGAAGTCGTGGCTCGCGAAGGCGGCATCTCCGCTGCCGCCGAACAACTCGGCATGACTGCCGGCGCGGTCAGCAAGCAAGTGCTGAAGCTGGAAGCCTGGTTCGGGCAGAGTCTCTTTCATCGAGCGGGTCGCGGGCTGCAACTCGCACAGGTGGGCGCCGATCTGCTGCGGGAACTCACGCCCGCGCTCGACCGCATCGAACTGGCGAGCGGGCGTGCCGAGGCCGGCCGCGCAACCGACCGGCTGTGCATCACCGCGCCGCCAACCTTTATGACCTACTGGCTGATTCCTCGTCTAGGGCAATTCCAGCAGTCGCATCCGGGCATCGGCATCCAGCTCGATAACCGGCGCGACCAGAGCCGTGCGCTGCCTGAGCAGGCCGATGTAGCGATCCGGCGTGGCGCGCCGGACGGCCCCGGTCTTTCGGTTACGGCGATCATGCCGGAAGCGATTACGCCGGCTTGCCGACCGGACATGCCAGGCGTGGAGACGTTGCGCCATCCGCGCGACCTCGCCGGCGTTACATGGCTGATGGCCGCGATGCGCCCGCACGACTGGCAGGACTGGCTGGCCGCCGCAGGGCTGCCAACGTTGGAGCCGGCGCGCAGCCTGACATTCGACCATACGTATCTCGCGCTGGGTGCGGCGGCTGATTCGCTTGGCGTCGCCATGGCGCCGCTTTACCTCGTCGCTCACGAACTGCACGCAAGCCGGCTCACCGCACCGTTTCACGACATCACCGTGCCGACCGCGGGGTACTTCGCAGTATGTGAGACGATGCGCGAGGATGCACCGGCCATCCGCGCGTTCCGCGAATGGCTCACAATGCAGGGCGCGGAACATGCCGCCGCGGTGGCAGCGGGGACGCGTCCATGATCGCGCAGGGCAGCGACGCAAGCGAGCCGAACGCTGAACTCTGTCCGAAATTCAACCGCATCCGGCTGGGTATCGCACCCGGCTGTGTCACAGCAAGAAGAGAGGGACCAACAAAGACATTAGGATGCGGATTGCTTATTGAATGAGCATGTAGAAGAGGACTCCTCATGCTTAAAGCTCATTGGTATCGGGACAGGCTCGAGAAAAAAGCGCGGGAAACGTTTTTGCGACTATCCGGTGGCAACGGTGGCCTCCGGTGGGCCGAATGACAAGAGAGTGGCTAAGGTCTCGGTTGCCAACGTCATGCGCTATGGCGCTGAGGCCAATCCTATTGAGTTGTGGTTTTCCGAAACGACCAATGCATGAACCGACTCAGAAGGGACCTGATTTCACAATTCCTGCGGGCATTGAAGTGGCGCCCGATCTGCGAAAAATTATCGAAGATGCCCTGCGCCGGGCACCAAGTGAGACGGCAGTTCGCTCGGCCAACTACATGGGACGGCAGACGGCCGCGGTCATTCGACATCGATGTATCACTGACCTGGTCGCAGCGAAGGCGGCCAGTGGATGTGCATGGTGCGCGACCCGTGGGGACACTGAATCGGGCTGCGCGGGTAGCGAAACATAACGCTGGAGTGGGGGCTCTGAGGTGATCAGTTTGCAACCATGACCGCCCGTCGGCAAACGCGCCCCCCAGATTGTCGACGG
>NZ_JAXDPY010000692.1:0-21231 GCF_034668105.1 Paraburkholderia sp. | reverse complement strand
CGCACGTCATCATTAACCCTCGCTTGGTTACTGCCGCGCTACCAGACCGGTCCTTGCAGCAAGATCTCCGAGATATGTTCGTGGCACTCGCGCTCAGCCCACGCGTGCCCACGAGTCGCGGAACTGCACCGTGGGCCGCATCGCCTGAATGCGGCTGGCTCGTTCGGTTCCCATGGGGCCTCCATGAGTGATTGGTTCCGCACGATCGCCGCGTCGCTTCGCTAGGCTCCGGGGTGCAAGACCACCTTGGTCCAGCCGTGCTCACGCACGTCGAAGTGTTGATAGGCGTTAGGCGCGTCGTCGAGTTTCAGCTCATGCGAAACGATGAACGATGGTTTCGCGCGGCCGGCGTCAATCAGGTCGCGCAACTGCCGGTTGTACGCCTTGACGTTGCATTGGCCAGTGGCAATGCGCTGGCCTTTGAACCAGCACTTACCCCAATCGAATGCAATCTTTCCCTTCTTCGCCAGTTCGTCCTGTGCATTTGGATCCTCGGGAACGAACACGCCGACCACTCCGATCCCGCCGGTGAACTTGACCGACGACACCAGATTGTTCATCGTCAGGTTGGGATGTTCATGGCGTTGCGGAGCCGGATCGTGGCACTGATAGCCGACACATTCGCAGCCCACGTCCGCGCCAATTCCGTGCGTCAGGTCCATGACTCGCTGCACGGGGTCATCCTTCGAGTAATCGATCGCAATGGCGCCGATCGACTCCGCAAGTTTCAGCCGGTCTGGATGGCAGTCAACCACCATCACGCTGCGCGCCCCCTTGATCATGGCGGAATGCGCGGCCATCAAACCAACGGGTCCCGACCCGTAGATGACCACAGCGTCGCCGGGCCGCATACCGGCCAGTTCGGTTGCGTGCCAACCGGTCGGGAAGATGTCCGCACACATCACATAGTCAACCTGCTTCTGCTCCGCGTCCGGCGGCAGCTTCAAAGCCATGAAGTCCGCCCAAGGCACCCGCAGATATTCGGCCTGTCCCCCCTGCCATGGCCCCATGTCCGCAAACCCGAACGCACCGCCGGCAATGCCGGGCTGGTTCGCGCTCAGACAAAACGCGGTAAGTCCGCGCTCGCAGTTCCTGCAGTGGCCGCAACTGATATTGAACGGAAGGCAGACCCAGTCTCCGGGCTTGATCCGCTCAACCGCCGGTCCTACTTCCAGCACTACACCCAGGTTCTCGTGACCGAAAATGCGGCCTTGTTCGAAATCGGTCCGGCCTTCGTACATGTGAAGGTCCGATCCACAGATGTTCGTGCTGGTGATCTTGACAATGGCATCGGTCGGACGCTCGATCTTGGGATCCGGCACGTCTTCGACTGCTACCTGGTGAGGACCGCGATAGACAACAGCTTTCATGGTCTGGCTCCTGGAGATCCGCCGGCGAACGCCCGCCCCGCAGGAAACGAGGCAGCGGTGGGCCGCCGACGATGCGCCGGCAAATCCGCGCAGAGAGGCGCGAGTCGCCCATTAAGCCCGACACATCTTGGAAAGCATAGGACAAATACTTAACAGTCGAAGACTGATTCGAATTCAGCCAGCCCGGTGACCGGCAATTTGATGCAAAGGAAGGAAGATTACCTAGGACCGGGAGTTTGCGAAGCAATGTGTGCCCACATCCGTTTCGATTCACGTCGCGTTGGCCACGATGGCCTCTCGAAAAAGAAGATAGCCCCATCAACGTGAGCCGATCAGAAATCTCGAACTGGCTGGTATCAATCAAAGCAGTATTTATGCCGAGCTCACGCCGGTCGATATGACGTGACGGATGACACTTAAGCTTGCAACCGGCCATCCCGCATGCGATACCTCGAACCGCTGAAGTGGGTCGCGTTCTGCAGATCGCTGGCAGGTCAAGAGCCCCCACTTGCGAACAGGCGTAGCTGCCGTTGAGGCACGCGCTAGTCGAAAAAAAGTTGACCATGTTAAGGTCGGCTGAACATTCTGGCTAATCCGAGCGCCGTGCCAGAATCCGAGAGAGGCACAGCATGCCGAAAACAAGCACGGCAAACGCCGGGGGCTGCCTGCACAGGTCGCGTTTCGACGTATCAGCGTAAGTCACTCGTGCCGACCCAGCTAGGTCGGGCAGCAGCAGGCGGCCAAAAGCGGTCATACTTGGTCCCGGACAATTCGATGCTTCTTTCGCAACATTCCAATGGCAGGATGTAATTTGGATCGTCTAAGAAAGATTGTGCGTGCTGTGCCGGGAGAAGCGGCTCCGGCGTGCGCGAAAGGACTCACATGATGCTACGTAATAGGCGTAACCAACCTACCGACGCGGAAACGCATGGTGCCGAGCGCGGACTTGACCGCTTCGAGGGATTCAGCGACGCGGTTTTCGCAATCGCGCTGACCCTGCTGATCGTCGAGATCAAGGTCCCCGGATCTCCCGAGGGCACGCATGGCTACAGCGACCTTGCAAGCGCCATGGCGGAGCAGTGGCGCGAATTTCTCGCGCTCGTTCTCTGCTACGTCGTGATCGGGGCGTACTGGCTGCAACACCATTATTCGGGTCGCATTTATGCTAAGAGTGATCACTGGTTCGGCGTGATCAACCTCGTGTTCCTGCTGGCGATCGTCGTCATTCCTTATCCAATCCGCGTCTGGTGCTTTCACCTCGGCACGGGCTTCGAGCCCGTCGCGTCACTGACCCTGGTTGCCGGTCTTGCCCTGACCGCCTGCACCTGGATGGCGAAGTGGTTCTATGCAATGCCTGGGCGCCGGCTGATGGACGAAAGGCTCGCGCCCGATTTCCTCCAGCAGATGACGCGCCGCTACGGCGTTGCGACGCTGGTCCAGATCGCTGCAGTTCCCGTCGTGATCGCGGCTTGGCGCATCGGAGTGGGCATTGCATTGCTGTGCGTCGCGTTCTTTCTGCTGCCACAGCCCACGCCGCGCTACAAGCCCAGCGAGGAGCCGAGCGAGGCTGAGAAATTGGACACGTAGCTATTTAACGGGCGACGAAATCGGAGGCAATCACGTTTATCGACGGGAAGCGCGGAGCGACTTTGCTTTTATCACGGAGGACCTGAAGGCACGCACGGTGAGCTGCGAAGTGGACCAGGCCAGTCGCGCCTCCGATCATCAGCCGCTGTCGCTGCAGTTGAGCCGATTCGATGGCACGCACCGCCGCAAGTCGTTGGCTACCTGCCCCGTTCATGTTCGTTGCCGCATCCGCGAGTCGTTTCCCGGGTACTGTCACATTGTCGATGGTCGAGCGAGTGAAGACGCCGAACATCCGTATTCCTCATTTATGCGGCAAGGCGATCCAGCATTGAGTTGCCGGTCGCGGTTTCCCGCGCTTCAGAAGCCTGCGTGCGCGCCTGCCGCTTGTCTTGTGCGTTCGCGTTGTAGCGGTGTGCATGAACAGGTTTGCAACCTGATCGTGGACCGACGTGAATCGCTGCAGGTGGCGCGCTGATTTAAAGCGGCGCAGCACTTTCTCGCGCACCCGCGTTCGCTGGTGCGAGTTCTCCGCCCGGTTTTTCAGTCGTTTGTGCTGCCGGTGTTCCACGTTCAGTCCAAGGTCCCTTGCCGCGGCGTAACTCTTGAGCGTGTCGGTGATCAACACACACGGGGAGCGCGACCATACTTCTTGAGCAGCTTGCGCATGAGCCGCCTGGCGGCGTGCCTGTCGCGGCGGCTCTGCACCAGTACGTCGAGCACCGCAACGTACTGTCGCTGCATTTTCGGCAACCGCCCAGCAACGTGACCGTGCCGTCACGAGCGCGGTGCCAGGCCGCCTGCTTCATCGCGTCCACGCGAGGATTTGAACCGTGCCCGATTCTATGCCATGCTGCTCTCGCCCAACATCGTTAGAAAAACGAGGGCGTGCGCCGGAGACCGATCCTGTTGGCCATTCCTTCGGAGGAGCCATGATTGTTACGTCGAAAGTTCGCTGCAGCATTGCCATCGCCCTGACTTCATCACGCCCTGCAGCCGGCACGTCCCGACAACGAAACGCGAAGCGGGCGGCGGCCGTTTCGGGATTCGTTGTCCTCACCTGTCTTTCTAGCGTCTGCTTCGCAGACACCCAGGTCGGTGGCACGCTTCCACCACCTCCGGACAAGCTGTACGGCGATCTGTTCATAGCGGTCCAGACCGGACAGATCTATCCGGATCAGAAGACCTTCGTCGATGCAACGCCGAACGCGGACCCTGCCGCGATCGTCCAGCTGTATGAACAGCAAAAGAACAACCCCGGTTTTTCGCTGGCAAGCTTTGTCAACCAGTACTTCACACCGCCCAGCGAGCCGGTTATCACACCGCCCCCGAATCAGACGCTGCGCGAGCATATCAACTGGCTGTGGCCCGCGCTCACCCGGACCACGGCAAGCGCGCCGGCGAACAGTTCGCTGATTCCATTGCCGAAACCCTATGTCGTGCCAGGCGGACGCTTCCGCGAGGGCTACTACTGGGACACCTATTTCACGATGCTGGGGCTCCAGGAATCCGGCCGAGAGGATCTCGTCGACGATATGCTCGACAACTTTGCGTACGAGATCGATACCTTCGGCCACATTCCGAACGGCAATCGTACGTATTACCTGGACCGTTCGCAGCCGCCGTTTTTCTCGTACATGGTGACGCTCGCGGCGAAGGTCGAAGGCGGCAAGGTGTATCAGAAATATCTGCCGGCCCTGCGCAAGGAGTACGCGTACTGGATGCAGGGAGCGGACTCGACCCGCCCGGGCGACGCGACTCGCAACGTCGTGGTGATGCCGGACCATACGGTGCTCAACCGCTATTGGGATGAGCTCGATACACCGCGTGACGAGTCGTACCTGGAGGACGTGCAGACTGCGCAGCAGGCCACAGGCCGAACTCCTGGCGAGGTTTATCGTGAGCTGCGCGCGACAGCCGAAAGCGGTTGGGATTTCAGTTCACGCTGGTTCGGCGACAACATGACGCTCGCGACGGTCCGTACCACGTCGATCATCCCCGTCGATCTGAACAGCCTCCTGTTCCACCTGGAAACGACCATTGCGCAAGGCTGTGGCGAGACCCGCGATTTCCGTTGTGTGGGCGAGTTCGCCGAGCGCGCGGTCAAACGTGCGGTGGGCATCAACCGGTACCTGTGGAATGCTAACGGCTATTACGGGGACTATGACTGGAAGCTCGGGAAGCCGCGGGACAACAAGACGGCGGCGATGCTGTATCCGCTGTTCGTAGGTGCAGCATGGCCGGAACGCGCGCAGAAGACGGCTCGCCAGGTGCAATCGACGCTTCTGCAGCCGGGAGGGCTCGTGACGACCACGTACAACACGACACAGCAATGGGACGCGCCGAATGGCTGGGCGCCGCTGCACTGGATCGCGATCGAAGGTCTGACGCGTTACGGGCAGGATAGGCTCGCGCAGCAGGTCGGCACGCGGTTTCTGACGGACGTAAAGGGCGTCTATGCGTCCGATAAGAAGCTGGTCGAGAAGTACGTGGTAGAAGGCGCGGGAACCGGCGGCGGAGGCGGAGGCGAATATCCGTTGCAGGACGGCTTCGGGTGGACCAACGGCGTGACGCTCAAGCTGCTCGATCTGTATAGCCCGGGCGAGTAGTGTCCGGTACAAGAAGGGGCGCGCACGGTTAGCAGCTGAGGTGTGCGCCGTCGTTCCTGAAACAGAAGGGTACGGTTTGCACAACGCGGGGCAAAGGCTTGCTGAAAGGCGTACAAGACGCTTGATTGCCCTGATCCGGCGCAGGCGACGTCGCATGTCGCCCCGTAATGGTCGAACATGCCTCTCCATCGTATGTCGCCGAGACGGCCCAAACCAGACATTCGCGACACCGCCGAATGCTAAGCACATGAGGCTCAAAGGATTGGAACCGCAGTCCCGCGCATTGTCGGGCTCTGGTGCAAATAGACTCATTGGGCCGGTTAAAGTAGCGATCCAATCAATCTGGTGAGCGGCGATGAGCAAGGGCAAGGGTCTGGGAGGGTTGTTCGATGGCCGGCTTTTTGATCGGGAGATCATTGTTCTGTGTGTGCGTTGGTATCTTCGCTACAAGCTCAGCTTGCGCGATCGGGTCGAGATGATGGCCGAGCGGGGATTGTCGCTGGCGCACACCACGATCATGCGTTGGGTAAAGCGCTTTACGCCGGCGTTCGTCAAGTGCTGGAACCGGTTTGGCATACCCATTGGCCGGTCATGGCGTGTTGACGAGACCTATCTGAAGATTCGTGGCAAGTGGGTCTATCTCTATCGGGCGGTAGATCGGGTCGGCCAGACAGTGGACGTACAGCGCCGACGCCATGGGGTTCGGCGTCATCGCATGCTCGACCGGGATTGTTGCAAACGCTCTAACGGGCGTTGTGCGGAAGGCTCTTATGAATGGTGGTCGCGGCAATGGCCGCCTCGCCCGCGGCAACGCTGATCTGATTGAGGGTATTGACAATGTCGCCGGCCGCGTAGAGATGCTCAATACTAGTACGCTGATGTTTGTCCGTTTTAACCATTCCGTCCTCGTCGCGCTCCACTTCAAGCCCCAAGACGTCGGTGCGAGGATGGCAACCCATGACGGGATAAACTGAATCAAAACGGTGAATCACTCCGCCCGAGCTGATGATCTGCACCGCCAGGTCTTCGTCTTGAGGCGCTTCGAGCCTCGATAACGCGATCAACCTGACACCGCTGGCGGTAGCCGAATCCACCTCTGCGCCCGATAACGCGTCGAGGTCGGATGCGACCACGGACACGTCGCGTGAAAACGTCCGCATGAAGATGGCATGCGATAGCGCGCACTTCGCCTGTCCTAACATCGCAATACGCTTACCGTCGGTCTCGTAACCGTCGCATATCGGACAGAAACGGAACAGGCCGGAGCGCGTCAGCTCATCTGCGTTGGGCACCGACGGTAGTCCGTCACGTACGCCCACGGCGAGCAGCACACGCCTTGCGTTCACCGAGCGCGCGGTTTCCGCGTCACCACCTGGCATTGGACGATAGTCGATCCTGAAGCCATCGCTTACCACCTCGATACCCTCTACGCGGGCCTGATGGGGCGCCACGTCGTACGGCGCGAGTTGCTCGCGCAGGTTCGCCAGCCACGCCGCACCGCTGATTCCCCCCGGGAAGCCCGGCACGTTTCGCGCAACGGGGATAAGCCGCGCGCGACTTTCGCCGGAGTCAAACACTATTGTCGTCCGGCGATAGCGCGCGAGATACAGCGCGGCGGTCAAGCCGGCCGGTCCTCCGCCTACGATTACACAGTCGATCGAACGATTCATGGAAAACATCCAACTCGCGAATATTGAATACGACGGCCCTCTTCAACCAACGCATGCTGCAGACAGCCCGCGTCAATTGCACGTCACGTCATCTCCGGCGCCTCGCCCGTCATTTCAGTTTCAGACAACGTGTCGGTGATGGTGGCATCACCAGCATCGGGCTGCCTGTTGTGGCCGGCGGTCATCAGATCAATTGCCTTCGCGATTTCCCCGACTAGAGCGTAGTGCACCATATGCCCCGCCTCGGGCGCAACGACGAGCGTACTGTGAGGCACCTCGCCATGCAGCCTCACCGAATTGGATTCTGGGTCGACGACCTTGTCCTTTGCGCCGGCAAAAATACTAACCGGCATCTTCAGTTCGGAATAATGGGCATTGAGTTGGCCCGCGGCCGGGATCATGAACGCGGCGTCCTCGGCTTCGGCCCTGATTTGCACGGGACGCAACAGCATTTCGCGAGGCAGGACATCGAAAAAGTCGGCAGGCACGGGGGCCGGCGCGAACATTACCGCCACACTGCGCTTCAGCAGGAGGCGAGCGGTTAGCGGCGAAACGGTGTAACGCATCAAATCGCCCAGCACGGGAAGCGCGGCGGGCGCAGCAAGCGCGACGTCGGCGCGCGCAGTCGGATAGTAGTAGCCCGAGACCAGCACGAGTCCGCGCATGTCAGAGACGCGGTCGGCCGCCATGGCAAGTGCAACTAGCGTGCCCCATGAGTGTCCGAGCACGACAGGCCGTTCTACGCCCAGCCGCGTGAGCGCCTGCTGAATCAGGGCGGCCTGGGCTTGCGCGGTCCAAAGACGGTCGCGTGGTCGCCCGCTGTGACCGTAACCCGGCCGATCGAACGCGATCACCCGGTGCCGCCCGGCTAACCGATCGATCAGCCCGCTCTCCACGAAGTCCTGAAGTAGCACCGCATTGCCATGCAAAAGCACCACTACCGGCCCTTCACCTTTGTCGACGTAATGAAGCAGTATGCCGTCAACCTCGACGACGCTGCCGATTGGCGGATTATCACGCTCGGCTTTACGGGCACGATATTGAACCCACAGCGCACTGGCGGCGGCAGTTGCCGTTGCTGCAAGTACTCCGACGGTTTTAGGGGACATAGAAAATTTATTGAATGCGCGACTCATAACTACTCCGTGGAATGGCAGCGCGCGGACGACGACCTGCTTGTAAAGCAGACTGACCGCCTCCCGTAGCGCGTAGATGCTCGATAAAGGGTTCGCGCTGCTTCGCGAGCCGACGTGGGATTCTCGACTCTCTTTGAGCGCGCAACGTCCATGCCGCGACTGGTCCTTTGTAGCGTCGCAGTCTTTGGCGGCCGGCTGCTGGTCAACTGTCGACTGCTGCGCGCGTCATGCAACGGATACTGGTCAGATCTTCAATCCGATTCGCAACGTCCGCGCACGATCGGCAAGGTCCGCGCCGCCTTGCGTCGCAGCGTCGGCCCGGCTACACCCCAGTGCCTAGCGGCGACGCCTCGAAGCACGCCAGCAACGCGCCGGGTCCGGGGTAGACGGCCGCGCAGCCGCCAGCTCGCAGACTGATCTCCGTAAAGCCGCCGCACAGCAGGCCGATGGTTTGCATCCCGGCTTTCCCGGCCGCTTGCGCGTCGTACGGCGTATCGCCTATTGCCACCGCATCGGCCGCGACGATCTTCAGTTTTTGCAGCGCCACTTCGAAAATGTCGGGTGCGGGCTTCGACTTGACCACGTCGGTGGACGACGTGGATTGGTCGACCAGCTGCGTGATTCCGGCAATCTCCAGGTAAATCTCGAGATCTTCCTTTTTAGCTGACGAAGCCACCACCACTTTAAGACCAGCGTCCCGTACACGACGTAGCAGATCCGGTACGGCGGAGAACGGTCTGACCATCGGCAGGTACTTTGTCTTGAAGCGCTCGCCACGCCACTCTTCCAGCGCGTCGCCATGGTCCTTGCGCTCGGCGGAGGAAAGGAAAACGGGTAGAAGCTGATCGCCACCTTTGCCGATCTGGCTCCGCGCCTGCTCGAACGTGACGTCGTGTCCAAATCTGGCGAACGCCTCCTGCCATGCGCTTGCATGCAAATCGACGGAATCGACCAGGGTTCCATCCATATCGAAGACCGCAGCCTTGGTCATACTGATTACTCCCGGTGAACGCTGCGCGCGTTTTTAGCACGAGACAGCGCGCAAGACGCATACCCAATGACCGTTCGCCAGGCTGCCTGCCTTCATCCATCCTCGATCGCACACCCCGTAGCTTGACCAGGAAGCTGCGTGGTACGCTGCATCGGCAGATTCCCTAAAAAAGGAGACGATTTTGGACAGCATTTCATCTGAGCAGCTGGACAACCATGTGGCGACGTTCGAGCGTGACGGCCTGGTTATCCTCCGGCAGCATTTCCCCAAGGAGACCTTGTCCGCGTGGCGGCAAGCATTTGAGCCCCTACTACGTGAGCGGGTCGCCTCTGGCACCACAGCCGTACGCGGCGCCGACAGGCACTACATCACCCTTCCGTTCAGCGGTGTATTCGCCGACGAGAAAATATTTTGCGACCCTGTCATTCTGGCCATCGTGGAGCGTGTTGCCGGCGAGGATCCCGTCATGTGCCAACTCGCGAGCGATACGCCGCTGAATGGGTCGACGTTTCAAGAGATCCACCGCGACACCCCGCCGCTCTTCGATGATCTTCCCGAAACGCCGTCGTTCCAACTCGCTGTAAATTTCCCCCTGTGCGACGTCTCACTGGAGAACGGCCCGTTCGAGACCACATTGGGCACTCATCGCATGCGCCCGGACGACGCAATGAAGGCATGGAATGAGAAACGCGCGAGTCTGCACGCGATCACGATGGAGCTCGGCGACGTGATGATCCGGGACGTCCGCGCCCTGCATCGGGGCACGCCCAACACGACGGACGAGCCCCGTCCGATGGTGGTGATCGGTTACAGCCGCAGCTGGTACTTCCGCCCGGAAGTGCATATCGACGTGCCGGTTGACGTCGATGCGGGCCTTAGCCGTCGCGCAAAGCGGCTGCTGCGCTCGATGCCGCGGGTGGATGCAACCGGGAGTCCACAGGGCCCCGAAAGCTATCAACGATTTGCTTATTGACTATCCGGCGCGCACGCCGTTGAGTGAACCGGCTTTGCACGCCGTTACAGGTCGAGGACTGTCTCTGCGTGCAGCCGGATTGCCGAACGGCCGGACACGTTTCTTGCTGCTGCGGGGTACGGGTGCCGATTTGCCCAAAACCCTCTGGAGATCCGTCATGAACCCGACCGTCAGAAAAATGCTGTTGATCGCTGTCATGTCCGGACTCGTCACCGTCGCGACCGGCTGCAAGAAAGTGGATAACTCGAGCAAGGACACCATGAGTTCAGGCAGCAGCGGCGTCATGAGCAATTCGGCCGGTCTGAGCGGGACACCCGGTACGAGCGACGCGGCAAAGCGCGCGAGCGATGCGAGTGCCGGCGCGTCGTCCCCCGCGACGAGCGAACCCGCCATAACCACCACGCCCGGTGCCACAGGGAGCGGTGCGTCGTCGGCGCAGTAAGAATCGCAATGGCCGCAGAGAATCAGGAGCCGCCGGATCGGCTTCGACCCGAACATGGGGGAAGAGCCATGCAAAAGATATCGATCTGGACCAGCGTATCGAGGAAATCGAACTGGCGTTGTCACGCTGCTCGAGTCGCCGAAAGCGAGACGACTCGCGACGGGATGCGCTGGCACGCCTGCTGCTGCAAGTCTTATCCCTTCCCGTCATGAGGACGCGACCCATGCCGCCCCGCCCCGATCCGTTTGGCCGGCCATGAAGCGACACGGGGATCAGCAACCCGGCGACCTGCGCATCGGCATTTCAGGTTGGCGCTATGCCGGATGGCGCGGCAACTTTTATCCGCCCGGCCTGAAGCAGGCGGCCGAGTTGCAATTCGCTTCCGCGCTGCTGCGCACGATCGAAATCAACGGCACGCATTACAGCCTCCAGTCGCTCGATAGCTGGCAGCGGTGGCACGCCGAGACGCCCGACGACTTTGTTTTCAGCGTAAAAGGTGCACGCTATCTAACGCATCTTTTGCGCTTTCGCGATGACAGTGCACACGCGGCGATCGCCAACTTCTTTGCGCAAGGCCTGCTGGCATTAAAGAAAAAGCTGGGCCCGATTTTGTGGCAGTTTCCGCCTACGTTCCGGTTCGAACCCGAAGCAATGGAACGCTTCTTACGGCTGTTGCCACGCGATACGAGCGCCGCGCTCGCGCTGGCGAAACAGCATGACAAGCGGGTCAGGACACCTCATCTCCCGCCGCAGCGTAAGACGCGAGTGCGCCATGCCGTCGAGGTGAGGCACGACAGTTTCAGGGACGCGGCATTCGTCAACATGCTCAGAGAGTATGAGACCGCGCTGGTGGTCTCCGATTCGACCGAACCGTGGCCGTTGGTGGAGGACCTCACGGCGGATTTCGTCTACATCCGGCTGCATGGCAGCGAAGCGAAATATTCCGGCGCATATGGCGAGGCGGCGCTCGACGATTGGGCCGCGCGAATCGATGCCTGGCGACACGGCTCACAGCCGGCCGACGCGCGCTTGATCGCACCCGATCTGGCGCCTCCAGCGCGTTCGCAACGCGATGTGTACTGCTATTTCGACAACGACACCAAGGCCCACGCCCCGTTCGACGCGCAGCGTTTGATGACACGATGCGAAGTGTCACCTCAAGCATCCGGGCCGGCCGGCAAGGCTGGCGCCCCGCAGCCCGATTCTCACGGCCGGTCGTAGTTCGCCATGTGTGTGATGCTCGCCTCCGACGAGGCCAGCTACATTTCCCGTGCGACCATTGCGGTCACGGGCGGCGCACCGATTATCCGAGCCCGGGTGAGGCGGAACCGGCAGCCGGAAAGGCCGCCGGAGAGCGATGGCGGCGGCGCACACCGACTTATCGCGCCCCGCCTTTATCGCGCACTGTTCTAACGGCTCGATGACCTAGCCTGCCTGAATCTCGACCCGCCGCGGCCGTGCTTCTTCGCGCCGCGGAATGAGCAGTGTCAGCACCCCATCATTGAGCTTTGCTTCGATTTTCGAAGTGTCGAAGTCTGCCCCGAGCGTGAACGAACGGGCAAAATCGGGCACCCGAACTTCCGCATGCTGAAGGCGCAGCCCTTCGCGCGTGGGGATTCTGGCGGACGCCTCGATCCGTAGATTGCCGTCGTGCACCCTGATTTCCAGATCCTCCCGCGCCACGCCGGGAAGGTCGGCCCACAACGTTACGCCGCGTTCATCCTCGATCACGTCGACCGGTGGGCTTAGCGTCAATTTGCGTTGTGCGTCCCCCGTTTCCGGACGACTTGCCGGCGTGTTGTCGCGGCGGACCAGTTGGTTAGTGTCACTCATGATCAGCTCCTCGTTGCACGTATCGGTTACTGGACATTGATGGCGCGCGGTCTCGACGACTCGCGCTTGCCGATGCTGATATGCAGACAGCCGTTGACGTAGCGGGCCTCCACCTTGTCGGGGTCGGCATGCTGCGGAAGCTCGATGGTCCGGCGGAACGGTCCGCTGAAACGCTCCTGCGCGTACCGGCGGGTCCTTTCATTACCGTCACCCGCGTCGCCGCTCGTGACGCCGGCGCGCTCGCCCGCGATCGTCAGCATGCCCTTGTCGATCGACACGTCGATCTGGCTCGGAGCGATGCCCGGCGCGAACGCGACGATGTCGATGGTGTCGTCGGTCGTGCCGATGTTGATCTGCGGAAAAGCCGACAGACGGTCCGAGCGAATGCTGGAAGGAAGGCCGCTGAACAGCGTCGCCATCTGCTGATGCAGACGATCGAACTGGCTGAACAGATCGGTCGTGAAGTAGAGATCACTCATGGTCGTTTCCTCGAAAAATGCGGCGAGGACAGGAACGGGCCTACGCGCTCCAGTCCGGCTGCCCCCACCGGGGACAAACAAATCGAAACACGCAGCGCGCGATGACGACTGCGCGGCTGCCTGAGCGAGATCAAAAATAGTCGTTCACCGGAATTTTTCAAGAGCTGCGGAGCAAAAAAAAATCGGCTCCGGAAAAACAGTCGAAAGACTGCCGCCAGGAGCCGCGGAGGGCCGCCTTTGGACCCCGACGTGGCGCGACGCGCCCCTTATAAAAAGCAGCGCTGCCTTTTGAAAGTTGCGACGTGCGCCGCTGCGCCTCGCACCCGCCCGCCGATCCCGGAACCGCGAGCCGGCGCGCCGGGATTGCTGCACGATACGAGCTTACGGCTTCAACACCACCTTGATGCAGCCGTCTTCCTTGTCGGGAAACACTTTGTACATGTCCGCGCCCTCCGCCAGCGGCGGCGTCCGCATCTTCGAGGTCAGCGCAGCGTCCGGAAACTCACGCGAACTTGTTCCGTGAACGCCTGCGGCTGTTCCCACGCCGCAAAGTGGCCGCCCTTCGGAAGCCGGTTATAGTGAATCAGCTTCGGATACGCCTTCTCCGTCCAGCTCTGCGGCGCCGCGTAGATTTCATCCGGAAACACGCTGACGGCAACGGGAATCGCGACGTGCTTCGGCGCGAAGAAGTTTAGCTTGTTCTCCCAATACAGCCGCGCCGACGAAACGGCCGTATTCGTCACCCAGTAGAGCGTGACGTTGTCGAGCACGTCATCTCGCGTCACGCCTTCGCTCTGACCGTCAAAGACGCGGGCAATCATCGCCTGACTCGCGGCGTCGTGATCGAGCATCCATGCAGCGAGGCCGATAGGCGAATCTTCGATCCCATACAGCGTCTGCGGACGGTTCGCCATCTCTTGCGCATAGCCGAGACCGTGCTTGTAGAAGTAGTCGAGCTGATCGAACGCGTGCTTCTCATCCGGCGAGAGGCCAGCCGGCGGCGGGTTTCCGTACTTCAGTGCATTGGCGATGTCGTCGGGTACGGTGGCCGGCATGTTGGTATGAATGCCCAGCAGTTCCGGCGGCGCGATGAGCGCCATCTGTTCCGTGACCGCATTGCCCCAGTCACCTCCTTGCGCCACGTAGCGCGTGTATCCAAGGCGCTTCATCAACACGATCCACGCGCGCGCGATACGTGCAGGATCCCAGCCCGTCGCAGTCGGCTTGCCTGAGAAGCCGTAGCCCGGCAACGAAGGGATCACTACGTCGAAAGCGTCCGAAGCATTTCCACCATGGGCCGTTGGATTGGTCAGCGGATCGATGATCTTCAACTGCTCGATGATCGAGCCAGGCCATCCGTGCGTGACGATGACCGGTAACGCATTCTGATGTTTCGAACGAACGTGGATGAAATGAATGTCGAGCCCATCGATCTCGGTGACGAATTGCGGCAGCGCATTCAATCTCGCTTCGACTTTGCGCCAGTTGTAATCTGTCGACCAATACTGCGCGAGCCTTTGCATCGTCGCAAGCTGCACGCCTTGCGATGCATCCGTGACCGTTTCGCGTTCCGGCCAACGTGTCGACTTGATGCGTCTGCGCAAATCGACGAGTTGTGAGTCCGGCACATGCACGCGAAGTGGACGGATCGAGGTTTTGTCGCCGCCCGCCGCTGGGGCAACTTCAGTAATGGATTGACTCGGTTGCGCAAAGGCGTACTGGCTCAGTGAGACCGCAGCAAGGGACGCCGTTGCCACACCAATAAAACGACGACGCGACGGCGCATGGGGATCAATAGTATCTAACACGCAAACTCCTACACTAACTTAGTAATCTTAACGATGAAAATTGAAAAGACGCGACCATTCCTGATGATTAGTCGTCGAGCTCGCCAAGTAGCTGGCCCAGGTCCAGTTCTGCAGCGCGCGTCTGGAACCCTCGCGCCATGGCGATTTCCATCCGGCGTTGCGCTGGCAGCGACCGCACGTTTTCCCCGAACAGATTCGAATCGCGGCGAAACTCGTCGATGGGAGCCAGCGCGATCGCATTGACGCGCTCCTTGACCATCGCGTGTCCGGTTGCCGGAAAACGCGAGATGCGCCGCGCGAGCGATGCGACGAAGTCGCGGAGCGACTCGGCGGGCAACGCCCGGTTGATCCATCCATACCGTTCCGCGATGTCTGCGTCGTAGTCCAACGCACTCAGCATCACCTCAAGCGCACGGCCGCGGCCCATCAGGCGGGTGAGAAACTGGGCCGCGCCGCCACCAGGAATCAATCCGAAGGCGGGTTCCATCTGACTAAACAGCGCCGATTCCCGCGCGGCAAAGCGCATATCGCAGGCCAGCACGAATTCGCTGCCCGCGCCGCGCACACGCCCTTCGATCTGCGCGATCGAGACAAGTCGGCTGGCGCTCAGATGGCGGAACAGCAGCCCGATCGAGGGCTCGCCGGTCAGCTTTGCGGCTTCGTCGCGATACTCCTTCACCTTCGTCACATCCACGTGCGAGATGAAAAAGTCGGGGTCTGCACTGCTGAATACGAGTACGTTCGTACCGTCGTCGGCTTCAGTGTCCCGGATCAGCGTGACCAGGTCGCGCACAAGCTCGGGACCGAGCAGGTTCATGGGTGGGGCGAACATCTTCACGAACAGAACTGCTCCGTCGCGATTCACTTCGAGCGTTTCGAACGTCACGGATGGCTCCCAATGGACAAGGCTGGTATCAGGTTATGGAACATACGGCCGAGCGCCTGACATTGGCGCACTGGATGTGCGGGCGCGGCAGGATGAACATGAATCTAGGCCTTCCTCTGTCCTTTGAGTAGCCGGTAGAATTGAGAACTACCCTTTCATTGGTGGAAGGCCATGGATCGACTTGAGGCGATGGGCATTTTGTTGGCGGCGATAGACAACGGAAGCCTGTCCGCCGCGAGTCGAAAGCTTCGCGTTCCTCTGGCAACAGTGAGCCGGCGCGTATCCGAGTTGGAGGCACATCTGAATGTGCGATTGCTCGTGCGCGGTACCCGCAAGCTGACACTGACGGAAGCCGGGCGCGGCTACGTGGTGTCATGTCGGCGGGTTCTGGAGGAAATCGCGGAGATCGAACGCACGACTTCCGGCGAATATCATGCGCCGCAGGGAGAACTGGTCATCAGCATGCCGCCCGTATTGGGGCGCATCCACGTCCTGCCAGTGATAGTCGAATTTCTGAGTGCGTTTCCGCAAATCCGCATGCGCGTGCAATTGACGGACCGGCTCGTCAGTTTGCCGGATGAGCGTGTCGATCTGGTGCTGCGGCTTGGGGAGCAACCGAGCAGCAGCCTGATTACAACGCGTGTCGGGCTGCATCGACAAGTACTGTGCGCAAGCCCCGCATATCTGAAAAAGCATGGGACACCGCGGAAACCCGAAGACCTCCTGTCGCACGAGTGCGTGACATACGAAGGATATGCGGTGGGTAGCAACTGGGAGTTTCACTCAGAAGGCCGCCCACTGAAGATCGAGGTGCCGTCCCGGCTTGTAGTGAGTTCGGTGGAGGCTGCAGTCGTCGCCGCGCAGGAAGCGGCCGGCATTGCACGCGTCATGTCGTACCAGATTGAAGAGCCCGTGAAATCGGGTAGTCTCGTGAAGCTTCTGGAAGCCTTCGAACCCCCGCCGGCGCCTGTCAACCTCATGTACGCCGCCCAAGGGCAGATACCGCTCAAGCTTCGGGCATTTATCGACTTTGCCGTTCCAAGACTGAGGGAAAGGCTCGGCCTCGCGAGTGCCGCGGATCCGCTGCCGCCATGCCCGCCCCGCAGGCGGGCGGCAACGCCTTAAGAAACTGAAAGAGGAACATGAGGCGGACGAGATCGATCGGCCGTGCAACCGCGCCAACGCCACGCTTGGCACCTAGAAAAAAGTGGCAAAGCCCAGGATTCCTGGTCAGCCATATTTCCTTAGAGGAATGGCGAAATGTTCGCTATTGCACGCGTCACGTAGGTCTCCTTCTCTCCCACTGGGGCGACATGCTGGATCGCTCTGCGTGCGGCCTCGACACCCTCCAGACGTGCGATGAACCAGCCCGCCAGATACTGCGACGACAGGCACCCGCCTGCCGTCGCCACGTTCTGCTTCGCCACGAACGGTTGGTTGAGCACCGCCACGCCGGCTTCTTCGACCCACGGTTTGGTGATCTCGTCCGTACAGGCCGGAACGTCGTCCAGCAAGCCTAACTTCGCGAGTATCAGCGTGCCCGAGCACTGCGCGCCGAGCAGTTGGCGCGTCGGGTCGAGCCTGAGCTGTGACATCAACGCGGCATCGGCGACCACGTCCCGCGTCTTTCTCCCGCTGCCGACCAGCACAGCGTCGGCCTCGCATGCATCTTGCAGCGACGCTTGCGCCTCCAGTACCACGCCGTTCATGGAGCGCACCTTCGCTGTCGGGCTGGCGATCGAAACCCGCCAGGCGGGATTTTTGACCCGGTTGAGAATGTTGAGCGCGATCAGCGAGTCGAGTTCGTTAAAGCCCTCAAAGGTCAGGATGGCGATGTGCATGGCGTCCTCGCGCGGGTGGAGAATTGTGTTGAGCCATGGTAGAGCCGATAATGAATACAATCAAATAATTGTCATGGATACATTGGGATATGGCTCAGCCGCGCTACAAGCAACTGGTCGACCGCCTCGCCGCCGATATCCGTGCAGGTCGTCTGCGTCCCGGGACGCGTCTGCCAACGCACCGCGACCTGGCTGCTCGCGAGGGCCTGGCGCTGGTCACCGCCACGCGTGTCTATGCGGAACTCGACGCAATGGGACTGGTGAGCGGCGAAACCGGCCGTGGCACATTCGTCAAGGAGGCGCTTCCCCGAGGTCAAGGCGTCGACCTGCATGCGTGGAGCGCGGACACCGTAGACCTGAGCTTCAACTATCCGTCATCGCCCGGCCAGACTGACCTTCTCAGGGCGGCGCTGCGCCAACTCGCTGTTGCAGGTGACCTGGAGTCTCTGCTTCGATATCAGCCCCACGGCGGGCGCGAGCACGAGCGCGCGACGGCGGCGCGCCACCTGGCCAGTCGGGGGCTGCCAGCAACAGCCGAAACGACATTGCTCGTGAGCGGCGCGCAGCACGGGTTGACGACGGCCGCCATGGCGTTACTGGAGCCCGGCGACGTGGTGGCAGTGGACGCGCTGACATACCCAGGATTCAAGCTCGCTGCGGAGGCCAATCGGCTGGAACTCGCGCCGATCCCGGCCGCTGGGCGCGGCCCCGATCTGGACGCATTGGCGGCGCTGTGCAAGCAACGACGAGTACGTGCCGTCTACGTCATGCCGACGCTGCACAATCCGCTTGGCTGGGTGATGAGCGCGACGCGATGTCGGGAGCTTGTCGCGATCGCCCGGCACCATGGACTGATACTCATCGAAGACGGGGCCTACGCATTCCTGGCTAAAGGTGCCCCGCCTCCGTTGGCATCGCTTGCGCCGGAGGCGACGGTCTATGTATCGAGCTTGTCGAAGAGTGTCGCGACAGGGCTGCGCGTCGGTTTCGTCTGTGCACCGGGCCAATGGATTCCCAAGCTCGAACGGGCGATCCGGGCAACAACCTGGAACACCCCGGCGATCATGACGGCCATTGGCTGCGGCTGGATGGAAGACGGCACAGTGGCTCGGCTTGAGAAGGAGAAGCGACGGGATGCCACGATGCGTCAGGGCCTTGTCGCCGACATTCTGGGCCAGTTGAAGAGGGTCAGCCATCCCTCTTCGTACTTCGTGTGGCTCCCTCTCGCGCAGGAGGTTCGCGCGGACGAGATTGCGATGGCGCTGATGCGCGAGCGGGTTTCCGTGTCCACAGCCCTGCCGTTCTCGACGTCGGCTCATGTGCCTCACGCCATCCGGTTGGCAATCGGGTCCGTCGACCTCGCTACGCTCACGCGGTCCCTGGAAACGGTGGCCCGAGTTATCGCTGAACGGACCTATTGACCGGCAGCCGCGCCAGCGGCCGGCCCGGGCGTCGGCTCGGGCAAATCACGCCAGTGGACTACCTCCGACGGCTCGCCGTTGTGTTCGATGATCAAGGCCTTCATGTAGCTCTCCTGGAGTTACCGTGTCAATTGTGCGCCTGCGGGCGCGACGCGATGCCCAGGCTGCGGACTCATGCATAGCCAGACCCGGAAGTCTGGTTATGGTCGCAATCAGTGCATCCGGCGACGCGCCTTCAGACGAAACCGACCCATTCAACCTTCGTTCGGTTCATATGGCGACGCCCGGTTTTCAAGCTTCCATTTCTTCTCGGCTTCCGTATCAGGCCGAGGTGGTCGAATGCCGTCGATCAACCACAGTTCTTGCGGCGTTTCGCCGACATGCAACTCGTAGTGATAGCCTCGATCCTGGACAAATGGCGCAATCGCGGCGTTCGCCTTGCGGAGCCAGGACTTCGTCCATTCGACATCCTTGGCAATGTGTCTGGCGAAATGGTCTAATCTGATTCTGACAAAGTCGTCTCGCGACTCCCCTCCCATGAAGAAGGAGTCTTTCGGCTGTTCATGAAACAGAACGCCTACATAGAAGCGAGGAATGATATAAATGTCGACGATTCGCTTGGCCATCTCGTGCTTTTCATCTGCCGTGTAGGCGCCGACCGGATGATAGATATTCCACAAAGGCATTTTTGTCTCCATGCATCAATAGATGCCGCGTTTCTTATGTCAGAACATCTAAGTCTCTGGTGAGAAAGGATGAACTCGACATGAGTGAGGCGGCGGTATCGGTAGCCCAGGGACAGGCTACCGGTTAAAACCATTGCTCTTTGCAACGCAGCGTTCTTAGGGAAGGCGATTCCGCTCTCAACTCGTTCTATTGGCGACGGGGAAGGCCGAGTATGCTGCGAGCTTCGTCAGGCGTTGCCACGTCTGCGCCGATGTTTTTGATGATACCGACCGCACGTTTGACCAGCGCTGCGTTGCCTGGCGCCAGCTCCCCCTTGGCAAGATAGAGATTGTCCTCGAGACCGACGCGGACATGCCCGCCGAGAATCACGCTTTGCGCCACGATCGGAAATTGCGCGCGCGAGATACCGAACGCCGACCAACGGGCGTTCCCGGGCAGATAGCGCTTCATCTGAAGAAGACTCTCGGTGTCGGCGGCCGCTCCCCATGGCACACCAAGACACAGCTGGAACAGCGGAGCCTGCAGAATCCCCTGCGTTTCGATCAGATGGCGCGCGAGGCGCACGTGCCCAAGATCGAATACCTCGATTTCCACCTTCACGCCCGCTTCCTCGACTAAGCTTGCCATTTTGACGAGATGGTCCGGCACGTTGACGAATGCGCGATTGCCGAAGTTCATGGTCGCTACGTCCAGAGTGCAGATTTCCGGACGCAACTCGAGCACATGCTGAACGCGGGCCTCAGGCGTCATCATCGTACTCAATTCACTTCCCCGGTTTGGGTCTTCGTCGCTGGGAACGAAACGTGCACCCGGGCCCGTCGTCAGATTGATCAAGATCGGGCACCCGCTATCGCGGATACGCGAAACGACTTCTCTGTAGAGCGACAGTTCAGTGCTCGGAACCCCGGTCTTGGGGTCACGAACATGAATGTGAGCGATGCTCGCACCGGCTTCACATGCAGCAATAGCCTCATTGGCGATTTGCTCGGGCGTCACGGGCACTGCAGGGTTGAGCCGCGGGGTATCGTCGCTTCCAGTGAGCGCGCAACTGATAATCGTCTTGTTCATCATAGTGTTCGGTCAAAGGGACAGAGGAACGAGGCGCCACAATCGCGCGCTTCGCCATGGGAGCAGCGTCAGGCACCCGGTTCAAGCGGCCGTGCGGGGCCGAATGGCGCCGCCCCGACGGGGGCAACCCTGATCAGCTTCTTGTTGACGAACTCGTCGAAGCCGAGCTGAGAAAGCTCCCGGCCAAAACCTGAACGCTTGACGCCACCGAACGGCAGTTCCGCCGCCGTGGCGAACGGCTGATTGACGAACACCATGCCGCTCTCGATCTGCGCGGCGACCCGCTCGCCGCGTTCGGTATCCGCGGTGAACACCGACGCACCGAGACCGTACGGCGTGCCGTTGGCGAGCGCAATCGCGGCGGCTTCGTCCTCGACGACGTGGAAAGCGGCGACCGGGCCGAACAGTTCTTCGGCGAAGACCGGATTTTGCG
>NZ_JAXDPY010000691.1:0-12186 GCF_034668105.1 Paraburkholderia sp. | reverse complement strand
TGCAAATGCCTGGGCTGAATGGCCTGGAAGTTCAGCGGCGTCTGTCGGGCAGTGGCATGCCTGTCATTTTCATCACCGCCCATGATGAAGTCAGCGTGCGCGAGCAAGCGCTCGCAGGCGGAGCGGTGGCCTATTTGCGCAAGCCCTTCGACGACGAGTTGTTCGCGAGGACCGTGCGCGCGGCGCTGGAGGGCGCACAGCCGGAATAGCCGGATCATGTGCGCGCCGACCGGATATAGGACCAAAGCTAAATAAGTCTTCGAGCTGCGCGACGTCCAACTGCGACGATCCGAGCCGCCAATCCGTCTTGCACAGTGCCTGCGGCAATTCGTCAGAGTCATCCTCCCTTCTGTTACGCTGACACGTAGATTACGTTAATCGTCATATTCAATCTGTATAGAAAGCAATGGTTTCTAATTGAGTAAGCTGGTGGGAGACTATTTGTCGACCGATTGTATGGTTAACACCGATTTATACGTAAACGAACAAAAAGGAACATCGAATCCGTTGTTTTGATTTCCTTTTAGAAAAAAGGGTGCGCTTCGCCGTCGGCTTGAAAACGCACAAGAGCGACCGGAAACGCTAACACCGCGCCCATCACCGTTACTGCCCAATTGTCGCGCCAGGGCCTGAGCAGCACCGAAAACGCACTAGAACGAAGGAGAGCGATTTGGTCTTGGAACTGGAGCGGGTGACAGTCGTTTCGGGCGCTCAGACGCATCTGTACGGCGTCGATCTGCGGCTCATCCCCGGCGCGATCAACGTGCTGCTTGGGCCGACGCAAGCCGGCAAGACCACCCTGATGCGCGTGATGGCCGGCCTCGACCGCCCGGCATCGGGCCGCGTGCTTGCCGACGGCAACGACGTAACCGGCGTCAGCGTCAGGCAGCGCAACCTTGCGATGGTCTATCAGCAGTTCATCAACTATCCGGCGATGACGGTGTTCGACAACATTGCGTCACCACTGAAGCTGCAGAAAACGCCCGCCGACGAAGTCAAAAAACGCGTGCACGAAGTCGCCGCCAAACTCCATATCGATCACCTGTTGCACCGGCGTCCGGGCGAACTGTCCGGCGGCCAGCAGCAACGTTGCGCGCTGGCGCGGGCGCTGGTCAAGCGCTCGTCGCTAGTGCTGCTCGACGAACCGCTAGTCAATCTCGACTACAAGCTGCGCGAAGAATTGCGGGTCGAACTGGCGTCGCTGTTCGCGGACGGCAAGACCACTGTCGTCTACGCCACGACCGAACCGCTCGAAGCACTGCTGCTCGGCGGCTACACGGCGATCGTCGACAAGGGGCGTGTGCTGCAACATGGCCCGACGCTCGACGTCTACAACGCCCCCGCCAATGTCGACGTCGCAGCCGTGTTCAACGATCCGCCGATGAACATGCTCGCCAGCGAACTCACCGCGAACGGCACCGCGCGTCTGCCGATCGGTATCGAGGTGCCGCTCGAACGGGCGAGCGCGCGCGCTGTCGGCGGCAACGAGACGTTTCGCATCGGCATTCGTCCCGGCCATCTCCGGCTCGCGCCTCGCACGCCGCGCTCCGTTGCCGTGCCGTGCCGGCTCGAACTGGCCGAACTGAGCGGCTCCGAAACCTACCTGCATCTGCACACGCGGCAAGGCGGCGTCGATCTGGTCGCGCAACTGCAAGGCGTGCATCAGATCGATCTCGGCACGGAACTCGACGTGTACATCGATCCCGACGAACTGTTCGTGTTCGGTGCGGACACAACCTTGCTGTCCGGCCCGGAGGGCGCTCATGGCGCGCATTGAGTTTCAGAATCTCGCGCATGCGTACGCACCCCATCCCGCCACGCTCGACGACTACGCATTGCAACCCATGAGCATGGTCTGGGAAGACGGCGGCGCGTATGCGTTGCTCGGACCATCTGGTTGCGGCAAGTCCACGTTGCTCAACATCGTGTCCGGCCTCGTGAGGCCGTCGGAAGGCAAGGTGCTGTTCGACGGACGTGACATCACCGCGATGAGCCCGCGCGAGCGCAACATCGCGCAAGTGTTCCAGTTCCCGGTGATCTACGACACGATGAGCGTGTTCGACAATCTCGCGTTTCCACTGCGCAACCGCAAAATGACGGCGCGCGACGTGAAACAGCGCGTTCATGAGGTGGCGGAAATTCTCGACATGACGCGTGAGTTGCCGCGCAAGGCGAACAATCTGTCGGCGGATGCGAAGCAGAAAATTTCGCTGGGTCGCGGCCTCGTTCGCAAGGACGTGGCCGCGATCCTGTTCGACGAACCCTTGACCGTGATCGATCCGCATATGAAGTGGATCCTGCGCCGTCAGTTAAAAAAGATTCATCAGCAACTGAAACTGACGCTGATCTACGTGACGCACGATCAGGTCGAGGCGCTGACTTTCGCCGATGAAGTCGTCGTGATGACGAACGGCCGCGTAGTGCAGAAGGGCGGTCCGGACGCGCTGTTTTTGCGGCCCGATCACGCGTTTGTCGGCTATTTCATCGGCAGCCCGGGGATGAATCTCTGTCCGGTCGATCTGGACGCCGACGGTATCAGGATCGGCACGCAGCATCTGCAACTGGACCCCCCTACGCTGGATACGCTGAAGCACGCAAACGGCACGCTGACGCTCGGCGTGCGCCCGGAGTTCGTGCGGGTCGTGAGCGACGGCGAACCCGGTGCGGTGAAAGCCCATCTGCTGCGCGTGCAGCAACTCGGCAACTACCAGCTGGTCACCGCGCAATGCGACGGCCACGTCTTCACGGCCAAGGTCGAGCCGCATCTGCGTGTCGGCGAAGGCGCCGTCTGGTTGAAGCTCGCCGCGGCGGAAACCGTGTTCTTCAGCAACGACGAAAGGATCGCGCGATGAACAAGCCCGTCAACCAGAAGGCTTGGCTGCTGGTCGTGCCGGTGTTCATCTGCGTTGCGTTTTCCGCCATTTTGCCGCTGATGACGGTGGTCAACTATTCGGTGCAGGACATCATCAGCCCGACGCAACATGTGTTCGTGGGCACCGAGTGGTTCCGCGCCATCATCAACGACGACGATCTGCGCGGCGCGCTCGGGCGGCAAATTGTCTTTTCCGCCTGCGTTCTGCTGTTCGAGATTCCTCTCGGCGTCGGCCTTGCGCTGGCGATGCCGGCGTCCGGCTGGCGCGCGTCGGCGTCGCTGGTCGTGCTCGCCATGCCGCTGCTGATTCCGTGGAACGTGGTGGGCACGATCTGGCAAATTTTTGGGCGGCCTGATATTGGCCTGCTCGGTTATGCGCTCAATCACGCGGGCATCGAATACAACTACACGGCCAGTCCCAGCGCCGCGTGGATCACCGTGCTCGTGATGGACGTCTGGCATTGGACGCCGCTCGTCGCGCTGCTCTGCTATGCAGGTTTGCGCGCGATTCCGGACGCGTTCTATCAGGCCGCCGAAATCGACGGAGCCAGCCGCTTCGCGGTATTCCGCTATATCGAACTGCCGAAGATGCGCGGCGTGTTGATGATCGCCGTGCTGTTGCGCTTCATGGACAGCTTCATGATCTATACCGAGCCGTTCGTGCTGACGGGCGGCGGCCCGGGCGATTCGACCACGTTTCTGTCGCAGTACCTGACGCAAAAAGCAGTCGGGCAGTTCGACCTCGGTCCGGCGGCGGCGTTTTCGCTGATCTACTTCCTGATCATCCTGTTGCTGTGCTTCATCCTGTACAACTGGATGGAGCGCGTGGGTAAAGGGGGCGACCATGCGCAATAACCGCTGGATGCGCGTTGTCGTGCTGACGCTGTACATCCTGTTCGCGCTGATTCCGCTTTACTGGATGCTGTCGATCTCGCTGCGCACGAACGAAGAGACGATGTCGGCGTTCGCGATCTGGCCGCATCACGTGACCTTCGACAACTACAAGGTCATCTTCACCGACCCGTCCTGGTACTGGGGCTACATCAACTCGATCATCTACGTGCTGATGAACACGGTGATGTCGGTGCTCGTGGCGCTGCCGGCTGCTTATGCGTTCTCGCGCTATCGCTTTCTCGGTGACAAGCATATGTTCTTCTGGCTGCTCACCAACCGGATGACGCCGCCTGCCGTGTTCCTGCTGCCGTTCTTTCAACTGTATTCGAGCGTCGGTTTGATGGACACGTATATCGCGGTCGCGCTCGCGCACATGCTGTTCAACGTACCGCTCGCGGTGTGGATTCTCGAAGGCTTCATGTCGGGCGTGCCGCGCGAAATCGACGAAACCGCCTACATCGACGGCTATACGTTTCCCGCGTTCTTCGTGAAGATTTTCCTGCCGCTGATCAAGTCGGGCGTCGGCGTGACCGCGTTCTTCTGCTTCATGTTCAGCTGGGTCGAACTCCTGCTCGCGCGCACGCTCACCACCGTCAACGCCAAGCCGATCGCCGCCGTGATGACGCGCACGGTATCGGCGGCGGGGATGGATTGGGGCGTGCTATCCGCGGCGGGCGTGCTGACCATCGTGCCGGGCGCGCTCGTCATTTACTTCGTGAGGAATTACATCGCGAAGGGCTTTGCGATGGGGAGAGTCTGATGCTGACGTGGATGTACTGGACACCCGAAGTCGCGATTTTTTTCGGCTGCATCGTGGTGATGCTGGCGGGCATGACTGTGTGGGAGATCCGCTCGCCGACCGTCGAACGCAAAGGCTTTTTGCCGATCGGAACCACGCGTGGCGACCGGCTCTTTATCGGGCTGCTGATTGCCGCGTACATCAATCTTGCGTGGATCGGCATCAGCGCGGAACACGCGAGCGCGTGGCCCGGTTTCGCGGCGTCGATGCTCGTGCTGCTGATTGTCATGTGGAAAGGATGAATAGCGTTGCGTGCTGAAGGTTTGCGTATCTGGACAGACCGGTTCCGTTGATGCCCCGGGCGGACCTCGGCAGTTGCTCCAAGGGGTGCGGAGACACAGGAGAAAGCCATGCAACAGAGGAGACGAACCGTCACGCTCGCCGTGGCGTGCGCTATCGCGACGGGCTTGACCAGCCATGCCGCGATCGCCGGTACGCCCGAAGCGCAGAAGTGGGTCGACAGCGAATTCCAGCCGAGTACGCTGTCGAAACAGCAGCAGATGGACGAGATGAAATGGTTCATCGAGACCGCTGCGACGCTGAAGTCAGCGGGTGTCAAAGAGGTGCATGTAGTGTCCGAAACGCTCGACACGCATATGTACGAATCGAAAACGCTGGCTAAGGCATTCACCGAAATCACCGGCATTTCAGTCAAGCACGACATCATCCAGGAAGGCGACGTCGTCGAAAAGCTGCAGACGTCGATGCAATCCGGTCAGAGCATTTACGACGGCTGGATTTCGGATTCCGACCTGATCGGCACGCACTATCGATACGGCGTGATCATGCCGCTGTCCGACTATATGGCCGGCGAAGGCAAGAAATACACGAACCCCGGTCTCGACATCAAGGACTTTATCGGCACGAGCTTCACGACCGCGCCGGACAAGAAGCTCTATCAGTTGCCCGACCAGCAGTTCGCGAATCTTTACTGGTTCCGTGCCGATTGGTTCGCGCGCAAGGACCTGCAGGACAAGTTCAAGGCGAAGTACGGCTACGATCTCGGCGTGCCGGTGAACTGGTCCGCGTATGAGGACATTGCCGAATTCTTTACGAACGACGTCAAGAACATCGATGGCGAAAAGGTCTACGGCCATATGGATTACGGCAAGAAAGACCCGTCGCTCGGCTGGCGGTTTACCGATGCGTGGCTCTCGATGGCGGGTGAAGCCGACAAGGGAATCCCAAACGGCATGCCGGTCGACGAATGGGGTATCCGCGTCACGCCGGACGGCTGCCATGCGGTGGGCGCGTCAGTGTCCCGCGGCGGCGGCACGAACAGTCCGGCCGCGGTGTTCGCGACCACCAAGTACATCGACTGGCTGAAGAAATATGCGCCGCCCGAGGCCTCGGGGATGACCTTCAACGAAGCGGGACCGGTGCCGGCGCAAGGCAAGATCGCCCAGCAGATCTTCTGGTACAGCGCGTTCACCGCCTCGATGCTGAAACCCGGCAATGTGACTAATGCAGACGGCACGCCGAAGTGGCGGATGGCGCCGTCGCCCCACGGGCCGTACTGGAAGGACGGCATGCAGAACGGCTATCAGGACGTCGGTTCGTGGACCTTCTTCAAGTCGACGCCGCCGAATCAGCGCGCTGCCGCGTGGCTCTACGCGCAGTTCGTTACGTCGAAAACCGTTTCGTTGAAGAAGTCGATTACCGGGCTCACGTTCATTCGCGACTCCGATATTCATAGCGATTACTTCACGAAGAACGCGGACAAATACGGCGGGCTGATCGAGTTCTATCGAAGCCCGGCACGCGTTGCATGGACGCCGACCGGCAACAATGTGCCCGATTATCCGAAGATGGCGCAACTCTGGTGGAAGAACGTCGCGACGGCCGTCGCTGGCGAGAAGCCGCCGCAAGCCGCAATGGATAACCTGGCGAAGGAAATGGACCAGGTGCTGGCCCGTTTGCAGCGCGCGGGAATGAAGGTTTGCGCGCCGGAGTTGAATGCGGAAAGCGACCCGGCGAAGTGGTTGTCGGATCAGCACGCGCCTTGGAAGAAGCTTGCTAATGAGAAGCCGAAGGGGGAGACGGTTAAGTACGATCAGCTGTTGACTGCGTGGAAGGAGGGGAGGGTGCGGTAGAGGTTATGCGCCTGTGAGCTGTACGGTGACCGTGCCGCCGATCGACGTGATCGATTTCGGCGGCGCGGTTATCGCGCCTGGATGAAGTCAGCTTCGGCTGACTTTTTTATGGCTGTTTGCCAGGACGATCGTGTTGTCCCTACTCTTCTTATCCGATTGGCCAAATGTGACATTTGATCTGTGAGGAAGTGAATGGGGTCGCGGTCGGCCGTTGCATCCGGAGCTTATAGCATCCATACTTCCTCGTAACGCAACCCACTATGGTCCGCATTACAGGATGTCAAAATCGCCCGTTGTCGAGCTTCATCAGGTCCGTCACGCGCTGAAAGTCGCTGCTGTAACTGGGCAAAATACCGCACGCGATGTCGCCTTGCTATTCGTGTTCTACGGAACCGGGCTTACGCGCGCCGCACGTTCGCGGTCAGACTGCACCGCGATGGGCGCTCGCTAAAACTCATACAGCAATAGATTGGCGTTTCCAGCCTATCCGCCGTTAAGAACCTGGTAGAGGGTGATCCTGTGCGGTTGTCGTCGATCGTGAGCGGGGTGATCTGATGGTCGGGAGGAAACCCGTGGTCGTCTCTCAGCAGGAATTTCTGCGCGACGCGATTCAAAGGCTCGGTCTGACGTGCGCAGGCTTCGCCAAGCGATTAGCGGGCTCCAATGGGGGTATATATTGAATGTGACGAACTTTGCTTCGAGAGACACATGCCCAATCAATCTGCCGCGCTGCTGAAGACGATCGACGCCGACAAGGAGACGCTCGATGCTGCGCGCCCACTTCCTCAGCACACGGTCGCGTCTCTGCGCGAGAAATTGGTGCTGGAGTGGACGTATCACTCGAATGCGATCGAGGGCAACACCTTGACGCTGCGCGAGACCAAAGTGGTGCTCGAAGGCATCACGGTCGGCGGAAAGTCCCTTCGGGAGCATTTCGAGGTGATGAATCACCGCGACGCGATCCTATATGTCGAGGACATCGTCTCGAAGGCCGAGGCGCTATCGGAATGGCAAATCCGCAATATCCACGGACTCGTGTTGAAGGGCATCGACGACAGCCAGGCGGGCCGTTACCGCTGCGAGAATGTCGTGATTCCGGGAGCGAGCACGACTCCACCCGACTTTCTTCATCTGCCGACCGAAATGGCCGCGCTGATCGAGTGGTACGTGACGGCCGGAGCCCTGCATCCGGTCGAGCGCGCGGCGGAGTTGCACACGCGTTTCGTGAAAATCCATCCGTTTGTCGATGGCAACGGTCGGACGGGACGGCTACTGCTGAACTTCGAGCTGATGAAGGACGGCTACCCGCCGGCGATCATCCGCAAGGAAGACCGGCTTGCTTATTACGATGCGCTGGACGAGGCATGCGTCAGTGGCGACTACAGCGACATCACACGACTGGTCGCGAGTTCGGTGCAGCGGTCACTTGATACGTACCTCGACGTGCTCGGGACGCCACGCATCAGGTCACGCCGAGACGAGCCCTGACGCGGCGGCCTTTCACATCCAGATAAGCGAAGCCGCCCGAGTTGCATCACACAACGCATGCCCAGCCATGCCTTGCCAATTGCACCCGGAACGACCTATAACCCTAGACGCGCACACGCTCCTCGAAAGGACCGTCGCCTAAACGAACAAGAGCAGGAACGATACGTGCGCAGCGTTCACGCCCCGCATGATTCGTCCTCGTCGACGAGTCCCCTAACCGGCGGATGGCAAGCCGCGGTACACGCGGCATGACACACACGTTCTGCTATCCTTTTCACGGTGCTCCGGCGTATAACGCATGAATTCGGCGTCGGTCCCACTGGCAGGCGGTATCCACTCAAGAGGGTTGAGATCATCATGACCGGTCAGTCGAATTCGCGTGGCGTCATCGGCATCATCACATTCCTTTTTACGCTGCTGAGCGCGCTCTATCTGCTGATCGGCGGCGCATGGCTGCTCGCGGTCGGCGGCTCGGCGTATTACGTCGTCACAGGCATCGTGCTGTTGGGCGTAGCCTGGCTGCTTTGGCGGCGCAGTCCCGCCGCGCTTCTGCTTTATGCGCTTGTGCTTATCGGCACGGCGATCTGGGCGCTGATGGAGTCGGGTCCCGACTTCTGGGCACTCGCGCCGCGCTCCGGTGTGCTCGTCATCTTCGGCGTGTGGTTGTTGCTGCTGGTGAGTTGGCAGTTGGAAGGCGAGCGTAAGCTCGGCGTCGCCTCGCTCGTCGTCGCACTCGTGGCATGGGCGGGCGTGCTCGTGTACGCGAGCTTCAACGATCCGCAGCAGGTCAACGGCACACTGAGCGCTGCCGCGTCCGCAAGCGGCGGCGCCAGCACCAGCACCGGGATCGACCCCGCCGACTGGCCGGCCTATGGACGCACTCAGGAAGGCACTCGCTACTCGCCATTGCAGCAAATCACGCCTGAGAACGCGAAGAATCTCCAGGTGGCCTGGACCTTCCGCACAGGCGACATGAAGGGGCCCAACGATCCCGTCGAGATCACCGACGAAGTCACGCCGATCAAGATCGGCGATCTGCTTTACCTGTGTTCGCCGCATCAGATCCTGTTCGCGCTCGACGCGAAGACGGGCACGCTCAAGTGGAAGTTCGATCCGAAACTACAGGCGGATCCATCGTTCCAGCACGTGACCTGCCGCGGCGTGTCGTACGTCGATCTGTCGGCCAGCGCCACGACGGCCGTACCCGCGACTGCGCCGGCCAGCGATGCGGCCGCAACAGCCGCTGCGCCAGCGAGCGGTGCAGCCGCAATCGCCGCCGCTACAGACATCTCAGGCGCAACTGTCAGCGCCGCCCCTGGCACCGCAACCGCAACCACCGCAGCCGCAACTGCCACCCCGGCCTCAGCCCCCGCAACCCCCACCGCCTCGGCCACGACAACTCCAACCGCCTCGGCCACGGCCACTCCAACCGCCTGCACCCGCCGCATCTATCTCCCAGTCAACGACGGCCACCTCTACGCGCTCGACGCACTAACGGGCCAACGTTGCGCGGAGTTCGGCAACAACGGCGACCTCGACCTTCAACACGCCCAACCCGTCACGACGGCGGGCATGTACGAGCCCACCTCACCGTCGATCATCACCAGCAAGGTGATCGTCGTGGCGGGATCGGTCGAGGACAACTTCTCGAACCGCGAGCCGTCGGGTGTCATCCGCGGCTTCGACGTGCGCACGGGCGTATTGCTCTGGGCGTTCGACCCGGGTGCGCAGGACCCGAATCACATTCCGGGACCGGGCGAGCATTACACGTGGAATTCGCCCAACTCGTGGGCACCCGCCGCCTACGACGCGAAGCTCGACATGGTCTATCTGCCGATGGGCGTGACCACGCCGGACATCTGGGGCGGCCACCGCACGCCCGAACAGGAACGCTACGCCAGCGGACTGCTCGCGCTGCACGCGTCGACCGGCAAGCTCGCCTGGTTCTACCAGTCCGTGCACCACGATCTGTGGGACATGGACCAGCCGTCGCAGCCCACGGTTGCCGACATCACCGACAAGGACGGCAAGACCGTGCCGGTCGTGTATGCACCGGCCAAGACCGGCAACCTGTTCGTGCTCGACCGCCGCACCGGCGAGCCGGTGGTGCCGGCGCCCGAAACGCCCGTGCCGCAGGGCGCCGCCCCCGGCGATCACGTCATGCCGACCCAGCCGTTCTCGCAGCTCACGTATCGTCCATCGAAGAAGCTGACCGACGCCGACATGTGGGGCGCGACGATGTACGACCAGCTCATATGCCGCGTGATGTTCCACAAGCTGCGTTACGAAGGCACGTTCACGCCGCCGTCGCTGCAGGGCACGCTCGTGTTCCCGGGCAACCTGGGCATGTTCGAGTGGGGCGGTATGGCCGTCGACACCGACCGCCAGATCGCCGTCGCGAACCCGATCGCGTTGCCGTTCGTCTCGCGTCTGATTCCGCGCGGCCCGGGCAACCCGCTGGAGCCGGAGCCGGGTGCCAAGGGCAGCGGCACGGAGTCAGGCATCCAGCCGCAGTACGGCGTGCCGTATGGCGTCACGATTAACGCGTTCCTCTCGCCGCTGGGCTTGCCGTGCAAGCAACCGGCATGGGGCTACATCTCCGCGATCGATCTCAAGACCAATGAGATCGTGTGGAAGAAGCGCATCGGCACCGTGCGCGACAGTTCGCCGATTCCGCTGCCGTTCAAGATGGGCATGCCGATGCTGGGCGGTCCGATCGTCACGGCGGGCGGGGTCGCGTTCATTGGCGCGACGGCGGACAACTACATCCGCGGCTTCAACGTGAACAACGGTGAGCAGGTCTGGGAGGCGCGCCTGCCCGCAGGCGGTCAGGCGACGCCAATGAGCTATTCGATCGACGGCCGACAGTACGTCGTGATCGCGGCGGGCGGGCATGGTTCGTTTGGCACCAAGCTCGGCGACTATGTGATCGCCTACACGTTGCCGCAACAGTAAGCGGCACACGTCGCCGAGGTGTCGCTTAAGCTGCCTCGCGCAGAAAATGCGCGAGCGTTTCCTCGCTCACCGACCTGGCGAGCCCCTGGACGATGAACACGAGCCGCGTCGTGTGATCGTCGTCGGGCCATGCTTCGAGCCGCAACGGTTCATGCAGCAACTGCTGCACACCATGGAACACAACCGGCCGCTGTTCGCCGATGAAATTGCCGATCCCCTCAACCCGCAGAATGCGTTCGCCGTGATAGCCGAGCAGCACCGTCAGGTCGTGTCGCCGGAGAAGACGACGGTGCGGTCCCGGGTCTCGAAGCGGTACGCAAATGCCGGCTTGATCGTGTAGTGGTCGACCAGGGTCGACGTGACGCGCACGCGGTCGTCTTCCATCACGAGGCGAGGACCGTCGAATTCATGGATGTTGAACAATGGCCGGAACGGCGGACGCCCTTCTTCGCGCATACGCACGTCGAGGTCGATCGCGTTCATGTCGACGAAGTCGTCGATCATCCTGGTCATGCGCGGCGGCCCATACAGATTGACGGGCGTGCGCAGGCCGGTGGCCCAGGCGAGGAACACGAGGTTGCCGAGGTCGGCGTTGTGATCCGAATGATGGTGAGTCAGGAAGATGTCGCGAATGTCCGGCAGCTTGATGCCCGCTTTGGTCAACTGCAGCGCGACGCCGTTGCCACAATCGACCACGTAGGCTGACCGTCCACCACCAGCTCGTTCGCCGGTGCCGCGCGCATCTCCGTCGGCGTCGGGCCGCCCTTGGTACCGAGCAGGATCAGCTGGGTGCCTTTCGCCGGGTGTCCGGTGACGGGTGCAGGGGTTGCGGTGGTGGCGGAGGTGGCGGAGCCGGCTGGCGACTGCGCGTGGGCGTCCTGCATCCACGGCAGCGCCGCGGTGGTGCCTGCCGTTACGGCAATGCGCATGAAATCACGACGGGAGCGTCCAAACGGCTCGTTCCACCGGGGCAACGTGTAAGCGGAATCACGGACTAAGCCACGCTTGAAATGAGGCGTGAGTCATTCACGCCTTTTTTCCTGTGGCGCAGTGGCCGTCGGTACGTAATGGAAGCGGCCCGCGCG